>JAFTJI010000177.1 GCA_017456495.1 Lentisphaeria bacterium | reverse complement strand
TCCCGTCGATCAAATCCAGATACGGAGTCAGATCCAGATGGTTCAAGTCGGAGTAGATCACCACATAAATTTCCAGTTCCGGATTGGCAGACTTCAGATTATCCCGGATCCCTTTCACCAGTTCCGGTGTCGTGGGATGTCCGGAGAGCTGAAGAAAATCATCCAGTACGATCCCTTTGATATTCGGATATTTCAAAGACATTTCACTGAGAACTTTTGCGCCTTCCAGAGCATTCTTTTCGCCGTGGGGCAATCCGCAAAGAATCTGTTTGGAATCTTTCACAAATGCCAGATTTTCCTCCAGCCGGTCCAATGAGTGCATACTGTTCATGAAAACAGTATTGTTCATCCCGAAATATTCAGCCGCACTTTCCAGACTGCAAAAACTTCTGTAAATTCCGGTGAATGGCAGGTTCGTTTCCGCCTGCTCCATGGTGTAACCCCACATCCAGAACTTGTCGCGCATACTCATTTCAATGTTCTCCTTATTTTTATGAAATCGTTTCCGGGTTCTACTGTATCAACTGCCTTTTTCCAATATATTTTTCCATCTTTCACAACAGGGATTTCCATACCGGGCGCAGCCGGATAAACCAAGGTCAGAAACTCCACTTTTTCTCCTTTCTGAGAGAAAATCCCCTGGGGCAATGCCACTTGGAGCTGTCCGTGAAAACGGGTATTGAAAATCTTGCGGGTGACTTGAATTTCCGGTTTCCCGATCATGGGGATCAAATGCAGTTCCGTCTGTTCCTGTTTGATCCATTTCCATCCCTTTCCAATCCGCTTCGCATCTGCAACTTCCAGAAGCAGATCTGTTTTTGCATCGGCTCCAAGATAAATATCACTGCGTTCAGAAAGAGCGATCGCATAAATTTTTGCCTGAGACTGGATCGCTATTTTATGCTCCCCTGCCCCCAGCTCCACAAAAAACGGTTTGTTCTTCATCCGGAAATGCCGCCACTGCCAGGTGTCAGGACGGGAATAGGGCTGCAAATAGGTCACAGCATATTTCTTACCGTCGATCTCCAACGAAACCGGCGCACCGTTCCGGGCATAAAGGTGAAAATACCACTTCCCTTTCTTCGGAACTTTTACGGTCCATTCTGCTTTGTCTGCTTTCTCTGAACTCTGATAATATCCTTTAAAAAGGCCATCGTTTATCTCCATCCAATGATGCCGGGAAGAAGCTGCTGTCCATACAGCCATTCCCTGATCCGCTGTAAAAAGCTGTTCCACTTTCACATTCCGTCCGGCTTCCACTTTATCATAAACCAGATAATAAGCCGGGATCCCATCTGCAGCTTTCATCATCGTGACGATCCGTTTTCCAGACTTGATCCCCGCCCGTCCGCAAGGGATACCGGAATATCCCGGCGCACCGAAAAAGGAAACTGCAAAGGCTTCCGTAAAATCAACTGCAACAGAAACTGTATTCCCATCCCTGACAGGCTTTTTCAGCATGGGCTTCGACAATGCACTTCTGTTGCGCCCTTCCCCGTCAATAATGATCTGACTGTGATATTCACTCATGGGAACAGCCTGTCCGGGCTCGGTCAGGAACCGCAAGCCGCGGGAAGTCAGAGAGATCGCACCGTATGTCAAATGGGCATGACCGGAACCTTGCGGAGCCGTGATCGCCATAACAGAATCTTCCATCTTATCCCCTGTCCGCAGAACTGCATATCCCTGATGCGGGAAATATCCATGATCCGGCAGCCCGTTCTTTCCCCAATCCTGCGGTTTTCCCTCTGACGGCTGCCACCAGAGCAAGCCGAGCACAGAGTTCAATTCCGACGCTTTCCGGGGCACACTGTTCCAGAGTTTCCGCAAATTCTGATCTTCCGGATAAAGCTCCAGCAGTCCTGTCGGCAAACGCAGCGCAAGATAATCCGCATCGTCGATCGCAGGAGTCTCCGTTCCGCCTTTCATGGCAGAAACAGCCATCCAGCCGGGGATCTTTTTCAAATTGGAATCCAGCAACGCCTGCGCCTGATTATGCTTTTTCAAAGTCACAAGAAACGGAGTCAATTCTCCAACCGGATGATGAAAATAGGAAAAACCTTCTTCCGCATCCCCATGTTCGCCCAGCCACTTGTTCAAAGTCAGCAGAGACAACCGTTCCGCTACAAGACGGTAATCATCGGAGATCCCCTCTTCCCCCATCATGGCAAACCCCATGGGACCGAGAGAAGCCGCAAAGTAAATGGCATAATTTCCCCCGCCGGGAGCTGAACCATAAATCCCGCACTGATGATTCAGACAGGTATCTTTTTTCGCGTCCAGGGAAACTTTCAGCAGCACATTCAGTGATTTCAAATCTTTTTTCGGGATCAGGTCATAGACCCAATCATAAGCACAAGCCATACGGTAATCGCTGTGCATGACACCATACGCATAGCGGTATTCTTCCGCCGCTTTCAGCATGATCTCAACTGCCCGCTTTCCATATTTATCATCGCCAGTGATCTGCCGAGCAAAGGCAAGTGACATCATGGCATCCAGCCATAATTCTCTGTAATAAAGCTCTGCAAATGCCGGGATGGCATAACGTTTCCGCATGGGATCCGTTGCGATTTTTTTCAAAGAAACTTCCACTTTCGGATCGGTCAGAAAACCATCGCATTTTTTCAGGAACCGCTCCCAGTAAGTTTTATAAGGAGCTTTTGCAAAACGCGCCCGGATCGCCGGAAGATCCTTCGCCGTAAACAGCATCCGGGGACGTTCCAGTTTTACAGGCGGGATCACGATCGGCATGGAAAGGAGCGGTTTCTTTCCGATTCTGCCATCCATCGTCAGCTTGGAATCTGCAATCACTTGAGTATCAGCCTTCCACGGAGAATAAACTACGCTTGAAGTGTTCACCCAGCGGGGAAAATAATCCTGTTTATACGGTGTTTTTGTAACATTGAAATGTTCGTTTGTTCCCGTATCGAAAACCCAGATATCCGCATTTCCGGAACGCTGGGAGGAATAGGCGATTTTCCGTCCGTCATTGGACCAGCTCACATGTCCGCTCCAAACAGGTGTGGAAAAATGTTTTTTCAGATCCGTTCCATCCGGGCGGACACTCATAACATCTGTTGAACCATCTGCTTTTACAACGGAAAAAGCGATTCTGTTGTTCCGTCCCCAATCCGGTTCCCGGATATCTTCCGGCAAAGAGAGGATTTTTTTCTGACGGATCCCCTGATCATCGGAAATATAAAGCTCAAACTTTCCATCCCGGTTACTGATGAATGAAAGTTGTTTTCCATCCGGGGACCATGACGGTGAAAAGTGAGAGGCTCTGTTCCAGGAGATATTTTTCATTCCTGTACCGTCCACATTCATCAGGAAGATCTCACAATTATTATTGAGGTCAGTAACGAATGCAATTCTCTTTCCGTCAGGGGACCAGCGGGGTTGATACTTTTCCCGTATGAACCTGGTTAGATTATAAATGGTTTTTCCCCCTGGAACAAGCACAAAAAAGTTATATGTATTGGTAAAAATAATATTCCCTTGAACAGAAACATCGGAATATTCATACTGATTCGGACCGAACCCGCGATATCCGGGCCAGAAATTTTCTCCTTTGAAATCGGGAGAAATAAGCTGTTTCTGCCCTGAGCCGTCTTCCCTGATCTGTTCAAGGATTCTGACAGGACGCCCGGAGGAATCCCGGGCATCGGTCCCATACACCAGTTCTTGCAGCTGCGCTGAACATACCGGCAGCAATCCGGTCAAAGCCAACAGAACAGAGCAAATTCTTTTATTCATTTTCCAGTTTCCCGATAAAATTCTTCCGTAAATCCGGTTTGAGCTTTCTTATGCCATGTTCCGGGAACACGGGGTTCTTCCGGCATGACGGTAAAAACAATATACTTACCTTCTTTCCGGAACTCAACCGATCTACCGTTACAATACACCGCTTTTGCCTTCGGTGCAAATGCTTTTACAGAAATTTTTCGGGAATATGCGTTCGATCTGCGCTCCAAACGCAAATCCATTGTCAAAGTTTCACCGTCACAGACGACCCAGGACTGGATCGCTACACGGGGATAAGTAATCATCTGTCTGTCCCCCTGCGCCTCTTTTGCCTCAAAAACAACTTTCGTATGAAGTTTCAAATCTCCGCCGCCCGCAATAAAATACTGCAGTTCATCCGGCAATGTCCCTGGAATCTTTCCAACAGCTTTCTTCGGAACACGCATCATCTTCAACTGAGGCTGCAATGGTGCTGCAACCGATTTCGGAGCTGTACCGACAGCAATAAAATCAACCGCATTTTTCCATTCCAGCGAATGACTGAAACCATACCAGTTCCCAAGACTCTTCCGGATTGGCTGTACCGCATCAGGAAGAATCACTGTCAGAAAATCACCGGTCCTGCCTTCCGCAATCACCGTCCGCACATGCTGAAACTCTTTGCCGCATTTGACATCAGCGACTTTCAGAGACACATTCTCCGGCAGAGGATACCAGACCGTTGTCTTTACAGCTTTCGCCGTGAATCCAACACTGTTTTCAGCCGGAACACCAAAGATCGGACGCTTGTTCCCGGCATAAATCCACGCACCTTTCAGCGTTTGCGCAGCATTCAGCTCCACAATATTTTCTCCACCTTTCAGCGGAACTTTCTTCGCAATGCAGTTCCATGTCAAACGGTACGGCAACGGTGTGCTGAACCAGAATTTTCCAACGTCTTTTCCATTCACTTTCGTGAAAAGCTGACTCTTTCCGGCTCCAAGCATGTACAGGTCATAGGTTCCCGCACTGCTGACGTTCAATTTGAGACTTTTCTTTTTGAAATCAACAGCTGCACCTGCACCGACAGCGATTTCTGCGGTATCTTTCGCGGTCCTGATATTGTTGAACGGCTCCTGCTGAAGCCGGAACTCATAAGTCGCGTTCGGTAACAGGGAACGGATGGAATCGGTAACGATTACATATCCCGGAACCTGATTTTTTACATCCGGAGGCATGACCGCAAAAGTCCGTTCTGCTTTGGAAACTTCCGGCTTCTCGATCATGCGGCTGCTGTAACCCACTTTCCGGTTCCACGCATCGAACGCATCGACCGTATAAAGCACCGCAAACTTTCCAATGACAAGACCATTGACCAGCCCTGCCCCGCCATGTTCGCTTGGGGCTTTGCCGTTGATCGTAACGATATTATGCAGAAGTCCGCTCTTGTGTCCATAGCCCGGATCTGTTGTCCGCATAACACCGCCGTAATGCAGCACGAACGATCCCACATCCGAATGGGAATGTCCGCGGGAAACGATCGCTTCGGAAGCAAAATGCAACGCCTTTTCGCTCCAGTCGGAGCGGTAAAGCAGTAAATTCATTTCCGGAAAGAAGCGGCTCAATGCAAACTTCTCAGGAGTAACTTTTTCCGGTGCTTTATGATAGATGATCCCGGAAATCGGATCCGGTGCCGGCTCCTGTTCCGCATTCGCCCAGATAAGAAGTTGGTCTATCGCTTTGGATTCCGGAACCAGCCGTTTGATCAGACGTAAAACATACTCTTCCGGATCCTGAACATTGCAGTCTTCCATGGGAATAAAACGCAAAGGCAGCATGGGAGCTGTTTCCAACAGAAGCCACTCCGGCAATTTCGGAAAATTGGAGTCTTTCACCATGGAATATCCCTTCCGTTCCAGCATGAGTATGGCACTTCCGTTGATCACCATGGGATAATTGAAATATGCCCCGTGTTCCGTAACAGCTCCCCCCGGAACAATGGCATACTTCAACTGGGTTTTCATTGCAAGTGCCGCCTTGTCCAGTCCGGCTTTATCAAACTCCGGATGACCGCTCAGCACAGCACGATAGCGGATGGAATGGGGCATATACATAAAATACCCCCAGTTCCCGAAAATCGAAAACGCCGGATGACGGTTCATTTTCGGGTTCGTTTTCAACTCTTTCAGGATCAGATCTTTCAGATATTTCTGATTCGCCAGACTCAACCCCACATACGCCCAGTCCAGAATATAAGGAACATGATGCCCCGTTTTGATCAGGTCGATTTTTCTGTTCCGGGCGTCTGTCACCAGCCGTTCCACTGCATTGAGATATTTCATATCCCCGCCCAACTGCCATGCCAGAGCCAATTCACTCAACGCATCCAGTTTGGCATCTGAAAGCTGGGATTTCACGATCTTCGACGGAACAGATTTCATCTGAAGATGCTTATTGCAGCGGGCAATCAGCTGTTTATAGGCCTTTCCCGGAATCCCTCCGGCTTTGATTTTTGCCTGTAACGCAGGAACATCCTCTTTGGAAAACAGCAGATGCGGGTGCTCCGCTGCCGAAAGTCCGGCAGCGAAAAACAGAAAGAGCAGAAAATATCTCATGAGCCAGCCCGTTCGTGGAATCTGTTTCTGAACTTGAAAAGAATCTGGGAATCTCTCCAATACTTCATCATCAACCGCTGTTTCTCACGCAGCTGATCCGCAAGACCGGGACCGAACAGGAAGGTGGTTTCATTTTCCGGACTGTTTGCCAGCGGCAGCAGCGGCGCACCTCCATCTTCCAGCAGACGGATCATGTTGGTTGAATTGTCATATTCATCACGCATGACAACTTCCAGAATATCAGAGTTGGCAAGGGAAGAATACCCTTCACTCTTTGCACGGTCAAGAATCGCCTGGAACTGACAGCAGTTCCGCAGGTTCTTCAGGACGCACACCAGAAAGTCAAGACGGCGCAGAGATTCTTTCAGATATCCCTTGTCCGATCCGGCGTTATTCATTGCTTTCTGATAAGAGGCTCTCGCCTTGGAAAGAGTCGTCAGAATGGAGTTCCAGCAGATCACACTGCGGTCAGCTTCCTCCGGTGTTCTGCCCTGAAACACATTGCGCAAACCATGGATATTCAGCAGGTCAAGCTCATAATCCTGACGGTCGAGAGAGTCGAACACATGCTTCTTGTAGTAATATTTTTCCTCTTCCGTCAGATTTTCCGGAATCGGCACAAACGGACGAACCAGTGTACGGCAGCTCATGGCTCCATAGAGCGCAACACTGTAATAGAAGAGATGCTTCAGAGAAGTATCGTCGATTCCGCGATAAAGATACTGCCACGCATCAAGCAGATCATTTCCGTCATCCAGTTTCATGGATTCGATCAGATTTTTCAGATAAAGCACCCGGTCTGTCATTCCGTTGGTAGACTTGTGATATCTCTTCAGCAGTTCATAGTAAACGCCGCCCTTCTTGAACAAATGCTGGGTCTGTTCAATATTGACAACGATCACATCGGGATTTGCAAGGACTGCATTTTCCAGTTCTTCGATCATGGAAAGCGGGTTTTCATACGCAACCGGCTTATCCTGCGGCGGACGCACGAACCAGATATTTTCTTTCCGCATATTTCCTTCGTGGGGAGAGATTTTTCCGCTGAAGCACCAGAACCCCTGCCATGCGTTATATGCAAGAGCATCAGCAGAGGGCATTCCGGATTCCAATGCCTTCAGGAAACCGGTCACACGGTCTTCCATGGAACGGTTCTTGCAAGCCTCGGGTCCATTCTTTCCGGGATAGGAATTTGAGTTCCAGCAGAAACTTGTTCCGGAATCATTGGTCATGAAAATCATGGTATCAAGACAGGGCGCGATCTTTCCGAGTTCGCGGCTGACTTCACGATAAAGATCCAACACTTCTTCATTGTCAACACAGGGCGCAAAATAAGCTCTGCGGCTGCGGAAAGGCATGTCACAGCGGGGACCGCGCCATTCCGGATGTTCCTGAAAAACAGATTCCGGCAGCCACTGGGGGAACGCGCCGATAATACAGCCTTTCATTCCGATGGATTCCAGAAATGCGGCACGACGGGCAAGTTCATCATGATTTGCCTTGATCACATCAGCAGGCAGATGCTTTTCCAATGCTTTCGGACAATGGAACTTGAATGGATCAGCAAAAGCTGCAGTGTATTCCGGATAAAAGTCGTACCCCGGCTTATAGTCTCCGTTATTATCCAGCTGCCAGCGGGAGCGGTCGAGCATGGCACTGCCAAGATCCATATGGGTGAAACCGGCGTCTTTCGCATTGGATGCGACCGTCTTGAACTCTTCAAAGGTGAGTCCATTTCCCATGGCGGTGTAACCAGTGAAAAGGATCGTTCTTTTTTCGTCGGCAAAACTCATTTTTTCCTCCTGTATCTAATTTTTATGATAAACCGATTTATCATTTAATATAACACACCATTTCTCTTTTTCAAGCATGGTGTGTTAAATTGAAGTGATTAATTCTTTTTTCCGTTCTTCCACTGCCAGGGAACACCATTACGGGTACTTGTAAACAAGTACTTGTCATTACCCGTTTGCGTAACAATTGTTGTTCCATCAATAAATCGACTTTTCTTGGCTTCCACATGTCCATCGAGCCATAAGGTATTAACGATCCCGCCATGACGAACCATGAAATATTGACTGTAAGGAACCATTGTCCGGTTGGAACCATCCCCCATCAGCAGAGCACCGGAGGCACTTGTAACATCGTGCATTTTCCGCTCGTGTACTTCACCATAAGAAGCTCCGTCATACTTGGTTCCATAGGCACAGAGCATTGCATTGAAGGTGTAGGTATAAGTAAGAGATATCGCTGCTGTACGGGGATCGAACCAGGGTTTATAGACATTGGACATACTGATATTTCCATAATCAGTTATTGATGTTTTTTCTCCGCGGTCACAGTACAAAACATGTTTTCTGCGTTTTATTGCTTCATAACTTGTTTTCGTGTAGTTAACGATCGACACGTGTGCAAGCAGACCGACAAATGTTTCTGCACTTCTTGTCTCCAACGGCATAATATAATCATTATTGTCTGCTCCATAGAATTGAAACACTTGTCCGCATTGTTTCAAATTGGCTGAGCAGTTTGCCCGCTGTCCGCTTTTCCTTGCACTGTTCAACGCCGGCAGAAGCAATCCTGCCAGAATCGCGATAATTGCAATCACAACCAAAAGTTCAATCAAAGTAAATTCTTTCTTACTGTCCCTCATTCCAACCTCAACTTTCTGATAAACCGTTTTATCTTTACTCTTATTATAGCTGATAAAATTTGAATTGTCAAGAGGGAAATTTTCTTTCCGGTATATTTTTTTATTATTTTTTTCCTTTTTTGTCTTCCACCCCCTTGACAAATAGTAAAATTTAAGATATAATATGAAAAGATTGGTATTATTGGTATTAACACAAATAAAACGGTTATGACAACAGAAAAAATATTGAGCGCGCTGACGATCGACAGGTCTTCGCCGAAGTCCCTGAAAAGTCAGTTGGAAGATCAGCTGGAAGCTCTGCTCCCCCGGTTGGAGCCGGAGACTGTCCTGCCCCCGGAACGGATGATCTCTGAAACTTTGGAAATCAGCCGGGTCACGGTTCGCAGCGCATTGGAAAAATTCTACCGGAACGGAATGATCGTCCGCCGCGGACGGTTGGGAACCATGGTTGCGTCTCGGAAACAGGAGTTTCCGCAGCAGATCAACCCGTTCATTCTCGGTATGGAATATGAAATGATGCAGCCTGCGCCGTTGCGTTTCCTTGTTTATGAAAACCTGCCGAAGCAGAGAATATTTTGGGAAAAGGTCGTTGCTGAATATAATGAGACGCACAAGAACGCTCCGGTGGAAATGGTTTGGCTCTCTCCCGGAACGGCACCGGATCAAATCTCCGGAATCATAAAAAAAGAAGCCATTGATGTCATTATGATGTCAGATTATTTCCGGTTCGATGAACAGCAGGAACTTGCCAGACTTCCCGGATCCCTCAAAAAACTTCTGACTTCTGATCAATATATCTTCAAAAATCTCCATTTTGAATCAGATTATCAGATTCCTTTTTATATTTCTGTGCCGACCATTCTCTGGAATCAGGAGATGGCAGAGGAGCTTGGGATCAAAAATATTCCCGAACGGATGAACCGGGGAGAACTTCTTCCGCTTTTGGAAGAAGCTGCAGAAAAATTGCCCGATGATTGCAGTTCCGGTATCAGAATCTGGGATTATTTTCACTTCAAGGCTTTGCCGGATATGCTGACTGGAAATATGGACAACTTCCGTTCGGTTTTGGAAGAAATCGCACAAATCGGAAAATCCGCCGCTGATAAAGAAAAACTCTTTGTCCTTTCTCAGAATCACACACTGGATAATCTTGAAAGTTTTCTGCAGGGAAAACGGCTTTTCCTGCTGGCTAATATTTCACATCTGCATGTTTATGATTCCCCGAAGTTCCGCCACGGATATCTGCTCTTCCCGCAAAAGAAAAATCTGTTGACAGATACGCTCCGTCTTGCAATCGCAAAAAACTGTCTGGATATTCAGGCAGCCGCAGGATTTATCCAGTATCTTCTCTCAAAGGATGCTCAGGGACTTTGTGCAGAGGTCAAAGAAAATCTGCCTGTCAATCAACCCGTTCTGCTGGATCATCTGCAGAAAAAATATCTTCTGACAGAAAAAGCCTCTTCCGGTATCATTCAAAATCTGTTCCTCAGAAAGTCTTATGACAACCGGAAAAACATGATTTCTGACCTTCTGGGAATCTATTTGAGGACAGAATTGAAAGACCTGCTTTCCGGCACACTCTCCATAGATGATTTTATGAAAATCATGGACGATAAGTACGAAATTTTGAAATACAGAGCTAACGCACGAATAAAAAATGCAATATAAAAAAGAAAGGGAACGAAAATGAAAAAATCAAGTAACAATCATTCATGCCTGTGTACAGGCATGAAGCACCGGTGCTTCACGCTGATCGAGCTGTTGGTTGTGATCGCAATCATTGCAATCCTCGCTGGAATGCTGCTCCCCGCGCTGAACAATGCAAGAGGAACCGCAAAACGGTCCAATTGTGTCAACAATGAGAAAATGCTCATCACCTATCTGAACTTCTACAGCGATGATTTCGATGACTTTATCGCTCCCGGAGGCTCTCACGGCAATTATTTGAACAAATATTACAAAAATCCCCATTGGATGCAAGCTGCAAACATTTACTACAAAAGTACGAAAACCGCATCAAAAACAAATAACCTTTTCAGCTGTCCTTCCGATGTTCACACTTTTATGAAGACAGAACCTAACGGACATTACGGTTTTGCTTTGAGTTACCGGGTAAGTCAAAGCTGTTTTCTCTATACAGATTCCGCTGGCAGCAACGCCGGAAAACTCCGTAAAAGAATCCAAACAAGAAATCCCTCATCTCTCATTTGGATGATCGAATGGGATGATAGCACCTGCTTCAATGTCAGCGCGACAAATCCGTACTACTATGGTTATGGTTCCGAACAGTTGCCTGCTCCGGCAGAAGTTCTCCAAAGACACAATAATTATTGCGTAACAGGTTATGCTGATGGTCATGTTGACGTCCTCAAATTCCCCTTGGGCAAGATCAACCAAAATCGTCAGAGATGGCTGATTGATGGAAACAGATATTTCGGTGACCCCAGCCGGAACTGACATTATATCTTTAAGTCTGCTCAAAAAAGACTGAATCAATAAAGCCCTCTGCCAAAAGTATATTCGGACTGATTCAATCTGTTCCGAGCAGACGTAAGATATTTTTAATTGAAAATATTCTAAGGAGTTACAATGAAAGTCAAAATAAAACTCGCTCTGCTGGCTGTGCTGGGATTCTTTTCCCTTGTTCTGCCCGCTCAGGAAAGCAATATCAAAACCATTCAGATGGATGTTTTCCCCATGTCTGAATTTGCTTCAAGCTTCGGATACCGTCTTCTGGCAAAAGGTTATGATTCCGCAAAAAAATCCTGGGGCATGGGTTACAGCAGAAGTTCTCTGAATGGAAAATCCAGCATCTACTATCGTTCCCAAGGCGGTAAATTCCTCTCTGCAACAAAAGAACTTGTTCCTTTCCAGACCAATAAAATCACCGTAACTTTCGATAACGGAAAAGCTGTCATGTATCTGAACGGGGAAAAGATCGCTGAAGGATCCGGAGTTCTCCCGCCTCACGAAAACAGCTACAAACTCGTTGTCGGAGCCTATGCCAGCGGTGCATTCAAATTCCCGGGAAAAGTGACAAATGTCAAATTTCTGAACAAAGTCGTCGTTCCGGAAAAATTCACCCCGCAGGAAAAATCCAAAAAGCACTTCTCCTTTGTTTCCACTGAAACCAGAAAACCTCTTCCGTTCAAGGTCATCAGAGGAAACTGGAAAAGAATGCCGTGGGGCTATGCAGAACTTTCTGATAATATTGAGACAAATGCGCTTGCTGTTCTCGATCAGGTCATGCCGGAAAGTTTCGTCTATACCGCACGTATCACAACCTTTGACAATGTCGGAAATATCATTCTCGAATTCTGCCGTCAGGACGATAAAAACGGTTACAGAGTTGTTCATCAGGGAGCCAGTGCAGTCAAAACGATCTTCATCTACAAAGTGGAAAACGGCGTTGAAACACTTCTGAACAAAGTCACCTCCGACACCATCAAGATCCCCACTGCCGGAACCCGTCTTGCCCCCCTGACGATCTCCATCGGAAGACATGAGAACATGATCCATGTCAGAATCAACGACACCGAAATGGTCAGTGCTTACGATGAAACTTTCAAAAAAGGAACCATCGGGTTCGGCGTTCACGAACGGAAAGCGAAGTTCCGTCAGATCACCGTTACTTCCTACTCTGCTTATGCAGTCAATTCCAAACCGAAACCGCTTGCAAAACATGAACTGAACCTCAACACTCCCACACAGAGAACCGTTTTCTACCGCGATGAGAAAATCGTTTTGAATGCAGAGTTCATCAACCGCAGCGGAACACCTGCAGATCCGGGCAATGTTCAGTTCGTTTTCAATAAGAAAGCTCAGAGCTGGAACCCCGGAAAAGTTGCTGCTTCAAGTTCCGCAAACCGGCAATTTGTGATCGACGGCAGCAAGTTGAGTGACGGCGATTATACCGTCACGCTCTCTTCCGGAAAAATGAATGCGTCTTTCAAAATCACGCTTCTCTCCCGTCCGCAGAAAGATCTTTACACCTTTTACAGCTGGACAAACGGCGATCTTGCCGCAATGAATCAGAATCATTTTAACGGCGTAACGTTTGTGGTTTTCCTGACAGATGAGATCAAATATCTCCGTCAGACCATCGCCGCAAAAAATGATTATGCAATGAAACACAATATGCAGCTCGGCGTTCATATCCCCATGCTGTCCCGGACTCCCGTCGGCGGAAAAGCTATGACAGTCATCCGGAAAGATGGAAAATACAGCGGCAAGCTCAATGCCAGAAACGAAGCTGCACGGAAGTTTATTTTCGACCGCGTTGCAAAAGTTATGGAAATGCTCAAAGATTATCCTGCAATCAACCGGATCCTGCTCGACTCTGAAGTTGAAAACTTCCTTGAACTGAGCTACGGAAAAAATGATATTGATCTTGCAAGAAAGGAACTGGGTTTCGAGCCGCCCATGTCTGAAACCGCCGATATAGAACTGGACGGAACAAGAGGCAGAGTCGTTTCTCTTCCGAAAAGTGTTAAAGCAAAAACACCCGCAGTCTTTCCCCTCAGTAATAAAAATTACCGTTTCATGCTCTGGTACTGGGAACGGGGAACCGGCGACAACCTGATTCGCGCAGAAGCTGCAAAGATCATCAAAAAATACCGTCCGGATATTTTGATTCATCATGATCCCTACCGTGATGTTCCCCTCTCCTCCCGCATGCTGGGAATGGATTGCCCCGGAACATGGTTCTATTGTCATCCCGATGCCGGTGAAACATTTATGGCTGTGGAATCCCAGCTCTCAAGCTGCCGTGCCGGAGGTCGTCCTGAAAAATTCATCCTCGATCCCAGTCTCTGGCTTTACAGTATGAGAATCGGTCCTGCCAGAAATCAGTGGGCTGGTGTTCAGCCTGCAAATATTTACCTGACCGCTCTCCATCTCGGATTCGCGGCAAAACCGGAAGCAATCGAAATTTATGACTTGAACTTCCTTCTGCCGACCTCTACGCCCCAGTTCCGGGAAAAGCACATCCGGGCAGAAGTCGTCAACTTTGCAAAAAATATCGTCAAGCCCCTCTGGAGCGCAACCCGTCATCTTAACCGGGAACAGCCAAAAACTGCTCTGATGCTCTCTTTCAGCACCCAGATTTTCAACCGTTCCTACTGGGGCGGCTACGGAAACTCTCAGGCAAATGCCATCCTGAACCTCTTCTGGAAAGCAAATATCCCCACCGCGATCATCACGGAAGAAGCCATCCGGAACGGCGAGCTGGCAAAATATGACCGGATCCTGCTTTACAGAACAAGTCATCTGCCGCAGGATGTATTCGATGCAATCAAGAAATTTGCAGCAAAAGGCGGCAAGGTTCTTACCGAACCCGATTCCCCCTGGGCAAAACTGATCCCCGGCGCAATCACCTATCCCATCGAAACAGAAAAACTCACAAAAACCACATACTACCAAATCATGCGGAAAGATGGTTTTACTGCCGATATCGTCTACGCTGAACAGCAGAAATATGCGAAAGATTTGCGGAAATTCCGTCCGGACGGGCTCACTTTCGCGGACAGTAACTCCACAGAACTTTATATCCGCACGCTTCAGTCCGGCGACTGCAAGTATGTCTTCCTTGTAAATGACAAACGCACCTTCGGCGATTACTTCGGCAAAAAATACAAAGCTGTCTTTGATGCGGGACTTCCCCTGACTGCGGAAGTCTCTCTCAAGACGAACGGAGCTGTTTATGAGTTCCCTGCTCAGAAAAAGCATATGCTTAAAAACGGAAAGCTGACACTTGACTTCAAGCCCACAGAAGGAAAGATCCTTATGATCTATCCCGAAGCTGTAGCAGCTGTCAAAGTGGAAAACATTCCCGCTTTCACTGCAGGAAAACCTGCCGAATTCAAAATTTCTGTTCTTACCGCAAAACAGGACAAACTGAAAGGCATCCAGCCGATCTGCGTTGTGCTGACCAAGCCCAACGGCAAGAAGATCGAACAGTTTATTTCAGCCGTCAACGGTACTGCGGAATATACTTATCTACCCGGGGATAAAGAACTGAAAGGAAAGTGGAAACTGGAAGTCACTGAAATGGCATCCGGAACAAAAGTTTCCAAAGACTGGGTTCGCTGAACCTGATATTATTCCAAATCCGGTTTTACCTCCCGTAAAGCCGGATTTTTTTTGAACAACACTTGAAATATAACAAGTTATGTTGTACATTAACTCAGCCGCTCAAATATTATCTTTAATTTTAGAAAGGAAAAAAAAATGAAAAAAATTTGTTTGTGCTGCGCGCTGCTCTTCTGTGTAACCATCGGACTCTTCGCTGGACCGAGAGAAGATCAGGAATTCCGTACTGTAGTTCAAGGTATCAAACAAAACAGTTCCACAGGAATGACCGTTTCTGCAGATTATACAAAACGTATCATATATGTTGCAGTAACAGAATCTCAAATTCCTGCCAAACTGACAGCTGAACAGGAAAGGCAGATAAAGCAGGCTTTCGCCACCCCCATAAGAAGAGATGCCAATGTAAAAGCTCTTTACAAAAGACTTGGCGTAAAAATGGTTTTCGTGCTTGTAAGCAAAACCAATGCCATACTTACGATCGCAATTTCTCCCAACGAAATTTAATCGTTGCGGCGATTAAGATTTTTGTTAAAGTCAGACAGATAGTTCTGTCTGGCTTTTTTTTGCAAAAAAAATGAAAAAAACTTCCTTTTTCCACTGGAAAAAAATCAGTTTTGTATTACAGTACAGGATGGAGTGATTTTTAACTTTACGAAGGAGCTTTTTTCAAATGTTTTTGTTTTTTTATAATATCTTTTTCCCGCTGGCGTTTCTCTTCTTCCTCCCCGGGCTGATCTGGAAATATTTCCGGAGACCGGGAGAAAAATCCAATTACAAAGAACGCTTCGGAAAATTTTCCAGAGAAAAACTGGAAAGATTGTATAAATACCGCGGCTGTATCTGGCTCCACGCCGTCAGTGTCGGAGAAACAAATCTTGCACTGACTATGCTGGATGCCTGGATCAAAGAGGATCCAAACCGGAAATTTGTTCTTTCCACAACAACCACTACCGGACAGGAAATCGCCAAAAAACGTCTGCCTCCCGGAGTGGAACTGATTTTCTGCCCCATCGACTTTTTTCCCTATGTTGCAAAGACTTATATGATCCTTCGTCCCTCTGCACTTGTGATTTTTGAGACAGAACTCTGGCCGAACCTCATCAACTGCGCCAAGCTGTATGATATTCCCGTTGCGCTGGTCAACGCCAGAATGTCCGATCACTCTTTCCCCGGATATCGCAGATTCCGTTTCTTCTTCGCTCCGCTTCTGCGGAAATTTGACTCTATTTGCGTTCAGACAGAGACCGATAAAGAGCGTTTTCTTACCATTGCGCCCGATATGAAAGATAAAGTTTCTGTATGCGGGAATATCAAGTTCGATCAGCATGCTCCGGCGCACCTGAAAGTCCCGGATCTCAGCCAGTGGTTCGGCAATGCAAAAGGACCGTTTGTTATCGCGGCAAGCACCCATCCGGAAGAAGAAGTCTTTATTGCAAAAGCATTCCAGAATGTCCGGAAAAACCATCCGGAAGCACGTCTGCTGGTGATTCCCCGCCATGCAGAACGCGGTGCGGTTCTGAAAAAATCCCTCTCCGATCTCGGCTTGCATGTCTTCCGGAAATCAACCGATCAGGAAGTCCCGGCAGATATCGACTGTCTGCTTGCAGATACCACCGGAGAGCTTCAGGGATTCATCGCCGCTTCTGATATTGTCGCAATGGGCAAAACCTTTGCCGGCAACACAGAAGGACAGAATATCATTGAGCCTGCCATGCTCGGGAAAGCTATCATCTGCGGAATGGAACTCAAAAATTTCCGTCAGGCATTGACAATTCTTGTCCAAGCTGATTCCGTGATCCGTGTGGCAAATGCAGAGGAACTGGAATCTGCCATGGCAAAACTTCTTGCAGATCCTGAACTCCGCGCAACCCTCGGGAAACGGGCGCAGGATGCCATTGCAGCCCATAACGGCGCAACAGAAAAAAATCTTGCAGCTCTGAAAAAATTGCAGATCCGGGAACAAAAATGACCTTTGAAATTTCCAATTCCATAGAGACTGATGAAACTTTTATGCGGAAAGCGTTGGAGTTTGCACAAAAAGCTGCCGATGCCGGAGAAGTTCCCATCGGAGCTGTTGCAGTCCTGAACGGTGAAATCATCGGAGGAAGCGGAAACCGGGTGGAAGAGAATAAAACAGCCATCGCTCACGCTGAAATTCTTGCCATGGAAGAAGCGGCAAAATTTATTGGAGACTGGCGTATGGATCATGTGACGATTTATGTTACCAAAGAACCCTGTGCCATGTGCGCAGGGGCTATGGTCAATGCAAGAGTTGAACGGGTGGTTTACGGTTTGCCGGACCCCCGCTCCGGGTGTGCCGGAGGGGCGTTGGATATCACCGGCTTTTCCGGAATGCTTCATCAAGTAAAAACAACAGGCGGTATTTTGGAAGATGAATGCCGCAATTTAATTCAGGATTTCTTCAGAAAGGTTCGTAAAAAATGAAAAAATTATTTCTGCTTGCTCTCGCTGTATTGTTCTTTTGTTCCGCTTGCAATACAACAAAACCGGAACCGGAAAACGCGCCCCCGAAAAAAACAGCAAAAGAAGAAACTGATCTCGATGTTCAGATGGAACTGCTCACCCTCATGCGGCTCATGGAATTTGTACGGGAGCACTATGTCGATGGAGATAAAGTTACCTACAAAAACCTTATTCAAGGAGCAATGAAAGGGGTTCTCAACAATCTTGATCCCCACAGCAATTACGAAACGCCCCGGGATTTTTCATTCTCTATGGCTGGCTCCAGAGGCAGCTTCGCGGGAGTGGGTGCATCTGTCAGAAAAAATGATGACGGCGAAGTGGAGATCGTAAAAGTGATTCCCCGTCATCCGGCTGATAAGGTTGGATTAAAACCGGGGGATGTGATCATCTCTGCTGACGGCTTTGATTTTAAGGGAAAAGAACTCGATGAATGTGTCGGAAAACTCCGGGGAAAAAGAGGTTCTTCTGTGATTCTCAAAATCAAACGGGGCAAAACAGTCAAAGAATATGTCCTCAAACGCGACGTCGTAAAAACGCCATCAATCGTCAATCATGGTATCATAGAAAACCGGATCGGATATCTCCGGATCAACCAGTTCACTTCTACAACAGCACAGGAACTGGATATGTATCTGAAAAAGTACGGCAAAAAAATTGACCGTCTGATCATCGACTTGCGTTTCAATCCGGGCGGACAGCTTAATGTAACGGTCGAAGCTCTCAGCCGTTTCCTGGATAAGGGTCTGCTGGTCGTTTCTGTGGAAGGAAGATCCGAAGGAACCGTCCGCCATGAAGCAGTTTCCTGCAGGAAATATACGAAACTTCCTCTGGTTGTTCTGATCAATGAACACTCTGCAAGTGCATCTGAAATCTTTGCCGGATGTATTAAAGATTACAAACGTGGAGTCGTTGTCGGTGTAAAATCTTTTGGAAAAGGTTCTGTTCAGCGGATCTATCCGCTTCCCGATGGAGGTGCTGCAAGAATCACGATTGCGAAATATTATACTCCAAGCCGGAATGTCATTCACGGAAAAGGGATTCAACCGAACGTGACAGTAAAGCTCAAAGATGCAGAAAAGCGGGCTCTTGTTGAATATATTATAAAAAACACAGAAAATCCTTTGCCGGTAAAAACAAAAAATTATAAAGATCCCCAACTGGAAAAAGCAATCACAATTGTGAAAGGGCTGAAAAGCCTGAAATGAAAGCAGGGGTCATGCTTCTAAAAATGCCATAAGATCCGGAGGCAGGACTTGCCGGGACGGAGTCAAAACAAAATCCCGGCTGGATGCCAATGGATGCGGAACTTTCAGCCGAGGCAGATCCAATCGCTGAAAGCCCATGAGAATAATATCAATGTCAATTGTCCGGGAGACCCAGTGCGGATGGTCTGCCGGACGTCCTTCTTCTATCTCAATAGATTGAGTCAGATCCAGCAGTTCCAGCGGCGTTCCGTTCCACTCTCCAAGGACTGAAATATTCGTAAAATCCCCTGCCCCGGGCTCGCAACCGACTGCAGGATTTACCAAAGGTTCAGAAACGTTCAGCACCTTGAAGCCAGACACAGAAAGACGGCGCAAGGCGCGCTCAAAACGCTCCATTGTGCCGTCAAGATTTCCTCCGAAAGAAAGAAGCACCGGATTGAATGATCCGGTGCTTTTCTGTTCAGGTGCTTCAGCAGTTGAACTTGAATGCATTGATCGCATTTGCAGAATCTGCCATCTTTGCCAACAGTTCATCAGAGACTTCTGTATCAGTCTTGATCACTGCCAGAGAACGTGCGGTGTCGCCGCTCTTGACCTGGGGTGCGCGGATGTCGGAAATATTGATTCCGGAGATGCTGAGAATACCGGAAAGTTTCGCGATCACGCCCGGTTTATCTTCGTATTCAAAGAACACGTTGTAACCATGGGGATCAAGATAGAGATTGTCGAAGTCATTGAGACGTGCGATCATCATCTTGTTTTCGGTGAGAGTACCGCGAACTGAGACCAGACCGCCTTTGGCATCAGAGAGGTCGATTGTGATGGATTCGCCGTAATTCTTGGAATCATCCACATCGCGGTTCACGAATTTGATGCCTCTGCCATCGAGGAAGTTCTGAGCATCTTTGTTATCCATGAAGGGGTCGAAATCAGAGGAGACACCGGCGCAGATGGGAGCGAGCATCCACTTTGCGAAGCCGTGAAGGCTGCCGTAGAAACTTGCTTCGATCTTGTTGAAGGGATTGTTTGCGCCATGAGCGCACTTTGCCAGCTTTGCGAGAGTTCCGGCAAGCTTCTGATATTCCGGATTGAGTCCATCGGGCACACCTTTGTTCACAACACAGGTGGTGATTCCCTGTTCAAAGTAGTCGACAGTCTGTTCTGCTGCACGGCGTGCTGCCACGAAGTTTGCTTCGTAGGTATTTGCACCGAGGTGGGGAGCCATGACGTCAGCGACGTCTGCGATGGTCTTTTCGCCTTCGGCATCTTTCTTGTAAACGTCGTTGCAGTAGATCAG
>JAFTJI010000176.1 GCA_017456495.1 Lentisphaeria bacterium | reverse complement strand
CCCCCGCGTAATACGCGGTACGAGCCTGTGCTGCAGACGGGGTCTTTCTGGTATCCGGAATAAGTATCGGTAACAACTCCGGAATTCCAGTTACAACTATCCAAGCACCATTCCCAGACATTTCCGTGCATATCGTACAAGCCAAATTTATTTGCTGCAAGTCTTCTGACAGCGTGGGTTTCTTTACCGGAATTCCCGTAATACCAACCAACCTTATCCAAATTCGAACATCTACCAGTTGTCGATGTCAAATTCGTGCCATTGTTCAACGCAGTCATCGTTCCCCCACGGCAGGCATACTCCCACTGCGCTTCCGTTGGCAAGGTGAATTTCCATTTTCCATTCAATTGTTGCGAGAATCTTTTATTCAGCTCTTCACAAAATTTCATAGCATCTTCCCAACTGACAAAATACATGGGATGATTATCGACTACTCCTGTCACTGATCCATAAGCGTTCCCCTTGGCTTTCTGGGCTCGGACATCGGTTTTCATTATGGCTTTCCACTGTCCCTGCGTTATCTCTGTTTCACCAAGATAAAAATCATGACTCAAGGTTACCCAATGCTGTCGCTCATCTGAATCCCGTCCGGATTCTGCCGTTCCTTGGGAACCATCCGGGCTCCCCATCTGGAATCTACCTTTTGGAATCCGGATCAGCTTCAATTCCACTCCGCCGGGAAGGGACAGGGTTTCTGTGGCAGCGTTGGGAAAAGTGCTTTCTGTTTCTGGCAAAGTTGTCTGACCTGTCTGACCTGTCTGAGTTGTCGGAATCGGCGGTGGAACAACTGGCGGCTTTTGATTGGCAATATAAAAGGCTCCGCCGATGATAATCAATACGAGAAATGCGATCAGCCAGTTTTTGGAAAAGCCACTTTCCTGCGGCTTGGCAGATTCCGGTTTTTCCGGCTGTTCCTGTTCAGAGACAGGTTCGGGAATCGGAGCAGCTTTGTCTTCCAGAGCATCGGCGAAAGCGGTACAGCTTGCAAAACGGTCTTCCGGTTTTTTACTCAGGGCTTTCGCAACGGCTGCCGCAAATGCGGGGGAAACGCCATCCAGAGGAACCGGTGTTTTTTCTTCAATACAGTGGTACAGCATCATTTCATTTGCGACACAGAAGAGAGGTCTTCCGGAAACCAATTCATAAATTGTCGCGGCAAGGGAATATTGATCCATTTCGGGTTTATCCGGCTCACCGCTCAGCTGTTCCGGAGACATATACATCACGGTTCCTCCGCTGGAACCGGAATCTTTATTTGTTTTGATTGCCGACATGGAAAGAGTGGAGTGGATTCTCGCCGCCAGCCCGAAATCAAGGAGTTTCAGATTACCGTCACGATCGACCATCATGTTGGCAGGTTTGATATCGCGATGAACGATTTTCTTTTTATGTGCATAATCCAGAGCCACGGCTGCCTGCCGGATCAAACGGCTGAGAAAATGCCAGAACGAGCCTTCATTCTTTTTCTCTTCCAGAAACGTTTTGATATTCTTCCCATCAACATATTCCATCACGAGATACCGCTGATTCCGTTTTTCATCGTAAGCGAGAGTATTGTAAGCGGCGATGTTTTCATGATGGAGCTGGTGAACGATCTGAAAGTTTTTAATTGTTGCGTTCATAGCCTCGTTATCGAAGGCGAGCGCGGGAGAAAGAGTTTTCAGAGCGACGTCGATTTTGCCGGATGTATCGAAGCATTTATAAACGATCCCCATGCCTCCCTGTCCGAGTTTTTGCCGTACTTCGTAGGTTCCGCAAAGGATTTCTCCTGCAGCCAATTCATCTCTTCTTTCACCGGAGGGGATCGCAGTCGTCGCATTATCCAGTGAAAAATCATTTTTAAGAAAGTCCGGTATTCCGTTTTGATCGTTATCCATATCAAAAAATCCCTTTATATAAAATCTGTCTCTAAGATAATAGAGTAATATAGAATAGAAATCTGACATTTACAAATGAAAAATTCCTTTTTTTTCAGAGCAGGAGCGGAAAACAGCCGCAAAAGTGTGAAAAAAAATAAAAAAAACGAAAAATGCGCTTGCATTTTCCAAATAACGTGATATATTACGTTATCTTCAACATGGAAGATGTGAGTCGTTAGCTCAGTCGGTAGAGCATCGCCCTTTTAAGGCGGGTGTCCAGGGTTCGAGTCCCTGACGACTCACCATTTTTTTTACCTTTTTTCCGGAGTTGTACCTATGAATATGGACAAAATCCCCGAGCAATGCGGCGTTTTGATCGTTCTTTCCGGACCAAGCGGTGCCGGAAAATCTTCTATTCTCTCCCAAGTCATGAAACAGCGGCAGAATCTTTGTTTCTCCGTTTCCTGCACGACCAGATCTCCCAGACCGGGGGAAGAACATGGCAAAGCATATTATTTTCTGGAAAAAGAAGATTTTGAAGCAAGGATCGCAGCCGGAGAATTTCTCGAACATGCCTGCGTTCACGGCAACTATTACGGAACACTCAAGTCAGAAGTGACCAACCGTCTGCTGCAGAATAAAGATGTTGTTCTTGATATTGATGTTCAGGGAGCAATGATCCTGAAGAAACTTTGCGCGGAAGATCCCCTGCTCTCCCGATGTGCAGAATTTGTGTTTGTCTCCCCGCCCTCGCTGGAAATTCTGGAAAAACGGCTTCGCGGGCGCGGCACGGAAACGGAAGAAGTGGTCCTGCGCCGTCTTGCCAATGCGAAAGGCGAGATCGACCGTCTGGAAGAGTATTCTTATCTGATTATCAATGACGAGCTGGAAAATGCGGTGACGGCATTTCTGGCGATGTATGATACGTTCAAACTTTCCCTCAAACGCTGGAAAGGAGCCATTCAATGAGCAAAAAATGTATTCTTCTGGGTGTTACCGGCGGGATCGCGGCTTATAAATCTGTTGATCTCTGTTCTAAACTTTCCTCTCAGGGATATGATGTACATGTTGTCATGACAGAATCCGCCCGGAAACTGGTCTCGGAATGTCTGTTCCGGACACTTTCCAAAAATCCTGTTCTGACAGATTTGTTTGACTCTCCGGATTGGCGTCCGGGTCATGTTGCATTGGCAGAAAAGGCGGATCTGATGGTTGTTGCCCCTGCTACAGCGAACTTTATCGGAAAACTTGCCAACGGGATCGCAGATGATGTCCTCAGCACAACAGCCATCGCATTTTACAAAAAAGTACTTCTTGCGCCTGCTATGAATACGCATATGTGGCGTCATCCGGCGGTTCAGAAAAATTGTGAAACGCTCCGGTCATGGGATATTGAATTTGTGGGACCTGCCAGCGGTCATCTTGCCTGCGGCGATGTGGGAGAAGGCAGAATGGTTGAAGTTCCCGAGATCCTCGCAAAAATCAATGAATTGATGAACGATTGATTTTCTGAATTTTCAAAAAAAACAGGGAAGCCGGAAATGTTCTTCGGCTTCCCTGTTTTATTTTCCCTCAAAGGATCGCTGTTATTTTGCAAAATCCTTATCGTAAGCGGCTTTGATCTCTGCAGGAGTCAGCACCTCAGGATAAACGGTGACGGAATCAAACGCTGTTTTGTGGGACTTGTCCAGCAGATTATGAGTCCGGAAACCGGAGGTTCCTGCACCGATATAAATTTTTCCTTTCGGGGAAGCATCGGGCAGCAGGAGAGGCGTTGCGAACTTGATCTGATTTTTCTGCCATGCGTATTTGGTTTTGGGAGCCAGCGCACCATTCAGATAGAAGTTGATCTCTTTGGGACTCCATGTAATGTCGATGGCATACCAATTCCCGGGTTTGATCCCGTTTCCGTTGGTAAAGGCTGTGATTGTTTTCCCTTTTCCGGTTGAGGGATCCTTGAAATTCAGGTACATCATCATAATTCCGTTCCACTCGTTTTTATAAACTGCAAAGCGGTATCCGGTCTGATTTGCTTCAAAAAGCACCTGATAATTCTTTCCGGCAGGAGTCCAGTTCTGCGGGGAAAAACGGATGGAAACGGTTCCCTGTTTCGGATTGAAGTTACCTCTCATTTCATAGGTCAACCCCTCTGCATTGGAAAGGACGATTGCATTTCCTTTTCCGTTGATCCCGGCTGTTTTCTTTGCACTGAGATCTTTATTTTTCAGGTTGAGACACACGGGCGAACCGATTGAGTCCTGAGCATCGGCTTTCAAAGAATTGAAGTCAAGACTGAAACCGGGGTCCTGTTCAGCGAATGTAAGACCTGCCAGACAGAATCCGGCAACTGCAAGCATGATTTTTGTGTTCATTTTATCTCCTTTGAGTTGAATCATTTGATCCCGAAAAGACGGAAATGGTTTCCGGGGAATTTCATGTTTTTCAGATCATCAGCGGTAACATCCCTGTCTGTCCAGAGTTCGCGGATTGTACTGTATTTGAACGGAATTTTTTCGATTCCGACAGGAGCTTCCCCGCGATTATAGTTTGCAGCAATGATCAAATATCTGTACGGAGCTTCTTTCGGAAGTTCATACCAGCTGACGAGCACGTTTCGGGTTGAAGATCTGACTGTATCATCGAACCAGTAGCCGTGGAATTTTGCTTTGTTCAGAAGGAGGGGCTCCTTTATGATCCACCATTTATCCACAGTCTTCCGGCAGATGCTTTCTGCTGAGACAAGGACATCATGAACCAGACAGGGAGTCATGGTACGCATAGCCCATTCCGGATCTTTGGCAAAGTTTCCTTTCTTTCTCTTTTCAGCAGGCATTGCCCCGGATGCTCTTCCATACTGAGGCAGCAGGGAGATCGAAACGCCCCGGATCCTGGAACTGAATACAGATTGCCACGCTTCTTTCGGAATGAACTCAATGTAGCAATGATCCGTATAATCCAGGATCTGCTGGTGGAACTCTTCTCCGGGCCAGACGAGGTCGGAGAAACAGTGAACGAAAGGAATAATATCCCCGGAAGGGACATGGTTGAACAGGAACTTCCCATACTTCTGAATAACTCTGTAGGAGCGGAGGAAATATTCCCGCTGGGAGAGCATGGATGAAGTGGAGAACCGCTGTCCGAAAGCGTCGATTCCGCCATGACCGTGCCGTGCATTTTCGCAAGCCGGAGTATGTGCGCAATCGTTGTAAATACCGGGAAGATGTCCGTCCCGCAGAAGTTTATCCAGGTTCCAGATCAGAACGTCAGTGGCTCCGGTATTTCCGCAAGTTGAGAAAATCGTACTCGGCACGCCGAACGCTTTGTAGTTCCAGACACAGGTAGGAAGAGTGATCCACTCATTGATGAAGTAGTCATATTCCGCTTCATTGGTTCCGATGTGCATGGGCATACAATAGTTGAGTCCGAACCAGCCTTTCAGTCGACTGTTGTTCTTTGCTTTTGCCTTCGGTGTTGCGGGATCTTTCATGCGTTTGACATACTTTGCATAACGATCCGGAAACCGGGGTTTCATAGATGCCGGAGTCGTCCAGATCTGATCACGGAAATTCTGGTCATAGAAAGCATGATCGCCGCCGCTGCCGAACTGAATATTCCGCATTGTGGGTTCATCGTAACCGCCGCAGTTCATATCGCGGGTATCCGGATGAGGTCTGCGGGAAGGGGTTCCCTGGAAGACAAAGGTATAATCCAATGCCGTTTTCACCTCGACCGGACGGGAGATGATCTTTGCAGTGACTTTCACGTTTCTTGCATCACGGACGAGAATAATATTTTTTTCGTTTGGCTTGTTTGCCCAGTTTTTATTGCTTTCCGGGGCGAATGCAAACCCTTTTTCCACGCCGGAAGTCCACTGAAGAGTGTTCATACGGTACTTCAGAGGATTGAACTCTTTTTCGATGCGGTTCCCATTCCAGGAGAAAAGGGAGTAACGGTAATCCTGTTTGAAAACATATCTTGCGAACTCACGCGGAACGGAATAAGTCAGGGTCATTTCAGAGATTTTCCGGTTTCCGGAAGTATTGAATTTCAACTGATAGAATCCGTCGAACCAGAGTTCGCCGTTCCAATTGATGATCCAGCCGTCAGCATTTCCTTTTCCGCTGAAAAGAACTTTGTCTGGATATGCTTTGACGATTTTGAAATCACTCCAGACGGGCTGTTTTCCATCGACTGTCAGCACAGGAGCAGCAGAAAGCATCTCGCTTCCGCGGGAGATAACACTCTGCGGGAACGGTGTATTCCCGAAGGTATAAGTCCGGTCAAGAACGCCGAATTTCTTCCCGTTGACAGTGACCGGGGTCCACGGTTTCGGCACAGAATGGTCGACTCCGGGCTTAACTGCGCCGAAGGGGCTCATGTCAGGAACATTGAAGCGGATTTTATTGGTGGCATCCCCGAATTGGGCGACGATATAGTATTCATCCATTGCCAGTTCGGGAAGAGGAATGTCAAAAGTTTCAACCGTTTTCTTTGCAGTCACTTTTGTCGAAGCCATGATTTTTCCATCACTTTTGCGGACATAAGAGATGGTTCCTTCCATTCCATATTTTCTGATTTTTGATAAAGTTTCAGCACCTGTACCGCTCAAGTTCACGGTCACAACAGTCTTTTTCTGATAAGGCTTATTGTCATACTTGATTTCTACAGGAGAATCCACATAATAATAATGTTCATAGAAACCGACGACTTTCCCGCCGCGTTCTGCTTTTACGATGATTTTCTGTTTTCCGGAGGGAAGAGAAGCCTTCCAAACAGCTTTCGGGAAATTGCTGTCCGCCTTGATAACGATCCCGGTTTCTGTTTCCACTTCGGCAGAGGGGATCGAGCCGGAGGAACGGAGCTTCAATGCCAGATCGCCATTCTCAATGGAACCGGTTTCCTCAACGCCGAACCGGACATTTGTATAAACGAGTTTGCCGTAGATCTTCGGTGCAACAAAAGCACCTCCGGTGAGACTCCATCCGACAGCAGACAGTTCTTTTCCTTTATACTGTGAAAGATAGAAGTTTGCCTTTTCCGGCTTTCCGCCAAGGACTGAAAACGGGATTTCTGTTTCCATTGACCAGCCGTTACTGCTGAAAGAGATGATCGGCTTGATCCCGCCGTTCCATTCACGACGGTTGTTCTTCATATCAAAGACAGCCCCGTTACCGTTAATGATAAACTGGATCACAGACTTGTCGGGCATATAGAAATGAAGTTCCATTCCGTCATCTTCCCAGAGTTTATCATCGTTCCGGGTATATTTCTTCAATGTGGGAAGATAGTTTGCCGAAATTGCAATTTTAAGCTTGGTGCCATCATGTTTGAGATAGGCTTTCCCACGGATCTTTGCAGATTTATTGCGGGAGAACAAGGCAACTTCCGTAATGGGAGCAATGGAAGCATCGGACCACTCGGAAGCATTGATCTTTCCATCAATGACCACCGGATTTTTTTCTTTCGGAACCGGCAGGATGGGGACTTCGCGTTTTGCACCGAACTTGGAGGCTTTGTACTTCGTGTATTCCTCGTGGATCTCTTTGGCACTGAGCGGTCTGTCATAGATCCGGAGATTATCAAAAGCAGTTCTCTGATATTTGTCTTTTCCCTGAGACGGCTGATCATTCAAAGCAATGCGCCCGTTGGCAGCGGCTGCGGGGAAGTCGACCGGTGCAGAAAAATTCAGGACGGGTGTCAGCCATTTGACTTTTCGCGGGATCGCACCGTCAATATAGAGCTTCATTCCGGTCCGGTCCCAGACCGCATCGATTTTATGCCAGACACCGGTGCCCCAGTCTTTATCATCTATGAAAGCATGAGCGACAGCTGTTTTTTTGTTGCCGGGGAATTTATTTGACTGGATGTAAAAGTAAAGACAGTTTGCCCAGGTATATTTATAGATGTGCAGGACAAAATCGTTTTGGCTGGCGGAGAAAAACCATTGGAATCCGGGCTGGCTCGGTTTCCAGTTCAGGGGAGCGACCCAGAAGGAAACAGTTCCCTGCTTCGGATTGAAATTATTTTTCATAGAGTAACCGCAGCGTTCACTTTTTTCCAAAGCCAGCGCGTTTCCCTTTCCATTGATTCCGGGCCACATACGAAGCTGAAGACTTGGATTCTTGAACGTTGTGGATTCTTTTTTTCCTTTTGCATGATCAGCCGTTACGGTCCAGGCATCAAAATCAGCCTTGAACAGCAGGGATTCATCAGCAAAACAAAGTGTCCCGGCAGCAAACAGTGCCGGTAAAACGATTCTTTTGAAATTCATCTTTCCACCATAGACTTACTTTACATCAGCAGCGTTATCATATCCCATTTTGACCCGGGTCGCCAACACAGCGGAGGACGGCGGATCCTGGATTTTTGTAACATGCCCATCCAGCATCAGGTAGTTTGCGGAACCGTTATGATGATAACCAACAGAGCCGTAGGTCGCATTGATTTTAGTTCCCCACCAATGCCATCCGTTTGCACGGAGCATCGGGCTGCCGGAGTTGGTGTATTCCACGCAACCGTCAGTGAAGGAAGGGATGTTTGAAGTCTGTGAGAACTTTGTAATTCTTCTTGCCTGATTGAATTTCCATGCACCGGAAGTCAGATAACCGAATGCTCCGGCGTTGATACAATAGTTTCCGACATAAGAAGAAAGATTGGAAGACTTGTCACCCCATGTTTTCTGCTTGCTCGGACACATGAAGTAATTTTTATACTTTCCGGTCTCATTGTCTTTTACGTTCCAGCTCATGGCGATCAACTGTTTCTGAACTGTTTTTGCATCATTGGCAGAGTCATAAACAATGGAAACAGGCAGGAAATCACCGTTCTGCAGGCAATATTCCTGGATCATCAAACCGATCTGTTTCATATTATTCGTACAGGAGGAAGAACGTCCGCTTTCTCTGGCATTATTGAGTGCGGGCAGCAGCATACCTGCAAGAATTGCGATGATAGCTATCACAACGAGCAGCTCAATCAGGGTGAAGTTTTGTTTTTTCATGATTT
>JAFTJI010000175.1 GCA_017456495.1 Lentisphaeria bacterium | reverse complement strand
TTCAGCCAATGTCATTTCTGACAAAAGTTTGACATTCCTGAATTTTTCCATGCTGACAATTCCTTCAGCATCGGGAATGATGCCGTTTTTGAACCCATAGCCCATTTTCTGATAAAACTTTACAGCTGTAACTGATGATGGTATCTCTATGCGTTCAGCCCGCAAAAAGTATTCATCCTGTTCCAAAGCGTTGATGATGGCAGAACCGACACCATGTCCAATCATTTCCGGCAGGATATAAATCGTCAGCAGAATACTTTCTTTTTCACGCCCCCAATAAGGTGATATTGAACCAGTACCGACAATTTCATCCCCGGATACCGCAACATACATATGTGCAGAATTTGCCTGATTTTTGATTTTTTCAAGGGTAAAGTAATTACAATACTCCACCATCAATTCTGCCGGATAATCTTTGCCATTGATTTCCCGCAAGCCCCTATGAATAATATTCTGCACCGTTTCAGCATCAGTTTCTGCAAAGCGGCGGATAGTAATTTTTTCATTCATAAAACACCTCACACTTATAATATACCATTTTTGCAGTCAGATACAACCCGCGAAACAAAAAAGGCGGCAGGATTTTGAGGTGCACTTCAGGACACTACCGCCGTTTTTTTCTACAAAAATATAATTTCAGTTCTTCTTTTTGTCATATTCGGATGAAAAAAATCTCTTAATATAGCGTACCAAAATAAGGAGTTTTTCCATGAATGAAGAAAAAGCTGTTTATACCGGCATGGCTGTTGGTGGTGTTCTGGGCAGCGGAGCTGTGATCGCCGGAACATTTGCAGTGCCAGTTATCGGTCCGTTTATCGGAACATTTTTGTTGATCGGCGGCATGGTTGGCGGAGCTGTTGCCGGTGGTAATGCGGGGCTTAAAATCGCCGAAAAAAATAAATAATAGAAAGGATTAAAAAAAATGAATGAACACACTCAGGCTCACATGGTTGAAGTTGTCAAGAAGTTTCTTGACGGAGGTTTTGATGGAGAGAAATGGAATTATGAAACTATCCACGAAATTGCTTTCAGTGGCAACATTTCCGGTATAGGCGGTAAAATTGATAATTTGAAATTTTATATTGTCGTTAGTGACGAAACGGTTACTTGCTATCACGTTGTTCCGATCAAAGTTCCGGAAGAACAGAGAATTGCTGTTAACGAATTTATCACCCGCGCCAATTACGGCTTGACCATAGGTAACTTTGAAATGGATTTCAATGACGGAGAGTTGCGATACAAAACGAATGTGTCTCAGAATGACTTGCTCCGTAATGATACGGCAGCACTTCACAGTATGGAGATTCTGATGGCAATTGGGCCATCTATGTGGCAACGTTACGGAGACAGCATTACGGCACTGCTGTTCGGTTTTGCGGATAAAAGTATTGCAGAAATAGTTGAACAATGCGAAAGCAGAGAGTAATTTCCTATGTGCAACTTGACTCTTGAGTTCCACGAATCCGTGAGGGAAGTCATTCTTCCCTGTCAGGAGCAGGATATCGTTCTTGCTCCCGCGGGGTTCCGGTTACTTTTGTCTGGTGTCCATCAGGAACATTCGAAAATTGTTTTGTTATCCGGGGAGGTTCATACAATATGTATCAAAAAAAATTGCCGTGCTGCATGAACTTGCGGAGAATTCGACTGCAAAGGCATGAACGGTGAATTTTATCAAAGAGTGTACAAATCTTATGGATTTCGAGTCGTACTGAACAAAAAACATGACTGTTGAGAAGGAGAAAGTGTTATGGATGAAGATCAAAAGAATATTGTCGAAAAGAAAAAATGGAGAAAATATCTACTGATATCAGTGTTCTCTGTTTTTGCCATATACCTTGCATTGTTTGCTGTAAGATTTATCCAGCTTAATTTTTCCGGCAGGCAAACTTGGACCGCTGACAGCATACCGCAGAATCTGCTCAAAGATGTTGAACATGATTTCCCGGATGCCTGGGATGATTGGAAAACTCTTTCAATTCCATTGCAAATCGTGGATCTTGATGGAGATTTTGAGCAGGAATTTATTCTTTATACCAGATCAATGATTCAGGTTTATCGTTTAAATTCAGAAAAAAGATGGCAATATGCTGCGGGTGCTGATTTAGTGGAAAAATTTGTTTATCTTCCGTTTTCGATCTGGGGGTATCCAACGGTATTGCGGGTTGATAAATTGAAGAACGAAGAAGGGCTTTTTACAAAATTGAATTGATGTGCTGGAGGCTAACAGAAAAAAGCACTGATGATATTTACCATGCAGCAATCATTTTCGAAAATTATCCGGAAGGCATACTCTCTTCTTCCATGAGATTTTCTCTCTTTGTTCATGATATGGAAAAACGGAAAGATTTATTACAGACGGGTAATCGAAAACGATCCGCATCATATCAAAATCACAAGTTGTAAAATAGACCCCAGTTCCAATGGACAAATTTATCTTGTTCTGAATTATGATTTCACGCCTATTTATAAAGATTCTTTTACTGATACAGACAGAAAGTGCAAGATTGTAATGCCGCTGACCGGTCATCCTCATGCACAAATAGAGAATTTTTAGTTGCTTCCCATTGGAAATTTGAAGATAAAAAACGGAGCAGCCAGCGATCTCAGCCCCCCGGTATTCTGAAATTTTCAGGCAGCAAGTGAAGCATTTTCAGAATTTCATTTTACAATCAACAATCTGCGAAAAATAAAAATTTTATTTAAAACCCCCTCTTGACAAAAATAAAAATGTGTGCTATAATTTGAGTAAACTAAAAGTAGGTTACTCAATAAAAATGGTACACAAGAAGAATCAGGGCAATCAAACGGAAACGGTCAAACAGGCGTTGATCTGTCATATACGCGACCTGGATTTGAAGCCGGGGGACCGCTTGCCGTCACAGGCAGAATTGCGACAGTTGCTCGGTGTAGGCGGAGCAACGATCCAGCGGGCTGTGGAGGCATTGCGCGATTCCGGTATCGTTGAGATCAAACCGCACCGGGGCGTGATCCTGCGGAACACTGCCACAAACGGAATGATCGGCAGAGAAATCGGGTTTGTCAGCTTGTGGCGAACTTTTTCTCCTTCTGTTGCAAGCGGACTCCAGTGTATTCAGCTTCAGCTGCACCAGAATGCCTGTCAGAACAAACTGTTCCTGCGGAATTTTCCTGAAATGACCGATGTTGACTCTCTCTCCTATTTTGACGGTTTGAAACGCTGCATTGAGCTGAAGCAGCTGAACGGATTACTGACCACAGTTTCGTTTGACGATGAAGCCTGGGAATTTTTTGAAAAGCATGATCTTCCGGTTGTTTCCACTGCCTCGGCATCAAAGAACAAAGGTTTCCGGATCGAGCGTTTTGCCATTGAAGAAGCGGCGTTCAAGCAGGCTGTCAAGCGGGGATTCAAACGCCCTGCCCTGATTTCCTGCGGTTATCCGCATACTCAGAAAATTTTGGAAACATTTCATAAATATACCTCTCTTCCGGCAGAAAAATATTGCTGTCTGATCCATCCGGAAATTGATTTGAAAGATATCTCTGTTCTGGAGCTTTTCAATCCGGATCAGATCATAGACCGTTTTGCCGCCATGCCGGAGGGGGAACGCCCGGATGTGCTGATCGTTCCTGACGATATTCTCATGACTTCAATTTTTCCCCGTTTGCAGCAGAAATGGGCAACCGGTTCCAACTGGAAACCGTTTTTTATTTATATCCGTCACAAACAGGTTCCGATCCTGCCGTCTGAATTGATCAATGGTGATTATTTTGAGTTTGATGCAATGAAAGATGCAGAGATCACTGTTTCGTTTCTGCTGGATGTGATCCGCGGAAAAGAAAAAGCTCCCCGGAGCATTGTGGCGGAACCGGAATTGTTTGAGCAGCAATAAAATCGCTTGAAATAAAAAAGAAAAAATCAGAAAGAAAGGAAGAGAACACCAGTAACAGCACGGTGTTGATCTGCTGTTGGGCTTCACATCCCTTATTGTGGAAAATTCAAACAAAAACAATTATATTGAAATGAAAGGATGAAAAATGAGACGTTCATTTACCCTCATCGAACTGCTTGTTGTGATTGCTATCATCGCAATTCTCGCCGGAATGCTTCTGCCTGCATTGAACAGCGCAAGAGAAAAGGCACGCGGATCAGATTGTATGAACAATATCAAAACTCTGAACCAGTACAACATGGATTATGCTTCAAATTACGATGACTTTCTTGTTCCGGCAGTAGGTTCAACCAAAGTCTATTCCTCATACGGAAATCCGAGCACATGGATGTATATCCTGGCGGAGAATGCCGGAAAACTGAAAGTCAAAAGAACAGATTCCACATTTACAAGCGGTTCTCTTTATAACCAGTTGAAAGAGTTTTTCTGTCCTTCTGTTACAACAGGAAAAAGTGCTCCGATGACCGTATTTGCTTCTTATGAAATGGGCAACTATGCATATAACGGAGCTTTTGGCTACTATGCGTCCAATCCAACTGCCATTGTGAAGGATAGTGACGGTAATAATGCCCATTCCAGATTCACCAAAATCGGTTCCATCCGCAATGCATCTTCAACATTCACCTTTGCAGATGAAACTGCGAATCCCAATGAAACACCGTTCCGGCACGCCTACTCTTCCGAACTGCCCCGTGGTTATCTCAACAGAATCGGAGCCCGTCACAATCAGATGGCTACTGTCGGCTGGGCTGACGGACATGTAACACAGCAGAAGCCGATTACGGTCACCCCGGACAATTGTGCAAAATTCCTTACTCAGCAGTAATCCGGGACAGATATGAAAAAATTTTATTTTATGATCCTTGCAAATCTTTTTATTTTCACAAGCTTTGCAGAAGGGTCCGGGGGGCGTATTGTGGAAAAATTCCTG
>JAFTJI010000174.1 GCA_017456495.1 Lentisphaeria bacterium | reverse complement strand
TTAAATTAAGTTTCAAGAACCATAATATACTCCCTCTTAAGGAAAAGTCAAATAATCTCCGGAGCTTTTTTCAGAAAATACAGATTTTTTTTGTCATTATTTCATCTTTTTTTGAAAAAGAATGGTTTTTGAAGCAAAGATACTGTTGCGAAAGAGTTTTTGCATATCCAGACTTTGAGAAATGTGTCCTGCAGGACTTGTATTTCCCTTTATACAGCTTTATATTATAAAAAAACTCCGGGAGGTACTCATGAAAGAAGAGTCTGAGAAGCAAGCAAATAAGGGGAAAGTGATTTCCCAAAGAATTTTGATCGTCGTGTCTGTTCTGACGATCTTAAATACATTATCTATCATAGCCGGGGCTGTTTTTCTGTTCAATTATGACCGGAGCATCATCATCCTGCAGAGCGGGGAATCATCTGTCAAACAGGAAAACAAAACAGAAGAAAACAGTTTTTTGTCTCAACCGGATCCAATGCTCGGCAATTTCCATTTTACATCGCAGCAGGAAAAAATTGCCAGGACACAAATTCGGCTGTTGGAAGATTCAATTCTGGCATATCGCCTGGACATGGGAGATTACCCCGCTCCGGAAGAAGGCTTACAAGCCCTGATCAAAAATCCGGGAAAAGATAAATGGAAAGGTCCCTACCTCGCCGGAAAGATTCCGAAAGATCCATGGGGAAATGATTATATCTACACTTGTCCCGGAGAAAATGGAGATTTTGATATCCTGAGTTACGGCGCGGATGGCAAACCGGGCGGGACCGGAAAAAACGCAGACATCAAAAATTGATTAACTGTCAAACCGCAACCCCATTCCTGTTTTATTTTGTCCACTCTGTGATATCGGCAGAATAAGCACTTGTAATCATCGAATATATGTGTTATATTACCGCAATATTTTTCCAACTTTTACGAGGTGCATATGTCTGAGTCAGACAGCAATAACTTTTCAGATAATCCATTTCACAGATCCAACGGCAGACCGATGACCGGTATGAATGTAAAAAACGCGTTTGCCGGTGATGTATCAATCAGTGATCTCCCGACAGTTGACTCCGGGAAAAGTACAAAAAAAGATCGACGGATCGACCCCGGAGATACAATCGCCGGACGTTATAAAGTTCTCTCTCAGCTTGGACAGGGCGGAATGGGGATCGTTTATAAATGCTTTGACGAAATCGCAGGCATAGAAGTTGCAGTAAAAGCACTCCCTCCGGAATTATCCCACGACACTGCTGAAATGGAAGATATCAGAGATAATTTCCAACTGGTATCAAGACTGATCCACCAGAATATAGCGATCTGCCGTATGCTGGACCGGGATAATGACAGTGGTGTTTATTATCTGATCATGGAGTATGCGGAAGGAGAAGATCTACGCCGCTGGCTCAAGCAGAAACGCAGACAGGGAATCAAATTACAGCAGGAAGAGATTTTGCCGATCATCCGGCAAATCGCGGAAGCTCTGGATTATGCCCATTCCAAAAGAGTGATACACCGGGATATCAAGCCTGGAAATATCATGATTTCTCCGGACGGCTCGATCAAAGTTTTGGATTTTGGTTTGGCAGCTCAAATCCACACATCCCTGACCAGAGTTACCATGGCATACCACGGGACTTCCGGCACCGGCCCCTACATGGCTCCGGAACAATGGAGAGGAAGACCTCAGGGAGCTCCGGCAGACCAATATGCGCTGGCTGTTCTTGCCTACGAAATGTTCGCTGGAAACCTGCCTTTTGAAAACTCTGATGCCGCAGTTCTGCGGGAAGCTGTATTGAAAGAAGAACCGATAAAGATCAATGGGATCCCGCGGCATATACATGCGGCGATCTTCAAAGCATTGAGCAAAAATCCTGAAGACCGTTTTGAAAGCTGTACTGCTTTTGCAGAAGCGATGAGAAAGCCCGAAAAAACAGAGTCCTTTTTGAAAAAGCCTGCTTTCTACAAGGTACTTTTACTTCTGCTGTTTGTTTTGGCAGCTGTTGCCGGAGTTGCCTATTTCGCGCCTGTTAAAGAATTTTTATTGACGTTCTTGAATCCGCCGCCGCAACCGCCGCAACCACCGCAACCACCGCAACCACCGCAACCACCGCAACCACCGCAACCACCGCAACCACCGCAACCACCGCAACCACCGCAACCACCGCAACCACCGCAACCGCCGCAACCGCCGCAACAAAAGCCGGAACCAAATAAAAAAACTTTGATTGAGATCGTTGCACGTGTAAACAACGAACCAGTCGAAGCATGGGGACTGACTGCGGATAACAAATCTGTAAAATTGACCGGACAGACCTATGCAGTGGAAAACGGCAAGGATTATACGATTCTTGCATGGACAAAATTAAACGGAAAAATTTATGTTAAAGAAGTAAAACAGAAATGTAATTGGAAAGGGGAGAAGCAGATCTCCGTAGATTTACAGGCAGTCAGCGTCCCCAATGCGGAAGTGCTTTCCATCTGTGAAAAAGCCCTGAGGGGGAACGTTCCGGCTCAATACCAAATGGGAGCATGCTATGCTTTTGGAAACAATGGGGTCAAAAAAAATCAGGCACTTGCAGTTTTCTGGTGCAGGAGAGCTGCTGAGCAGGGTTATGCAGATGCGCAACTTGATTACGGATATTTCTGTGAATTTGGTCAGGGAGTTCCCAAAAATACAAATGAAGCAGTCAAATGGTACAGAAAAGCCGCAGAACAGGGACAGAAGATTGCACAAAATAATCTGGCGAATTGTTATCGGTTCAGCATTGGCGTAAGTAAAGATTTGAAAGAAGCCTTCAAGTGGTACAAGAAGTCAGCGGAGCAGAATTTTGCCAGAGCACAAAACAGTCTTGGCGTCTGCTACGAATATGGTTACGGTGTCACAAAAGACATAAACGCCGCTTTTAAATGGTATCTGAAAGCTGCAAACCAAAATGAAAAATTTGCTCAGTATAATGCAGCAATGTGCTATTTAAAAGGAAAAGGGGTTGCCAAAAACGCATATTTCGCAATCAGCTGGTTTACCAAGGCTGCTGAGCAAGGTCATTCAGAGGCAGAATATGAACTCGCATTATGTTATCTCAGCGGTTCAGGGGTGACCAGAGATTATAATGAAGCAGTGAGATGGCTCCGAAAAGCTGCGGATCAGGGGCATATTAAGGCACAATATTTCCTTGGTTTTTGCTATAATAAAGGAATTGGTGTCACAAAAAATGCGTTTATTGCTGTTGAGTGGTTTACAAAGGCGGCAGAAAAAAATAATGCCGAAGCTCAATATCAGCTGGGACTCTGCTGTATGGACGGGGTTGGCACGACCGCAAGTGCCAGTGAGGCTGTCAGATGGTTCCAGAAAGCCGCTAAGCAGGGGCATAAAGATGCTCAATATCAGTTAGGTCATCACTATCTGAACGGAAATGGTATAAATAAAGATCTTGATGCAGCCTTCAGTTGGTTCAGATCAGCAGCGAACCGGAACCACATTGCAGCACAATACGGCTTGGGCTTCTGTTATCTGAACGGATATGGTGTCACAAAAAATGCGTTTATTGCTGTTGAGTGGTTTACAAAAGCAGCAGAAAAAAACAATGCCGAAGCTCAATATCAGCTGGGGCTCTGCTGTAAAAAAGGTGTCGGAACGACCGCGAGTGCCAGTGAGGCAGCCAGATGGTTTCTGAAAGCTGCAGAACAGGGGCATAGAGATGCTCAATATGAAGTTGGCGTATGCTACAAGTACCAAAAAGGATTTTCTAAAGATATCAACAAAGCTTTTGTTTGGTTCAAAAAAGCGGCAGAGCAAGGACATAGCGAGGCTCAAAATGAACTCGGGATATGTTATAAAAATGGTGATGGTGTTGAAAAGAATCCGGCTGAAGCGGTCAAGTGGTATAAAAAAGCGGCGGAGCAAAACAATCAATACGCCCAATACAATCTTGCACAGTGCTATGAAAACGGAATTGGCGTTTATAAGGATCCGGCTGAAGCAGTCAAATGGTATCGACTATCCGCAAATCAGGGAAATTCTGGAGCTCAATACAATCTGGGACGATGCTATTTGAACGGAGAGGGAGTTACAAAAGATCTGTATGAAGCAGCTTATTGGTTTCAAAAGGCTGCAGCGCAAAACAATCAATATGCCCAATACAATCTCGCGCTGTGCTATGAAAACGGAATTGGCGTTGATAAGGATCCGGCTGAAGCAGTCAAATGGTATCAGAAGTCTGCAAATCAGGGAAATGCCAAAGCAAAAGAAGCTCTTCAAAGACTTGGCAGGTAATATTTTCCTCATGGTATCGTAACGGTATCAGATTTACAAAACTGATATGCTCTATCTGCAGCCTCTCGGATAGAGCATATACCAATCCCCGACAGAAAAGTGTTTTTTCACAAAAAAATAATTTGCAAAAACAGCTGAAGCATGATATATTATTTGCTCCCTATTTTCGGGGAGAACAGAGATGATTTCAAAAGTCCGTCAAAATTCGACAGAACAAGTATTTTCTGACATTTTTACAGTCTTTTGAAATTGCCTCAACAATCATAAAACGGGAGAATGTTCGTGTTTTCAGAAATGTTTTTGCCGCTGGCAGTTATGGCAGCCTCCGGCGCAGGAGCATGGCTGTGCGGCAAACGGAAGAAATTCGCCGCCGGCATCGGAACGACAGGACTCATTCTGGGTATCATATCCTGGGGAGTTCTGTTTATCAAAAACCATGAAAATCCAGATTCAGGTATCATTGTATGGGCGATCCCCATTCTGATCCTCGGACTTTGCGGAGCGGTTCATTCGCTGGCATACCTGAAAGGGCACGGGGAGGAACGGAGCAATCTTTATTATCTGTTCTATAATCTTACCGTTGCTTCCATGCTGGGAGTCCTTCTTGTCAGCAATCCGATCCATTTTCTGACACTTTGGGAGCTGATGGGGCTTGCCAGTTTTGCCTTGGTTGCCTTTGATTTCCAATCCGGCAAAACCAGAGAGGCAGCATGGCTTTACCTGCTCGTCTGCGAAGCGGGGTCTCTGTTCCTGATCCTGATGTTCCTTGCACCGGACTTCAGTGTGATGCGTTTCGTCTTCGGCTTGCTCGGGTTCGGCTTGAAAATCGGGTTCCCGCTGCTTCATATCTGGCTTCCGCAGGCTCACCCGGCTGCCCCGGCACCGGTTTCTGCCCTTATGTCCGGAGCAATGATCCCGCTGGGATTCTACGGACTTCTCAAATTTACACTGGATGGCTGCAGTTTTTATCAGTCTGCCGGAATCGTTCTTCTTGCGCTGGGTGCAGTCGGCGCGCTGGGCGGGATCCTCTTTTCCCTCCCGAAAACAAATATCAAAGAGCTGCTTGCATATTCCAGTATTGAAAATATGGGGATCATCTCCATGGGATTCGGTCTGACACTCCTGAGTATCAATCAAGACTCTACCATTCTTTACTGTGCAATGAGCGGAGCTTTGCTTCATATTATCAACCATGCATTTCTGAAAGGCGGACTTTTCCTTGGAGCCGGGATCATTCAGAAAGCGGCCCACTCACTTGACATGGAAGATATGGGCGGCTTGCTCAAACGGATGCCGTTCAGCGGTTCACTGTTCCTGATGAACAGCGCGGGTATCTGCGGTCTTCCGCCGTTCAACGGTTTCATCAGTGAGTTCCTGATTTATGCAGCTGCACTGCTTGCAGTCTGTTCCGGCAAACTTCTGCTCATGATTTGCGGAATTATTGTTCTGATCGTGCTGGCATTGACCGGAGGGATCGCGGCGGCGGCTTTTGCCAAGCTGACCGGAGCGGTTTATCTTGGAGAACCCCGGACAGAAAAAGCAGCAGAAGCAAAAGAGCAGTCTAAGCTCATGACGATTCCGGTTCTGGTTCTGTTTCTGCTTTCCAACGGAGTCACAGTTCTGGTTGGCTGGGGCAACCGTGATGATATGCCGGCGTTGTTCTTTGTTGCGGTTCTTTCCACAGCATTCGTTCTTCTGAGTGCCCTGCTCTTCTGGATCCGCTGCAAGGCTCTGCCCGGAAAAAATGATGTCAAACGCGGCTGCACCTGGGATTGCGGCTACATTGCGCCTACCGCCCGTATGGAATACACCGGCTCCGCCTTTGTTCAGCCCATCACAGATTTCTGCCGTTTTCTGATGAAACCGTTCCGGAAGATCGTTCCCCCGAAAGGAATTTTTGCGAAAGAAGCAAGCTATGAATCTGAAACAGATGATCCCGGTCTGGCGCGGTTCTGGAACAAGATCTTCCGTTGGGTCTCAAAGCTCTCCGAAAAGATCCATGTTCTTCAATCCGGTTATCTTCATTTATATATATTGATCGCAACAGCGGCATTGATCCTTATGCTGATTTGGGGATTGATGCTCCCCTGGTGCGGTATCATTACCGGAGGTGTGAAATGAAACCTGCTATTTACTGGATCCTGTGGCTGATCGCCTCTTTCATTCTTTGTCCGATCCTCCCGGGGATCATCAACAAAGTCAAAGCATTTTTTGCCGGACGGAAAGGTCCGAGCGTTTTCCAGCTTTATTATGATTTGTTCAAACTTCTGAAAAAGGGAAGTGTGATTTCCAACACCTCCGGCGGGCTTCTGAAACTTGCGCCTTGCGTCAGTCTTGCGGCAATCATGGTTGCCGCACTGCTTCTGCCGCTTGGAATTGTAAATTCACCGCTTGCGTTTCAGGGGGATGTGATTCTGTTCTTTTATCTTCTTGGAACAGCCCGTCTTGTTACGGTCTGGGGTGCGCTTGATACCGGTTCCAGCTTTGAGGGAATGGGAGCCAGCCGGGAAATGCAATTTTCCGCACTGGCTGAAGCGGCGATTTTCGGAATCATCGGCTGTCTTGCAACGCTGACCCGCCGGGGAGATCTGACCATGCTGCCGTCGACAGCCTTCAGCAGCAGCATCCATGCGGTTGCAATCCTCCTTTGCGCACTTGCGTTCTTCATCATCCTTCTGATGGAAAACTGCCGTGTCCCTGCGGATGACCCGAACACCCATCTGGAACTGACAATGATCCACGAAGCAATGATCCTTGATTATGCGGGTCCGGATCTGGCGTTGATCCTTTACGGCGCGAGCTTGAAATTGTGGCTTTTTGCCTCATTCTTTGTGATACTGCTCTTCCCTGCGATCTCTGTCGGGATGCTGCTCAGCTCAGTGATTTTCCTTGGAGGGATCGTTGCCGCAGCAGTTGTTGTGGGCATCATAGAATCCAGCATTGCGCGTTACCGCTTCATCAAGGTTCCGCAGATGCTGGTCGGCGCGTTGGGCTTATCATTGATCGCCCTGATTTTCCTCATCTTTTTTGACGGAGGTGTAAAGTAAAATGGAACATTTGATTGAATTTATCCTTGCGGTCTTTCTGATCACGAACCTGATGATGGCAGCATCGAGCCGTCTCATGCACTGTGTCAAGATCGTTATGATCCAGGGGCTTCTTCTGGGTCTTCTCCCGCTGTTTCTCGGACATCTTGACACAATGCACCTGATTGCGGCACTGCTGAATATCTCCATCAAGGGGATCGCGCTTCCATATCTGCTGGTTGCAGCGATCAAGCGGGCAGATGTCTGCCGGGAACTGGAACCGCTGGTTGGATATTCCACTTCACTGGTGATCGTGCTGCTGTTTTTTGCAGTTTCATTCTGGCTCGGGACAAAACTTCCTGCGGAAGAATCTTATCTGCAGCTTGCGACACCGACAGCTGTAGCGACGATGTTGACAGGTTTGTTTATTGTTATGGCGCGCCGGAAAGCGATCACTCAGGCGATTGGTTTTCTGACGTTTGAAAACGGGATTTCCCTGTTTGGAACGGGGAGGATGCTGGACTTCGGCGTTGCTGTTGAACTCGGGATCCTGCTTGACGTTCTCGTGCTTGTTTTTGTCATGGGGATCGCAGTCATGCGGATCAAACGGGAGTTCCAGCACATTGATTCCGATAAACTTCATAATCTTGGAGACAGGGAGGAGGCTGAATAATGTTTGAACTGTATCTTCTTCTGCTGCCGCTTTTCGGCGGCATACTGATCTATCTTTGCAACAAAAATATTACAGTGATCCGCACACTTCTGGTATTGACAGCGTTGCTTCACAATGCAGGATGCGCGCTTCTGATTCTTTATCCGCACTGGAATATTCCGATTTTCCGACAGTATCTCGGAGCGGATGAAATTTTTCAGTTTGTGCTTGGGATCATGAGTTTTCTCTTTCTTTGCGCCGCTGCCCATGCGTACTCCTGGCTTCCGGTGGAACATAAACATGATCCCCACCACATGCCGATCAACGTTTTCTGTGCAGTGCTCTGCACGTTTGTGTTCACCATGACCCTGACGGCTGTTGCCCGGAATTACGGTCTGCTCTGGGTTGCAGTGGAAGCGACAACTCTTGCCAGTGCGCCGTTGATCAACTTCCACCGATCCGCCGGTTCTACGGAAGCAATGTGGAAATATCTGCTGATCTGTTCTGTGGGGATCGGTTTGGCACTGTTCGGTACGTTCCTGCTCGGCATGTCAGCCAAGATGCCGGACGGCACCGCAGCCGGGTTGAATTTCTCCGCATTCGGTAAAGATGTGATCATCCATCCGGACTATTTCAAAGCAGCATTTATTTTCTGCTTTGCGGGCTATGGGCTGAAGATGGGTCTTGCACCGTTCCACACCTGGCTGCCGGATGCTCACAGTGAAGCACCGTCTATGGTTTCCGTGATGCTTTCCGGAACGTTGCTGAACTGTTCATTTCTTGCGATCATCCGGGTGTTCAATATTGCACCGGATCCGCTGCAGAACTTCTGCAAGGACTATTTTGTGATTTTCGGAGTTCTCTCTCTGGCAGTTGCGGCATTCTTCATCATCAAACAGAGCGATTACAAACGGATGCTCGCCTACTCCAGTGTGGAACACATGGGGCTGCTTGCGATCATGTGGGGACTTTCCATGCAGGAGATCACGCTGCTGCATATGACGTTCCACTCTCTCTGCAAGATGATGCTGTTCCTTATTGCCGGAAATATTCTTGTAGCATACGGAACCCGTAAAGTGGATCAGGTTCACGGAATGTTTGCCAGATTGAAACGGAACGGCACGCTGTGGCTGGTCGGAATCATCCTGATTTGCGGGATGCCGCCCTCACCGCTGTTCCTCACGGAGTTGATGCTGATCCAGCGCGCCGGATTTGTTCTCGGCGGAATCATTATCCTGTTTCTCTTCATGGTTTTCTGCGGCATGACATACAATGCGGTACGGATGACCATGGGCGATGATCTGACCTGTCCGGTACGGGAACAGGATCTGGATGCAGAAAGGCTTTTCAAGGTCCCGGCAGTCATTCTTGTTATCCTGATACTCAGCGGGATCTCAATGATCCTCGAAAACTATTATAATCTGTAAGGAGGAAAACATGGATCTTTTTTATAAACTTGCGAATGGTTCTTCCGCAGATCTCTCATTGATCCCGGTTCTCAGCGAAGAAGAGTTCCGTAAGGCTGTCATTGAAACAGTCAAAGCGGGAAGCCGGATCGAAACGATGTTCGCCATGCCGGAAGAGAAGATGTTCCGGATCTTTGCGGTTCTTCTGACACCTGCAGAACACATTCTGAACATCACCTCCATGAAAGTTTCAGAGAAATATCAGGCATTGACTCCTGAACTTGCAGCGGCACATCTTTTTGAACGGGAAATTGCAGAACAATACGGGATCATACCGGAAGGGCACCCGAATCTGAAACCTGTCCGGTTCCATGAATCATACGCAAACAAAGCACCATGGACCGGAGAAAAAGCTCCGGAAATCGGAAACATCGACTTTATGACCATGCAGGGAAAAGCCGCCCATGAAGTTGCAGTCGGTCCCATCCATGCAGGGGTGATCGAACCCGGACACTTCCGTTTCCAGTGCATGGGTGAAGATGTTTACTCTCTGGAAATCTCGCTGGGCTATCAGCACAGGGGAATCGAAAAGATGCTGGAAGGAAAAGTTACTCCGCGGACGATCCGGTTTTCTGAAACCGCCGCCGGAGACAGCTCCATTGCCGAAGCGACAGTCTGCGCCTCCATTCTGGAAGCGTTGGACGGAGTCGAAGCAACGCCTGCAGCAAGAAAGATCCGGGCGATCGCGCTTGAACTGGAACGGATCGCAAATCATGTCGGCGATCTGGGAGCCCTTGCCGGGGATGTTGCATTCCTCCCCACAGCCTCTTTCTGCGGACGGATCCGCGGGGAATATCTGAACATGACTGCGGAACTTTGCGGCAACCGTTTCGGAAGAGGTCTGGTTGTCCCCGGCGGAGTCAAAGCCGGGATCGAACCGGAACGGGCGGAAAAGATCCTGAAGTGGATCGAACGGGTCTATCCGGAATTGAAAAATGCACTTGATCTGATGTTTGATTGTCCGTCAGTTCTTGACCGATTGGAAAACACCGGTAAAGTCAGTAAGGAAGTTGCTCAGGAACTCGGTCTTGTGGGAATGGCTGGCAGAGCCAGCGGTCTGCTGCTTGATACCCGTTATGATCTTCCGCTGAAGAGCGGTGATCCCCGCGTGAAACGGATCTCACTGAAGCACTGTACCGGCGAAGTGATGGCGCGCGCACATGTCCGTTACCGGGAAATCGAAACCTCTCATGAGTTTATCATCCGGATGCTTTCAGAAGATTTGAAAGGGGATATCCGTACGCAATACAGCGGAAGAGTTCCGGCTGGTAAGATCGCGGTTGCCGTGGTGGAATCCTGGCGCGGCGAACTCTGCCATGCTGCCGTTACCGGAGAAGAGGGAACGTTCCGGCGTTACAAAATCACGGATCCGTCGTTCCACAACTGGACCGGACTGGCGATGGCTCTGCGCGGTGAACAGATTTCCAACTTCCCCATCTGCAACAAAAGTTTCAACCTGTCCTATTGCGGACATGACCTGTGAGGTGATATTATGCTGAATGCTCTCAAAGCCAGATTTTTTCAAGGTTACCGGACAGGAAAATTCCCGGATCAGCCGCCGACCCTGCCCGACAGATTCAACGGGCGTCCGGTTCTGGATTCCTCTAAGTGTGCCGATTGCGGCGCATGTAAAAAGGCTTGTCCTGCGAACGCGATCTCAGCTGTCGGAAAAGATCTTTCCATTGATACCGGAAAGTGCATCTTCTGCGGAGACTGTGCAGCAGTCTGCAAGCAGAAAGCCATTACATTTTCTCAGGAATACCGTCTTGCCAACATGACACGGGAAAAATTGATCGTCCGCTCCGGTGAGATTTATGAACCGGAACGCCCCACTGACCGGGAATTTCTGAGATTCTGCTCAAAATCTCTCAAGATCCGTCAGATCTCCGCCGGCGGCTGCGCCGCATGTGAACTGGATTTCAACGTGCTGGGAACTCTTGCATGGGATATGGGAAGATTCGGGATCCAGGTGGTTGCCTCCCCCCGTCATGCCGATTGTATTCTTGTGACCGGACCGGTCAGTAAAAATATGCTTCTTGCTTTGAAAAAAGGATATGAAGCTGCGCCTCATCCGGTATGGGTCATCGCCTGCGGAGCCTGTGCAATTTCAGGAGGAATTTATCAGGATTCTCCGGAAACGATGGGCGGGATCGAAGAGATTCTGAAGCCGGACCTTTATGTTCCCGGCTGTCCGCCGCATCCCACAACATTACTGGAAGGAATGCTCCGGCTCATGAACCGGAAGTGATTTTATTTCACGCTGTTGCGCCGTATGAATTGACACGGAAGAACTTCCGGCAGTTCATACGGCTTTTTTTCTAATTCTGCCAAAACCGCATTGACAGCCAGTTCCGCAGCCTCAGACAGCGGACGGCTGATCGTACTTAAGCCGGGTGTTGCATATTCTGCCGCATGGATATTATCGAATCCGACCACAGAAAAATCTTCCGGGACCGTCATACCGTTTGCCATGCAGTTCTGAAGGGTTTTCATTGCAAGAAAATCATTCAGGTGAAGCATCGCCGTACAATCCGGATGTTCCTGCATGAATGCTTTCCACTCTTCCGGCGATACATTTCTGTACGGCAGACACCAGATATTTTTTTCGGAAACAGACTCTGCAAATTCCAGATACCGCTGATCATCCGGTTCAAAGTAACGGGTCTGGTAGTAGATCCCCGTATGCCCCTGCCCCTTGAGATAATCAATCGCTTCCCGCACTGCGATCCGGTAATCATACCGGAGCATCTTTCCGGGAAGAGATGCAGAGGAGTTTGTATTCAGAATAACCGTCGGAACCGGCAGCTCCGCGATCTGTTCAGTAATCTCCTGATCAAAATTTCCGCTGACGATCAGAGCGTCGTAGCCCCGTGCCTGAAATGCCCGGATCTTCTCGACCGGATGATTGAGATCTGTCGCAAATTCAACGATCACGCGGTAATTTTCCTCTTCTGCGGCGTTATAAATTTCCAGCATTTCGTTCTGAGTTACTTCATTCCGCAAATTTCCGGTGAAATAGCCGATGATATGACTTCGCCCGGTACGGAGACTGCGGGCAATATCGGATCCATGATAATTCAACTCTTTCAATGCCCGGTCGATCTTTTCTCTCGTCTGATCCGACATTCTTGCGCTGGGATGATGGTTAAGATAATTGGAAACCAGAGCTGTTGAAACACCGGCACTTGCCGCAATATCTTTCAAAGTAACTTTTTTCATACACACACTCTCATTCCGGCAAAATACCAAGACGGTTCAGGATCAAAAACGATATGGAACACCAGTTAAACAGAGAATGCATCAGTATCACGCGGGTCGTTGAGCCATAAAAAAAATGTTTCTGAAGATATAACGCCAGAAAGAAAAGCTGGCAACTTTGCCAATTAATCCCGTGACACACTGCAAATAACAGGGACGGAACAGTGTAATAAATCCATTTCTGTTCCGGAAAAATCTTCTTGAAAAATCCCGCTGAAATGCACCGGAATATCAGTTCTTCTGATACCGGAGCTAATACCACGGCTGTCAGGACAATCAGATAGAATTGCCAGGCAGGACAATCTTTTGCAAAAGACACAAGCGACTGAGGCTGTATATTCGCTCCGAAAAGTTTCAATAACGCGGTTGCTCCTGCAAACAGAAAAAAAAGAGGAATAACTGATAAGACAGGACGGATATCAGCTATTGAAAACGGTTTGAACCCGAGCGCTTTCCACATCTCTCTTCCGAGGCTCGTTCCGGATATCGCAAAAATCACCGATAAAGGGAGAAGCGAAGGCAGCAATAAAGCGATCAATATCATCACATTCTCATTCGGAATAAGTACGAATAATGCAGGGAGTGTGCAAATAATGAGTTCACAAATCAACACTGCGAAAAAAGTGATCTGGATCCATTTTTCTTTCAAATTCATGGAGCATTCTGTCCTTTCTTTTCCGGAGGCTTTTCAGTAGTTCCGTTTTCTGCCGGAGTTTCCGCAGAGAAGTTCAGTTCTTCCACTTCAGGAGGTGACGGAGGCAGTTTCTGATCCGGAAGTTCAACAGGCTTGGTCCCATTATCCTCTCCGGGCACAATTCTCTTATCAAACGCATTTGGGTTTGTGCGGACACTGGCACCGGTTCCGCCGTGATCAAACAGATTCAGACAAACCAAGATGTAGTGTTTGACCTGAACCCGCAGCGGCTGAGAATCTTTTTCCGAACCGCTGCCGGAATCCATCATACACATCCGGCGAAGCTCCGTACGGGCTCCTTTGAAATCGGTTGCAAGCACAATGATTCCGGCAACAAGCAATGCCGCGATGAAAAGAGTAATCTCAAAAAAGAGTTTTCTCAGTCCGCCGCCGGACTCTTCTTCTGCAGGGTCCTCTGATTTTTCCGGAAATGCAGGATCTCCGGACGGCTCAGAAATGCCCTCTCCGGATAACATATCAAAATGGTATCCGCAAAAAGGACATTCTTCATAGGTTTCAGGAACCTTTCCACTGCATTCCGGACAACTTTTCATAATTCGTTATCTTGGAACATCCAATTCGGTTGTAATGCCCTGAGGAGGCGCGGGATCCAGCTGCTGCAGCTCTTCCATCTTGACCGGGGAAATCACTGAATTTGCCTTCTGATCATCCTTTCCTGAAGCTGAAACAGCCACAAGGACAACAATAAGAATAATGACAGCAGCAACGACGATTCCGGCGACAGTAATCAGTCGGCGGAACTTTTCCTGTTCCTCTTTATTGATGACCGCATGTTTCGGGAGACCGTCATAGATCTCATCCGGAGGACGGCAGGCGGTACAATATGCAGCGGCTTTCTTCTGTGCGATTTCGCAGACATTGTTTTCCAGATGATAGAAGGAACACAAAGCTCTGACGTATGCTCCGGGGAATGCTCCGGATGGAAGTTTATCAAATTGATCCTTTTCGATCGCAAAAAGGAATTTTTCGTTGATCTTTGTTCCTTCGTACACATTTTCCGGAGTAAAACCGACAGTTTCACGGGCATATGCCATCAGTGCGCCGAGAGACATTGCTTCCAACTCACCGGTAAGAGCGACTTTCTGAGCCGGGATCGTAAAAGTCGGCTCCGGAAGCGTATCTTCTTCCGCGCCGAACATATCGTCAGAGAACGGAGGTTTTGTTTCCTGCACAGCGGAATCGGCAAAAATATTAGAATCGGCAGGGACATTTTCCGATGCAGGTGCTTCTTCCGGAACGGGCTCTTCTGCAGGAACTTCTTCCGGCACAGGGGGTTCGGCGGGGACTTCTTCCACGGGAACGTCTTCAGGTGCGGGGATTTCCCCGGAGACAGGCTCCTCTTCAGGGACTCCGTCATCTTCAAACTCGGCATCATCGGAATCCGGAACATTGTCAAATTCCTGAAAATCATCCAATGACAGGGGTTCATCCTCTTCATCATCACCGAAGAGCGGCTTTACAAAAGCGGCATCGCCGGGATCTGAAAAATCATTATCAAAAAGAGGTTTTCCTGCGGGGACAGCATCATCATCGCCGAAGAGCGGCTTTGCAACAGTATCGCCGAAGAGATCTGTCCGTTTCTTGTTTTCATCGTCAGTCATGGTCATACCTCAAAATATATTAAACGTTATTTGTTTCCAGGAGTTCATCCAGAATAAGGATATCGCGTTTCTGACCGCCGGGCAGCGGTGCGCTTACGATTCCTCTGTGTTCCAGTTCGTCGATCAGCTCAGCTGATTTATTGTAACCGATCCCCAATCTGCGTTGGAGATAGGATGTACTGACACGTTTTTCTTCCAGAATGATTTCCAATGCTCTGCGCATCAGATCATTATCGCCCGGTTTCATGTACCGGCTCACGATGGAACGAACCGCAGAAGAGGATGGCGCGCGCAGAGATGTCTCATGGAGCTCGTCATCTTCCAGTGCAGCGGCGATATCAGCTTTGGAGGGCTGTGCAACATTAGTATCAACGACTTCTGTTTCTGCGACCACCTGACTGTCAAAGCACTGGGGTCTCTGAACGGAAATGAAGTCGACGACTCGCTGGATTTCGGGGTCTTCCACCAAAGTTCCCTGAACACGTTCCAGACCTTCCCCGCCGGGAGCCATAAAGAGCATGTCGCCATTGCCGAGCAGACTTTCTGCGCCCATGGCATCAAGGATCACACGGCTGTCGATCCCGGAAGTCACGCGGAACGCGATCTTTGTCGGCAGGTTTGCCTTGATCAAACCTGTGATAACGTCCTTTCTGGGAGTCTGAGTTGCAATAACGAGGTGGATCCCTGCGGCACGTCCTTTCTGGGCGATACGGCAGATGGATGTTTCCACATCTTTTTTAGCTTCGGTCATCATGATATCAGCCAACTCGTCAATGATCACAACCAACAGCGGCAGTCTTGCAGGAACGGGATTGCCGTCATCATCAAGCTCAGGGGTATCAGGAATGGAACGGCTGTTGAATGCCTTCAGATTTTTCGCTTTCACAGAAGCGAGAAGACGGTAGCGGCGTTCCATTTCGTTATCAGCCCAGCGCAATGCAAGGGGAACCTGTTTCGGGTCGTTCACCACAGGGGTGATCAAATGGGGGATCGGACGGTACATGGCAAGTTCCACGTGTTTCGGGTCCACCAGGATCAAACGCAGGTCATCGGGGGAGAATTTCTGCAGCAAACTCATGATAAGGGAGTTCATACATACACTTTTCCCGCTGCCTGTAGAACCTGCGATAAGCAAGTGCGGTGCTTTTGCAAGGTTGGCGATAACGGTTCTGCCAGCCACATCACGACCGAGAACGATAGGAATACTGCTGGCGTTTCCAGTGGCATTCTGCCATGCTTCCGATTCAAACAGAGAGCGGATGTAGACGATGCTGGAATTTTTGTTCGGGACTTCCACGCCGATATTTCCCTCACCGGGGATCGGGGCAAGAATACGAACACTTTCAGCTTTCATCTCCATTGCGATATTGTTCTGCAGCTGAGTGACCAGCCCGACTTTCACACCGGGATCGAGTTCAATAACGAAGCGGGTTACGCGGGGACCGACAACTGCCCGGATCACACGACCGGCGACATTGAAACTTTCCAGCACAGACTGCAGCACATTCTGGGAGTGTTCCAGATGAGAGGTATCTTCCGTATTGATGACTTTCGGCTCATCGAACAGTTTGATCGGCGGGAGCATATAATCCTGACTTGCAGAAGCATCGCTTTTGCCTTCTCCGCGCATCTGGGATGTAATGGAGGACGTGGCATTGGAACCGTTCTGAGCATTAATGACAGAAATGGGAGCGGCATTCTGCCCTTTTGTACGTTTTTGCGGAGGAGTCTGTACAGCAGGAGGTTCTTCCGTGACATTCTCTTCTTCCTGTTCCGGTTCCTGTTCAGGTTCCGGCTCCGGAGCGGGTCTGTGTTTCTGTGAAGTCCGGGGGGCGGGTTCCTCTTCCGGTTCAACGCGGTAAGGAGCTTTTTTCCCGGACGGCGCGGGCTCTTCTTCCTCCGGAACCTCTTCATCATCGGAGATTTCATCATCAATATAACGGACTGGTTTCTTCTTCTTTTCAGGAATGGTAAATCTGTCAGAGAAGAACTGTTTCCAATCAGAAAGGATGATAAACAGCAATCCGGAGAAGAAGAATGCGGATGCGATCACGAGAGTTCCGATCTCACCGATTTCCCGGCGAACGATTCCGGATGGGTAGATCTTTGTTTCAGGGGCAGCGATCAACTGTCCGATCGCACCGCCGGACAGTGCCAGTTTCCGTACGCCTTCATCGGCTCTTCCGATCCCGAGGGATGCTGTAATTCCGGCAAACGGCTCCGGATAGATCCCGAAGATAATCGTCAAACCGAATAAAACACTGAACAATGCCCAGAAATAACCGTTCCGTTCCGGTTCCGGAGAGAAGAAAGAACGGAGGATACTGATAAGAATAATGAAATACATGGGATAGACTGCGACACCGATAAGGTAGAAGGACCACTTTGCGATCCATGCGCCGACTCTGCCGATATAATTATGAAAAGGTCCCGTGGCACCGCCATCAAGGATCGCTATATCATGCAAATTATGGGAATAAATTGCCAAACCATACAAAACGAGAAGGACAAGATACAGAATATACCGCATCTTGAACGTACTTTTCCTGCTCTTTTCTTCATTTTTTTTCATAAAAAGCCCTCCATTGTCGAAAGATACTTCAAAAGTGAAAATATTCAAGCCCGTTTTTTACTTTATTTTAACTTTTTTAAAGCAAAGTTTTTAAAATTTTCGTTTTCTTTTGACTTTTCATCCGGATTTCGTTTGAAATATCCCCGTTTTGAGTATATATTGACAGAAAAACAATATTGTCTTGAACAAAATAATCATTATGGAGATGGGAACATGGCTTTCCTTGATGACAAGTATCTGCTGGGATCGGAATCCGCACTGGGAATTTTCTCAAAAATTCAGAATCTTCCGATCATTGACCCTCACAACCATGCCGATGTGGCAGAAATCGCCAGAAATACAAAGTATTCCGATCCCTGGCAGGTTTTTGCCGCAACTGACCACTACGTTTGGGAAGTAATGCGGAAACGCGAAGTCCCCGAAAAACTCATCACCGGCTCTGCAACACCGAAAGAAAAATGGATGGCTCTTGCAAAAGTTATGCCGGAAATCGCAGGAAACCCTGTCTTTGAATGGATCCATCTTGACCTCCGCAGAAGATTCGGGATCGAAACAATCCTGACCTCCGAAACCGCAGAAGATATGTGGGAAGAAGTCAAAGCCGCTCTTGCGGTTCCTTCCAAATACCCCCAGGCTCTTTTGAAGGAAATGAACGTGGAAGTCATGTGTTCCACCGATGACCCCATCGACACACTGGAAAATCATGGTATCGTCAACGACTCCGTCAAACGCACGCTGATCCGTCCCACCTGGCGTCCGGATAAATCCAAACGCATCCAGAAGAAAGACTGGAAAGAGTATATTCAGAAACTCTCTGACCGTTTCCAGATCAAGATCGACTCTGTCGGCAAACTCGTGGAAGCAATGAAGCTCTCCCACAAATATTTTGAGGAACACGGCTGCCGTGCAAGCGACCACGATACACCGTTCGTCTGCCCCTGCACCGCAACAGAAGCCGATGCCGATGCGATCTTCCAGAAAGCTATGGCTGGAAATGAGATCTCCAACGCAGAATTTGCTGTGTATGCAGATTATCTGACTGCCCGCTATGCCGAAATGGATGCTGAGGCAGGCTGGGTCTATCAGATGCACATCGGAGTCCGCCGCGATGTCCGTGATATCATCACCAACACCCTCGGACCTGATGCAGGCGGTGACGTTTCCGATCACTGGGTCGATATCGTTATGCCTCTCTGCAGCTTCCTTAACCACACTGATGAAAAACTCAAAGTCGTACTCTATACCCTCGAACCGTCTCACACCTCTTCTCTGGCAACCGTCGCACGCGCTTTCGGAAGCAAGGTCCGTCTCGGTTCCGCATGGTGGCTGAACGATACCCCCATCGGTATGAAACGCCAGCTGGAATATATCGGAAGTGTCGATGTCTGGTATGACTTTGCCGGTATGGTTTCCGACTCCCGGAAGATCTGTTCCTACGCTTCCCGTTTTGAAATGTTCCGCCGCGTTCTGGCAGACGTTCTCGGGGATGCCGTAGAAATGGGCAAACTGCCGTATATCTATGCAGAAAACCTTGCTGTAAAGATGGCTTACGAAGAACCTAAAAAATTCTTCAATCTGTAATTTGAAAACCATTTAACGCTGCGAAAGCAGATCATAACATAAAGGAAAGACAAAATGGAAGTAATCGTCAGACCCACAGCTAAAAGCGCAGAAGAACTGACAGCTAAGATCATCGCTGCCGAACTCATCAAAAAGCCGAACATGACCCTCGGTCTTGCTACCGGTCGTACTATGGAAAGACTTTATGATCTCCTCGGTCAGAAATGCAAAAACGAAGGACTTGACTTCTCCCTCTGCAAGACCTTCAACCTCGACGAATATGTCGGACTTGCTCCCGAAGATCCCAACTCCTATCGCTACTACATGAACAAGAACCTCTTTGAAAAGATCAATATCGATATGCGCAATACCCATGTCGAAAACGGCATTGCTGAAGATCTCGACGAAGAATGCGCACGTTACGAAGAAATGATCGAAGAAGCAGGCGGACTCGACCTCCAGCTCCTCGGCATCGGACGCAGCGGACACATCGGTTTCAACGAACCCCTCTCCCCCCTCACCTCCCGTACCCGCATGGTTCCCCTGACCAAAGTCACCTACGAACAGAACAGCCCCCTCTTCGACAATCCCGAAGATATGCCCATGCTCGCTATGACAATGGGTGTCGGCACCATCCTCGAAGCTAAGAAGCTCGTCATGCTCGTTACCGGTGCTGAAAAGGCTGATATCATCGCTAAAGCAATCGAAGGTCCTGTCACAAGCATGATCTCCGGTTCTGCTATCCAGTTCCACCCCGACTGCGTTGTCATCCTCGACGAAGAAGCTGCTGCTAAACTCGAAGGAAAAGAAGACTACGCTTTTGCAGTCAAGAACAGCCCCAAATACAAAGATTTCCTTTGATCTGAGCTTGTTCTCTGATAATGAAAATGCGGTCCCCATTTACGGAGACCGCATTTTTTCACTCCTCCCACTCACACATCTCAAGCAACGCTTTGACCTCCTCCGGCACAGTCTTCATGAACGCCACAAAGACCGGATCATCTTCAGTCAGATAGTTGGCAGCAAAGAACTGATCCAGATACCCTGCGACCTCAAGCCGTGTCCTGTACCCCTCCCACTCTTCGCCCAGAGTTCGGATGATCTTCAAGGTGCTGTACTTCTTCGGTTCAACGATTGGCTTCGGCTGATACGGCTCAAGCTCTTCCGGTGTCCGCAAGACAAACCCATTTTCAACCAGCCACTTCTCATTTTTATCCACGTTGAACATCCCTCTTGTCTTGTCATTCTTCGGAGGATAAACGATCCTTCCGTCTTCGATTTTCGCCCAAATCTTCATATTGAAATTCTCCTTATTCTGTTGTGTTTGTGCCTGTGAAAGCTGAATTTGCTCCGGTTACATTTGCCGGACACTTTGCAAGAAATGCTGAACGTGAACCTGTTACTTTTGTGCAGCCATAGAACATATTAGTTATATTGGTCAGCTTCGTCCACCCCTCTGCCGAAGCATTCGCCACAAGCGTATCAAGATTGATTTCAGCGTTGATACATCCATTGAACATACTATTTCCGTTCGTCAACCCACCAGGTAGACTTGTTAAAAAAAGCTGTGCGTTGGTGCATCTATAAAACATACCTTGCCCATCCGTCAAACTTTCTGGCAAACTGGTGAAATGAAGTTGAGCGTTGGAGCATCCGTAGAACATATTCATACAATTCGTCAACCCATCAGGCAAACTTGTTAATGGAAGCTGTGCATTGAAGCAACTGTAGAACATGTGACTTGCATTCGTCAACCCGGCAGGTAAACTTGCTAAAGGAAGCTGTGCATTGGTGCAATATTGGAACATACTAGCTACATCCGTCAAACTTTCAGGTAAGCTTGTCAATGGAAGCTGTGCCTTTGAGCATCCGTTGAACATACTAATTCCATTCGTCAAGCCGTCAGGGAGTTTTGTTAATGTAAGTTGTGCGTTTGAGCAACTTGCAAACATATAGTATCCATTCGTCAAGCCGTCAGGGAGTTTTGTTAATGTAAGCTGTGCGTTTGAGCATCCGTTGAACATACTTTGTCCATTCGTCAACCCTTCAGGTAAACTTGTCAATGGAAGCTGTGCCTTTTTACAACCATCGAACATGCTATATCCATTCGTCAACTTTTCAGATAGCTTCGTTAGCGGTAATGTAGCATTCGTGCAGCCATAGAACATACTATTTCCATCCTTAAAACTATCAGGTAAACTGGTTAACGGTAATGTTGCGTAGGTACATCGCGCAAACATACTAAAACACAAATCCAAACTTTCAGGCAGCTCAGTAAAAAGAAATTCTGCATTGGTGCAATCTTGAAACATACCGAAAACCAGTGTCAATCCTTGAGGCAAATGGTCTAAAGTAATTTTTGCGTTTTTACAACCATAGAACATCCCTCTTGCCCATACCAAACCATCAGGTAAACTTGTCATTTCCAAGTGTGCATTGATACAGTTATTGAACATGTTGTCGGCATACTGCAAACCATCAGGTAAACTGGTTAATGGAAGCTGTGCTTTTATACAACCATCGAACATGCTAGTTCCAATTATCAAATCGCCCAACTGATCCAATGTATCCGAACACGATTCAATCAGAGTTTTCCCTGTTGTATCAAATCTTACTTGATAACACTCAGCCTTGACTTTAACAGTGTAAGTCCCAGCCTCAGCATAAGTATGGTTCAACGCTGTCCCACTTGTTACCGCCTCTTCCTTGCTTCCATCTCCCCAATCAACAAAACAGTACCCGCCCTCATTCCAATAAGGAGTGAACCCATAAGTCATATCGGCAGCCAAAATTCCCGGCTTTACGATCAACTCAAAATACTTTTTTTCATTCTTCCCCATTGGATTCAATCTGTATGGAATCGGCATATCAACTCACCTCCAAGGTATAAGCGACATTCCCGATGACCTTTTCCCCATCCCACCTGATGACGACAGCATACATCATATTAGGGGTATCGAACGCCAGTTCTTCGATCCAAGTGACATCCGGCATCGTGAAACTGACCACCTCTTCCGGCATCGTCAGCCACAGTTCCATGGTTGCGCAAACTTCATTTTTCAGAGAAGAAAGATCAAACAGAAAAACTTCATTTCCGGAAAGAGTGTACTTCACGATTGTTCTGTCGATTATTTGAAATGTTGTTGCTTCCTGAGTTCTTATTTTCATTCCGGAAAGAGCGGAATCAAGCATATCTTTTGTGATAAAAGAGTCTGCCTCTCCGCCTGAGATTATACTTCTAACCCACTGTTTCGTTGCGAAATCAGCGACGATCTCTTCCGGGATTTCATCAGAAAAATCATTGGAATATTCTGCAATGCACTTGAATTTCATACTGAGTACTACAGCATCGTCAGAATTCAAGCCGCGGACTTCCATCCAGCCGTGAATATTTCCGTTTTTTGTTTTGTCCCGGAAATCTTTTGTTTTTGTAACAACGGGAAACGAAATGATTCCGTCTTCCATCTCTGCTGAATCAATATTCTGATTAAGAGTATGACAGATCACGCCGGAATCATCATTATCATAGACAATAACATCCCAGTTAACAACTTGATAATCTGATTTGATTTTTTCGAAATCAAAGATCTTTAACGTAAAAAAGTCCTGCCGTCCATAAACAAAATGCAGAGATTCTGTTGTTGGAACAGGTTCTCTTTCCTTTGTCATCCGACTCTGCAATGCCAATGAAAAAAATATATCCATAAAAATCAGCTCCTTTCGATTTTTGTTTCATAAAGCTCTTTCAATCTGTCCGGATATTCCGGATAGATGATCACCGCCGGTGATTGAAGCCTGACATAATCAGGCTTTCCGTCTTCCGGCTGCTCTCCCTCTGAAAATTGATACTCCCAAACGGTATCTCCGGTGCACCAGTCCGGAGATTCATAGATCACGGAACATCTGGCACTCAAAACTCTTCCCGACCGGAAAAAATCATACCGGCATGTTCCATAGTCTGCTTTATTGGAATCTGTCATACAAAGCACCAGATATTTATACCTCAGCGGACTTTCAGAATGAATGCTGACCCGCAAATCAGTCCGCCGCGCACTCAAAGCCCCGCCAACATCAAACCAGCCAAATTCTCCATACGTTTTCTGAAGAAAAACCGTTGACGTTGTTTCCCTGAGTGTTGCACCGTTCTCCGCGGTAACTTTCATGTCAAACGTACAATAAATATCACTCCGTTTGTAAAAATCCGGCACATCCAACAGAAGAAAAGTTTCCTCCGGATGCAAAATTGCAAAGCTGCGATCCAGAATACGGTCCAACGCTTTTGCCATCTGATATTTTGCATACGTCCTGACCGGACTTCCTGCTAAATTGACGGGATCATAAAAATTGTTTTCAGGAGTAAACCATGTGGTAAATAACATGTAAGATTCAACACCGTGAATTGCCGGAAAACGCTCAGATGCAACACCGATATTTTCCGGTGAAACCGGCGTTCCGGATTCCGGAAAAATAAAATCCGGAATCGTATGATTCTGCCGTGATGCAACTGAAAACCACGCCAGAAATGGAAAATAACCGAGATCCTTGACCATCCCATTCTTTGGAAAATGCCTTTCTGCAAGTTCAAGAACATTTCCGCCGTTTTTGACAATATCCGGCAAATATGACCAGCATCCGGAATATGCCACGGAGACAATCGTGACACCATAGATCTCTTCCGCGGAACTATATTCCGGATCATACACGATCCGCAAACGGTCCATCATACGCTGCCAGTATGCTTCAAATATGATTTCTTCCGGAATACTGACCAGCTTTTCAGCATCGTTCATCAGCTCCTCCACCATCTGTTACTGTCCACAATATGCCCCTGCTGGATCTGCACGATCTTGTTTCCTTCCATCCGTGCGATCGGATAAATCGCCATAAAAGGATTCCGATGCGGATAATCCTCTGTTTTCGGATTCAAAAAATCGACTGCACTCAATTTTGTTTCATTAGTACAGCTCTTCCATGGATCCGGCACAAAAGAAAACCAATGGCTGTCAACGCCGCTCTCTCCCCAAATGACCGTAAGAGTCAAAAGAGTATTTTCCTGACCTGGCGTAAATGAAATATTATTGGATTCCAAATGACGGATGATCTGCATATCAGGCGCACAGATACTGCCGCAATATCCCTCATTTCCACCCATATATTCCGGAGGACAGCTGATCGAAAGCATATTGGTGAACAGCCATTTCACCATAAACGGACCGGAATAGGAAGAACTTCCTCCTTCAGCAAGAAAACTGCTCTGTTTCTTCATCGGGTTGCTGACTAATGACCGGGAGATAGAATCCATTTTCCGGATTGCATTCACAGCAGAATCTGTTGCTTTAATCACTTTCATGTCTGCCTCCCGATGATTACCATGGTTTTCCGGATGGAAGAGAGAGAACAGACCAGTCTGTACTGTTTTTTTCCCGAAATGACAAAAGCTGATTATTCTGCTGAGCCCGCTGACTTGTCTGAACATCTCCGGAGGTATCAAGCCACACAGGATCATCAACCGGCATGATCGGCGTTTCTTCCTTCCGGTCTTCCAGAAGTCTCACCATGGGAGCATAAACAACATCATGCGTATGTTTGGAAATACCGTAACATACCCGACTGTACGTCGACCCGTTCCAGCAGAAATATCCGCGGTTCGGAACAAGACGCCGGAATCCGGCAGGGTTGATCTCCAATTCTGCATTGACCTGAATCACGGTCTCATCATTGACTTTCACACTTTCCGCGCTGAGACTGCGGAGAAGACCGCAATCCTCTTTGATCCCGATCCCGCAGACACGGATCTTTTTCCGGTTCGTCGTATTGCACAATTTCAGGATCCATTCCGGTGAAAAGGAACGGATATAGTAGGAAAATCGGACAAGCAGCGTAATTTCAGTCGTCTCCAGATTGAAAAATTCTCCGGCTGTTGAACAAACCGGTTTTGCAGCCCGCCCACTGGAATCGGTTTCATCATAGGAATAAAGAAAAGGAACCTTTGTTTCTATGGGAAGAACCTTAAAATGAAAGGGCTTGCCATAATCGATCCCGCCAATGGAAACGGTTCCGCTGCTCAAAGTCCCGTAGGTACATTCCACCAGGACTTTGACCTTTTTTCCGGAACGTTCCGGTTTCAGAGAAATCTCCTTGCAATATAACCCGGGAATTTCCGGAAAAGGATCCCCGACAGAGGGAAAATCCCTGCGAACCATCACATCCGCAAGTGCTTCTCCATCAGAACAAAAATAAAGAAAACTGCGCTTCCCTTTTTTGGATTCACCCGACAGGGTAACAGAATGTTCTACTGTACCGCGATATTCTATACTCATCGCTACCTCCTTTTTTGCGGGATTCACTTGTCAACCGCAAATTCAATCAGGAGGACTCTGTTTATTTGACCGCTGCGATGATTTTTTCTGCAATATCTTGCGGAGTAAGCTGATACGCCTTGCGGAGATCCCCCGGTTTCCCATGAGGAACAAAACCGCTGCTGCTCCACCCGAAATGAAGGATCTGTTTATGAGGCTCATTGATCAGCGCAGAGTCAACCAGAGAGGCAAGCCCGCCCTCTTTCTGAGCATCTTCAACCGTCACAATCACCTTATCCGCAGCATCTTGCTTTAATTTTTCAACATCAAAAGGCTTCAGAGAACGGGGATTCACAACAGAAGCCGCAACTCCATTCTGTTCAAGCAGTTGCGCTGTTTCCAAACCGGTTTTACATTCTCTTCCGGAACACCACAATGCAACATCCTTTCCGGAACGCAGTTCAACAGCTTTTCCCGGCAAAAACGGGATCCTGCGCTCAGAAAGGTTTGAAGAGCCTCCTTTGGGATAACGGATCACAACTGGGGCTTTTACAAAATAAGCATGGAACAACATATCCCGCAACTCACCATCATCAGCAGGAAGATAAACCTGTAAATTCGGCATGGAAAGCAAAAACGGCAAATCATAAATCCCATGGTGCGTCGGTCCATCTTCCACAACTCCGGAACGGTCAATACCAATGATCACAGGCAGATTCTGAAGACAGATATCATGAAAAACACAATCCAGCGCACGCTGAAGGAACGTGGCATAAATCGCTATCACAGGCCGCAGTCCACCGGCAGCCAGACCGGAGGCAAACACCAAAGCATGCTCTTCCGCGATCCCAACATCAAAAAAACGTTCCGGAAAACGATCCGCAAAAGCAGAAATCTTTGTTCCTGAAGACATTGCAGCAGTGATTGCGGCAACATCCCGGTATTTCTCGCCCAGGCTTACAAGGCTCTCGGAAAAAGAGTCGGAAAAACTCTTTTCCCTGTTCCCAGAAAGAAATTTTCCAGTCGCAGGATCAAATGGTCCGCACCCGTGAAACGCTTCGGCATTTTCTACCGCATACTTGCAGCCATGACCTTTTTCCGTCACAGCATGAACAACGATTGCGCGCCCTTTGATCTCACGGATCTTTTCCAGCTTATCCAGAAGCTGAGGCAGATCATGACCATCAATCGGACCGACATATTTCATTCCAAGTTCTTCAAATACAGCACCGGATACAAAAAAACTTTTGGCTATCCGTTCCAGTTTCCGGATCAGTTGGATCAGCCGCCGTCCGAAAGGAAAACGACGGAGACGTACCTTCAGAGACGTCTTCAGCCGGTTGTAACGCCTGCCCGTAATAACACGGTTCAAATATTTGGAAACGGCTCCCACACTGCGGGAAATCGACATTTTATTGTCGTTGATCACCAATATGAAGTTTTCGTTGACCTCGCGGATGTTATTCAAAGCTTCCAGCGCGATCCCGCAGCCCAGAGAACCATCTCCGATCACAGCAACAACCGCCGCATCTTTTTTCCCCATCAGCACATTCGCTTTCGCCAAACCGATCGCCTCTGAAATCGCTACGCCCGCATGACCGGTATAAAATCTGTCCCGGGAGGATTCCTCCGGAGAAAGAAAACCGCTCATGCCATCGTACTGACGGAGTGTGGAAAACTGTTTTCTCCTGCCGGACAGCAGCTTATGTACATAAGCCTGATGTCCCACATCCCAGAGGATAACATCATCCGGATCACTGAAAACACGGTTGAGAGCAACTGCAAGCTCAACTGTGCCAAGATTCGGTGAAAGATGCCCGCCATTGGCTGATACTCTGGAAATGATCTCCTCTCTGAGCTCACTGCAAAGCCCCGAAAGCTCTTCAGAAGTCAGAGATTTCAGATCGGATGGTT
>JAFTJI010000173.1 GCA_017456495.1 Lentisphaeria bacterium | reverse complement strand
AATGGTAGTTTGAGCGTGGCTGCCATCCTCCTTCGCTGAAGCTATGGAGGATAAACCGAAAACGCTCCATTTGCAGATCGCAACAAGAATTTTCTGCCATTTTGAAGACTTTTGAAATTGCCTCTTATAAAAAAAAGATGCGGCAGAGCCACCCCCCACCGCATCCTGTATCAGACAAGCAGACTCACACCGTTGAACGGTGCGAATGTAAAATATTTATCGGATATATCTTATTCCACCAGCTTGTTTAAGGGATATTCGATAATACCTGTTGCACCGAGATCCTTGAGTTCAGGGATCAGATCACGGAGGACCTGTTCGGTAACGATGGTATTGAGAGCAACCCAGTTGGGATCGGAAAGTTCGGAAACTGTCGGTCTCTGAAGTGCAGGAAGTTTTTCCAGCAGGTTGGGCAGGTCAGACTTCTTGACGTTCATCATGATGCCTGCCTTGCCTTCTGCATTGAGAACAGCCTGGAGCATCATTGCAATCTGTTCGATCTTTTTCCGCTTGAACGGATTCTGCATTGCAGTATGGTTTGCAATAAAACGGGTGGTGCTGGTGCAGAGAGTATCAATGATCTTCAGGTTGTTTGCGCGGAGAGAAGAACCGGTTTCGGTGATTTCCACAATGGCATCTGCCAGTCTCGGAGGCTTCACTTCGGTTGCACCCCAGGAGAATTCCACTTTAGCGTTGACACCGTGCTTTGCAAGATAAGCTTTGGTCATACCGATCGCTTCGGTGGAGATCCGTTTGCCTTCCAGATCTTTTGCACAGGTGATATCGGAATCGTTGGGAACTGCGAGAACCCATCTCAAGGGGTTTCTGCCGACTTTTCCGTAGACCAGTTCTGCAACTTCTTCCACATCGGAACCGTTTTCCCGGATCCAGTCATGACCGGTCAGACCGCAATCCAGAATCCCTTCTTCCACATAACGGGACATTTCCTGAGCACGGATCAACATGCAGTCGATGTCTTCATCGTCGATTCTGGGATAGTAGGAGCGTGAGCTGATTTCAATCTTCCATCCGGCTTTCTTGAACATTTCTGCTGTAGCCGTTTCCAAGCTGCCCTTCGGCAAGCCAAGCATCAGTTTTTCTGACATTTTCGTTTTCCTTTATGTTAATTGATCTTGTTTCATATCCATTGTCGTGTAATATAGCACCGTTTCTGATATTTGCAATCCTGCCATTGATTAAATTCCTGATAATCGGAAGAAAACGGAAAAAAAACAGCCGGTATCGCAAGGACACCGGCTGTTAAACTCAATTCCGGGAACAGAATTATTCTTCGGGCTTACCGAGCATCAGGCAGCCGCGATAGGTTTCGATTTCGCGGAACATGCTGTTGATCTGACGGATCTTCCAGTCAAGATGCCAGGGGTCACACATGTATTCCATGCTGGGTTCCCAGCCGAGACGGGAGTCGAAAGAAACTGCTTCCACGGTGTCTTTGACATTTTCGATTTCAGCTTTACCGATCTCCACCAGTTTGTCAAGAATGCCAAGCATTTCATCGCGGTCATAGGATGCGATGAGTTTGGTATTCAGGAGCCACCACTGCTTCATGGCACGGGTGGTGCGGATGGAGTTGCGGATGAACTTACCGAGACACCAGAGACGCTTTCCGTCGTCTTTCTTCTTTTCCGGGATCAGTGCCTGTGCCTGTTCGATCAGGGCAAGACCTTCTTCCCACAGCTCTTCCATTTTCACCAGAGATCTGATTTCGCCGGGATAACGGAGAGGTCCGGGGGACTGGTTTTCGTTTTCGTACGGTTGGTACAGAGTCTTGACGATCCTGCCGCCGAAGTGTGCGTGAGGTGCGGAGGGGAAGTCGATCTCTTTCTTGGACATGGTACGGGTGATGTTGGGCTGGAAGATGAAGGGGTAGGAAGGTCCTACACGCCACGGACCGTACTGGTCCTCATTGGAACCGACATAATAATCCATCGCATCACTCCAGATCTTCCATGCTTTCACGATGGTCGGAGCGGCATCTTTACCGTAGTCGCGGACAGCGGCGCGGGTCAGGATCGCTTCAACATCAAGTTCACCATCGGAAGAGAAGATTTCTTTTGCGAGGTCATTACAGGGGTTCGGCCACCAGCCGTAGTGGTGGTCATCATAGAAACTGTTGACATTGTAGTTCAACAGATAATCGCGGAGAATGGTCATGCGTTTTGCCCAGCGGAAGAGAACCGGAGCATAAGGAACGGTACCGAAGTCCCAGCTGGAACCGGCAAGGTTGGTGGTACAGCGGACTGTCTTGATTCCGGCTGCTTTGGCTGCCTTGACTTCAGAAACGAAGTATTCACCCGGGACATCAGCGGAAATACTGTAGTCCATGACAGGAGATTTCAGACCGTTGCGGACATTCATCTTGAAGATGTCATAGGTGACATGGACGGTGACGCATTTCGGGATCTTGGAGAGGAATTCCTGACGGAGTTCCGCAGGGGTCCAGCCCCAGTTGTAGGTGTTGAGAATGACTTCTGCTTCCGGTTTGACTTTGTGGACAGCATCCACAATGCGCTGGATGTAAGCGGGATAGTCAGTACAGGGCCACCAGCCCGGGCTCGGACGGGTATCGGGGATCCCGTCGACAACGCTTTCGCGGTGGGATTTTCCGGTTGTACGGGGATCCTTACTGGGGAATTCAAGAGATTCACCGACCAGGTGGATCGCTGCAAATCCGGGGTGAGCGCGGAAGATTTCGCCGTAAACGCTGTCGAAAAATTCTTCTGCATCAGCAGCATCGGGGTGCTTGTAGCTCTTCAGATAGCAGTAGAGAACGGCATCCAGACCGTACTTGCTTGCACGATTGATGATATCATTGATATTTGCAGGACCTCTGGTCGTGACATTGGGAGCCTTGACAAAGATATCGATTGCAGTGAATCCGGCGTGAGCGATCGCCTGCAGCTGCCAATCCGGATAATCGTCGATCCCGCTTCCGGAGTGAGTACTTCTCATTCTGGTGAGAGGGTTGCGGAGCTTGAATCCTTTGGTCAGGAAAGTAGCTTCGCGGTAGTTCATCAAGTCTTCCAGATGAATACTTCCGGCGAACACACCGCGTTCATCTGCACCGCAGAGAACGACTCCGTCATCGCTGACATCAAGAGCGAAAGAGCGGGTGACAGTGGGTTTTTCCTGAATTGCGGGGAACTGATCGGCTGTCACAAAAAGCAAGGTCCCGGGAGCCTTTGCCGGAGCAGCGGTCTTTTCGATCACAATAGAAAGATCCATACTTTTGAGAAGATAATCCTGAAAATCGCTTGCTGCCATCTTGACCATTTCAGAAGCGTTTTCCGGAATCACGATCTTCCAGCTGGAATCAAGAGCGAGTTCCTGTTCGGTCTTGACTGCTGAAGCATCTCTGCGGTCGGGCTTATGCACAACGCGCATACGGTTCAGAAATTCATAGTTTTTTTCCATGATAAATATTCCTTTTTGTTTATCATATCTGGAGTTTCTTACTTTAACGCAGTACAATAAACCCGAAAGATCCTTTTTTCAAGTTCAAATCGGGAAAATAATGAAATTTTCCGGTGGAGAATGTTGTGATGAATTATTTCTTTTTCAGCCATTTCAAGGCGTTCTTTGCCGGAGCATGCCCCTTTTCAGCGGCTTTCTGCCACCACTTCGCAGCTTCGGCATAACTCTGCTTCACTCCGGTGCCATCTGCATAACATCCTCCCAGAAAATACTGAGCCTCAATATTCCCCTGTTCCGCGGCTTTACGGAACCATTTCACAGCTTTAACATAATCCCGCTGCACACCTTTGCCATAAAAATAATACGCGCCTAATATGACCTGAGCTTTCTCCATTCCCTGTTCAGCTGCTTTGCGGAACCATTTCGCTGATTCCGCATAATCCTGTTTGACACCTGTGCCTTCTGAATAACAAATTCCCAGAGTAAACTGCGCGCTCTCATGTCCCTGTTCCGCGGCTTTACGGAACAATACAGCGGCTTCGACAATATCCTGCTTGACACCTTTGCCGTCTGCGTAACATACCCCTAAATTGAATTGAGCATTGGCATACCCTTGTTCCGCTGCTTTACGATACCATTTCACAGCTTCGGCGGCTCCTTTGCCGGACTCGTCTTCACAAATTATTCCCCAAAAATCCTGAGCCGGGGCATATCCTTGTTCCGCTGCTTTGCGAATCCATTTCACAGCCTCGGAAACATCCCGCTTTACACCCTGACCATACACATAACTCAATCCCAAACTGTATTGTGCATCAGCATACCCCTGCTCCGCAGCTTTACGAAACCATTTCACAGCCTCGGAAACATCCCGCTTTACCCCCCGACCATACACATAACTCAATCCTAAACTGTATTGTGCCGGAGCATATCCCTGTTCCGCGGCTTTACGAAACCATTTCACTGCCTCTGCATGATCCTGTTTGACACCCTTGCCCCAGGCATAACTCTCACCAACATCATATTGTGCTCTGACATTACCGCGTTTCGCCGCATCCAAATCCTCCTTGAACCCGGCAAAAACTTCTCCGCACAACAAAAGAGCAGCTGCTCCCGCAACAATCATTTTTCTCATATTCAACATTGATTCCCCTTACGTTGAAATCACTCCCGTGAACACTGATTCAGTTAAAATTATTTTGCAACCTGTTTGTAGTTATCGACAGCTTCCTGTGCATATTTCCGCAGAAGGACTGCATCATCATCGCCGACCTTGAGCGGAACAAATTTGATTTCAGAAGTCTTTCTGCCGTAAAGAAATGCAAACCAGACCGCTGCCTGAAGATATTCCCCGCGCTCATTCAGATGAACGGAATCCATATAAAGAACCATTCTGCCGCCCTGCTTGATCCAGCGGTTTACTCCGACAACATCCCCTGCCTGCGGGGGGACATCCGGCCACTTGTATTTTGCACGGGCTTTGTTATCAAGGTATTTGAACTCCGGCGGAGGATTGTTTTTCCGGAAAATCTGAACCGCATCCCCCATGGGAATTACACGTAACCCATGAGACTCTGCCAGTTTTCTGTAAGCCGAGGCGGCTCCCTGATACATCTCTGTATTCGATAATTTATCTCGCGTAAGGATCCAGCTGTCAGAACGGTAACTCCAGGTCTGCTGGATCACAATTTCTGCCTGAGGCTGATATTTTCTGATAACGGAGATCAAATGATCTGCGTAAGGCTGATATGTATTATACTTAAAACTGTTGAAGCTGTTCTGCTGAATGGTGATGACATCATATTTTCCCGTTTTGAGCAGCTTGAGAACATTCCCTCTCCGTGTATGAACGTTGGGCTTGTCGCTGTACCACACATTGATTCTGTATTGAGGTGCCTCCGGATTTTTTTCCGCTTCTGTGAGATTCTTGGAATGTTTTTCCAGAGAACAGCCGCCGATATAGGCACTCGTCAAAGTCAGTCTGCATCCGGGAACAGATTTGACAATCTTCGGAAGATAATTTCCCACACAGATTGAAAAACTGTTTCCGATCATCAGAACGTTCAGATCTTTTGCTGACAAACAGAATGTCAGCACAAACAATAGAGCCATTATGATTCTTTTCATATTTCCTCCTCAGGATCGGTTGATTGAATGTAATATATCTGAAAAGGAATGAAATTCAATAGTATTCCATCAGAAAACACCACAATATTCAGCTTTTCACTGCTGCCGGAGCTTCTTTTCCTGATTTTTTCTGAGAAAGACTTGAAAAAATCAAAAATACGGTTTATATTACGGTGAAGGGATTCAATTTTGAATCCTGAAATATTTTAAGGAGGAAAAAAAATGGCAGCTAAAGTTGACGAAGCAAAGTGCGCTGGATGCGAATCCTGCGTTGGTGCTTGCCCCGTTTCCGCTATCGCAATGGTTGATGGCGTTGCTAAGGTGAGCGAAAGTGATTGCATTGATTGCGGTGCATGCGTTGGTACATGCCCCGTCGAAGCTATTACTCAGTAATTTGAGTAAGATCACTTCACCACGTTGACGGCGATCCGGTTTGAAAAAAACGGCGCGCCGCAGTAGGAAAAGCCGGGGGCAGCCTCGGCTTTCCTTTTTTATTCCTCATATCTTCGGAAATATTAAACAGAGGTTTTTTATGGAAATGTTAAGTGCAGAAGTTTCCGGTTTCCTTGCAAATTCATCTATGATCCGGAAAATGTTTGAAGCCGGTGTGGAACTCAAGAAAAAATACGGCGCAGATAAAGTTTATGATTTCAGTCTCGGAAATCCTGACCTTCCTCCTCCCGCGCAGGTGAAAGCAGCTCTTCACGAAATCGCTGACAAAGCAGACCAGCCTTTTGCTCTCGGATATATGCCAAACGCAGGATATCCGGATGTCCGCGCCATCGTTGCCGCTAAGGTTTCCGAAGAACAGGGCGTGACCATCAGCGCAAATGAGCTTATCATGTCCTGCGGTGCCGCAGGCGGTTTGAATGCTCTCTTCCGCGCGATCCTCACTCCCGGCGCAGAAGTGATCTGTCCCTCCCCCTACTTCGTGGAATATGGTTTCTACACCGGAAACTTCGGCGGAAAACTGGTTCCGGTCAAGTCCAAAGACTTTACTTTTGAACTGGATATTCCTGCTATCGCCGCCGCAGTCAACGAAAAGACAAAAGCGGTGATCATCAACTCCCCCAACAACCCCACAGGTCAGATTTATTCCGCAAAAGAGATCAAAGAACTCTGCGACGCGCTCCATGCCGCAGAAGAAAAGTTCGGAACAAAGATCTGTCTGATCTCCGATGAACCCTACCGTTTCCTGAACTTCGACAATGTGGAGATCCCCTCCGTCTTCTCCTATTACGACAACAGTGTGGTGATCGGTTCCTACTCCAAGAACCTCTCTCTTGCCGGAGAACGTGTGGGCTACATCGCAGTCAATCCGAAGATGTATGATCTTGAAAAATTCATGGCAGCGATCACCATGACAACCCGTATTCTTGGAACCGTGAACGCGCCCTGTATCGGACAGCAGCTTCTCCGCACCTGTATCAACGCGCAAGTGGATCTGGAAGTCTACCGTCAGAGACGCGCTGTGATGGCGAAAGTTCTGGAAGAAGCCGGACTTGAGTTCACTCTTCCGCGCGGTGCATTCTACTTCTTCGTGAAGTCCCCCATTGCGGATGAAACCGAGTTCGTGAAAGAGCTGGCAGAAGCCTGTGTTCTTGCAGTTCCCGGACGTGGATTCGGCTGTCCCGGCTACATCCGCCTGACCTTCTGTGTCAGCGAAAAGGTGATTGCCAACTCTGCGGATGCGTTCAAGAAAGTTATGGCAAAATACAAATAACCCTTTTAAGGAGAAAAAGTTATGGATATCATTGCAAAAATGGAATCGATCAGAATCGTTCCGGTTCTGGTGCTCAACGACCTGAAAGAAGGTCTGCAGGTTTGCGAACAGCTTTGCCGCTGCGGACTTCCCGCCGCAGAAATCACCTTCCGTACAGCCGCTGCGGAAGAAGTGATCCGCGAAGCCTCTAAACAGTTCCCCGAAATGTTTATCGGTGCCGGAACCGTTCTGAACGTGAAGGATCTTCACAGAGCCTTTGAAGCAGGTGCAAAATTTGCTGTTGCTCCCGGATTCAATCCCACCGTTGTCAAAGAAGCTATGGCAAACAATTTCACCTTTGCTCCCGGCGTTTGTACTCCCAGCGAATGTGAACAGGCTATGGAACTCGGATGCAAATTCCTGAAGTTCTTCCCCGCAGAAGCTGCCGGCGGGATCCCGTTCCTGAAATCTCTGGCTGCTCCCTACAAACATCTCGGGATCCGTTTCATGCCCACAGGCGGAGTCAAACCCTCCAACGCAGCAGACTATCTGGCAATCCCCGAAATCGCATGTGTCGGCGGAACCTGGCTGAACAAGACCGATGACGAAACTGTGAAAGCAGCTGTTGAACTGGCAGCTCAGTTCAAAAAATAAGGAGTCCTTCAAATGATCATCGAAACAAGAAAACCTGAAGATTGCAAGTACGATATTCTCTCTCTCGGCGAAATCATGCTCCGTCTGGATCCCGGTGATTCCAGAATCCACACTTCCCGTGAGTTCCGCGTCTGGGAAGGCGGCGGAGAATACAATGTGGCACGCGGTATGCGCCGCTGCTTCGGCAAACGCGCCGGTGTGGTCACAGCTTTCGCTGACAACCCGGTCGGACGCCTCGTGGAAGATTTCATCCTCCAGGGCGGTGTCGATACTTCTCTCATCCGCTGGGTCTCCTATGATGGAATCGGAAGAAGTGTCCGCAACGGTTTGAACTTCGTGGAAAAAGGCTTCGGTGTCCGTGGTGCGCTCAGCTGCGCCGACCGTGGAAATACCGCTGTCTCCCAGCTCAAAAAAGGCGATATCGACTGGGATTACATCTTCGGAACTCTCGGTTCCCGCTGGTTCCATACAGGCGGAATCTTCGCTGCTCTCTCCGATACCACTCCGGAAGTTGCCATCGAAGCTCTCAAGACCGCGAAAAAGTATGGAACCATCACCAGTTATGACCTGAACTACCGCGCTTCTCTCTGGAAGGGAATCGGCGGAATCGAACGCGCTCGCGAAGTCAACTGCGAAATCGCAAAGTATGTTGACGTCATGATCGGTAACGAAGAAGACTTCACCGCATGTCTCGGTCTGGAAGTTGCCGGTGCCGACAAGAACCTGACCGTTCTGCCTATCGACGGTTTCAAGAACATGATCAAGACCGCTGTTGCAAAATACCCCAACTTCAAGGCTGTCGGAACCACTCTGAGAACCGTGAAGACCGCAACCGTCAACGATTGGAGCGCAATTCTCTGGACAAACGGCGAATTTTACAAAGCCGCACAGCGTGACGGACTCGAAATCTATGACCGCGTCGGCGGCGGCGACAGCTTCGCTTCCGGTCTGATCTACGGACTCATGGAAAAGGATGATCCGGAAGTCGCAGTCAACTTCGGTGCTGCACACGGCGCATTGGCTATGACCACCCCCGGAGATACCAGTATGGCAACTCTCAAAGAAGTTGAAAAGCTGGTCGGCGGCGGCAGCGCACGCGTGGATCGCTGAGTTTTTCATCAGAGAAAGAGGACGGGGAGACAAAAGAAAAACTTTTCAGGAAAGTTTTTCTCCTTTCTCCCCGAACCCCTCTTTTCTCTTTTCAAACCTTTCTGCAGCATTCATATTTTTGAAGTTCTCAAAAATATAAATGCTATCGTAAAATTGGTAAATCCTTCTGCTATTTCAACTTTAAGATGGCATTTCGATTTTTACATCGTAAAAATCGGAATGCCGCAAAAAGGTTTGAAAAAGGTGATGGGGCTTGGGGAAGCGGAAAAAACTTTCCTCAAAAGTTTTTTCCGCTTCCCCAAATTCCACCCCTTATCAAGAAGAGAATCAAAAGAGGCAATGGGACCGCAAGATGAAGAAATCAAGAAAATTTTCCGGTTATTGGATCAGTTATGGAAAAACAATGATGGTGCCGACACCCAACAGCGGGAATGCGCCGTTCTTCCGTAAAGTTTTCGATTGGAACAGATCAATAGAATCTGCAGTTGTTTACCTGTGCGGTCTCGGCTGGCATGAACTCTATATCAACGGGGAAAAAGTCGATGACAGCGTTCTTGTTCCTGCTGTGACCCGCTTTGAAGTCCGGGCAAATTATCTTGTTTATGATGTCTCAAAGTTCCTGAAACCCGGCAAAAACTGCATTGCCGTCCTGCTCGGTAACGGCTGGTATAACTGCCAGTCGACTCAGAAATTCAGTTTTGACAAAGCACCGTGGCGGGATTATCCGAAACTCCTGTGTGATGTGGTGATCAACGGAGAAACTGCGGTTGTTTCCGACACAAGCTGGAAATTTACAAATTCCCCTATTGTTTATGATGCGCTCCGGAGCGGGGAACATTACGATGCCCGTGCCGAAGTTCCGGGGTTTGCCGATGCGGAAACCGATGATTCCAACTGGAAAAATGCCTGCCGATGTTTTCCTCCGGGCGGGGATATTGAAGAGGAAGAGATCGAACCCTGCCGCATTATGCAGAGATTGAAGCCTGTCGGCGTGACAAAACTGTTCCCCAGAGTCATGATTTTTGACTTCGGCGTCTGTCTTACCGGATGGTGTGAGATCACCGTCAAAGGAAATGCCGGGGATGTTGTCACCATTGATTATTCAGAAAAGGTTCGCGCCAACGGCGATATCGACAATGCGGAAAACGGAATGTATATCGTTGAAACTCCGTTCCAGCACGATGTTTATACTCTGAAAGGCGGAGGTATCGAGACCTGGCACCCGCATTTTACTTATCACGGGTTCCGTTATGCCAAAATCGTAGTTCCGAAAGGGACTTCACTGGAGTCTGTGGAGGCTCATTTTGTACATACGGATCTGACACCTGCAGGAACATTCCGGACATCCAGTCCTTATCTGAATAAGCTCCACGAAATTACTATCCGCAGTTATCTTGCAAACTTCACCGGGATCCCGACAGACTGTCCGCACCGGGAAAAGAATGGCTGGACAGGTGATGCCCATCTGGGTTGTCTGGTGGGGATGTGGAACTTCGATCCGAAAAATGCTTATCTGCACTTTCTCCGGGTCCTGACGGATTGCCAGCGGAAGAATGGACAGCTGCCGTGTATTGCCCCCACCGGCGGGACTTACGGCTTCAACTGGGGTGCAGGTCCGGTATTCGATTTCATGCTCTTTGAGGGTGTCCGGCAGATCTGGCAGTTCTATGGTGATACTGCCGTTATCGAAGAGTTTTATGACAATATGGTACGCTACCTTGATTATTGTCTTTCCATGTCAGAGGATGACCTGGTCAGCTTCGGTCTGACCGACTGGGCGCACCCGGTGGATGTTTATGCGATCCCCCTTGATGTGACCGCAACCAGTTTCTATTACAACTGCCTGCAATACATGATCGGGTTTGCTGAGGTCACCGGACGGACGGCTGATGCGGCAGAATACCGCAGCCGTGCAGAACGGACAAAAGCCTCGTTCCGGAAGCATTTCTGTCGTCCGGATGGGGGCTGCAGCGACGATTCTCTGACCAGTCTTGCCTGTGCTCTTTATTACGGCTTTACAGCGACCCCGGAAGCAACGGCGGCGTTACTGGCGGAAAAGTGCCGGGAAAACGGACACCGTGCCATGTTCGGGATCGCAGGGGCAAAACTTGTCCCCAGAGTTCTTGCAGATCACGGTTACATGGAAGATGCGTACAGGATCGCGACCCAGGAAGAGTTCCCCGGTTGGGGCTATTCCATCAAACAGGGGGCGACAACGCTCTGGGAACAGTGGAACGGGATCAACTCCCATTGTCATATCATGTACGGCAGCATTGATGCCTGGATGTACGAATATCTGGCAGGGATCACGCCTGCTGAGCCGGGATTCAAGGTGATCCGGTTCGCACCCCACTTTGTGAAAGATCTTGACTGGGCAGAAGCCTCCCGCAAACTCAACAGCGGAACCGTATCTGTCAGTTGGAAACGTGTGAACGGTGAAATCGAGTTTGAATGTACCATCCCCGAAGGTTCCACAGGGATCATTGAGATCAATGGAACAACAGAAACCGGCTTGCAGGGCGTTGTAAAACGGAAATACAAAGCGTGATAACATCTTTGTATTTCCGCTGATGATCTTCTTATGATTTTATCACTTCCGGACGGGAATCCATATAGTTGTTCAGCCAGGAAAGGGTTTCCTCAATAGAAGCATCGCCAAGAGAGATAATTCTCCGTTTCAGCAGCTCCGGTTCCCCGGTAGAAAAACACTGCTGAATATAAACAAAATTATCATACATATTCTGAAACTCTTTTTGTGTTTTTTCAACATTTTTCTGGTCATAATAAATCATAACCATAGCCAGAGTATATAAAGGAACAGCCACAATAAATCCATTTATGATCATCAGGAATTTATGGACATCATTACTGAAATCAAAAAGATTTGCTATGATAAAATATGACGAAATTATAATGGCGGAAACTGTTGATATATACTGCCATTTTTTCTTGTTGTTGTACCCTTTTTTTCCGCTTTTTATCTTTTTGGACAAATAGCTGATCTGACCTTTGATCCATTTTTCCTGAACACAAATTCCAGCTGTCTGTTTTATTTCCTGCGCCTCCACAGCCTTATCATCTTCTGCCAGAACAGACCAATATTTTATAGCACTGACTGACAGACGGCTGTTATGGCAGCATTGAACAGCCCGTTTATCCCAGAATGTTTCTTCACAACCTGCCAATCTCATAAAAATATAAGTTTTCAGAATCTGCGTCATCAATCTCTGTTCCAGATATTTTTCATGATATTTCTCGTGAGAACGCAACCAATAATAGAACGCACCACCCCAAAACAAAAGATAACCAATTAAAAAATAGTGAACGAATGGCCACGCATTCAAATCAACACCGCCATAGAACTGAGAACAAAAACCGCCCCCGATCCCGCAATAAAACAGAATCCGCATCTGCCTCAAATATTTAGATTGAAAATATCCTGCCATTTCTGAGGATTTCGAATAACGTTCAATCCAATGAGTCAAGCCATACTCCTTTTCAATCAATTCAGGAATACCCATACTTTTTTTCCGGGAACAAGCAGTCTGATTAAACTCATTTAACGGGAGAAACAGCTCACGGAAAAATTTTGCATTTACTCCTTCTGAATCAAATTTTTTCATATCCTCAAGAGAATCACCGTAAGAAATTTCACCTGCCTGCGGCTTTTCAGATAAAAGAAATGTACTTGTCTGGCTTTTCCGTTCGGAAAACATATGTATGACTGGAACAACGACCCTGTTTGCCGGCAGCATCCCTGTGATATATTTGTGCCGGTGTAATGCAAAATCCATAACCTGGTAGGTTCCGCCCCTGCGATCTGAGGGACAGCCGTTCCAAACTGCAAGCAGTACTGTACAATGATTTACGATATAATTTCCGGTTGCAACATATTTTTCCGGCGATGCGGGATCCTCACCGATCTCTATGATGCGAGATGATCTGGATTTCAATGATAAATATTTTTCCCGTCCTGCATCACTGCTGAAAGTTTTGAGATATGCGCCTTCTTCAAAAGGAAGAATGGTCCAAACCTCTGCGCCGCTGTCCAAAGCAGCCTCTGCGCAAACCTGATCAGCCCCCTCTGCAAGAGCTGACAGAACTCGAAGAGGTGTGTCTGCATACGTTTGCTGCAGGGATATAAACAAATCTTTGCATTTGCTGTAAATAATATCAGGATCGACCAGATCTCTGTGTCCTGTAATTCCGATAAGCATTGGTACAACTGTATTTTCCATAAGGATAATCTCCTGAAAACCGTCTCTGCTATTCTGCTATTTTTTATTTGAAGCATTCCATCAGAAATATATTCTGCTTTTGTATCCCATTCAATCAGATGTCGCTATCAATTTTATTGATCCACATGCGCCCGGGAAACAAGAAGAACTTCCCGGTAATCACCGATCCGGTCCGGTTCACCGTAGGATGCAGCCCGCAAAAAACGGGCTTTCGGATCGATTTCACAAGTGATCACACCCGGTACACCGCCGGCATCTGCAAGAATTTTCCCTTCGGGAGTAATGACCATGCTTTTTCCTCCCACGTTGGGATTCTTCATAGCAGGTGCGGAACGTAAAAGAGTACATCCGCAGTCAAAAGCACGGGATTTATTCAGAAATTCAAGAATCTCAGGGCGTTCCTGTCTCTGATGGCTGACAACCACCATAACGTCGATCCGCTGTTTTGCATACTCCACAAACAGTTCCGGAAAATAGGAATCAAAACAGATTGCCGCACCGAATCGGACGCCTTTATAATCAAATGCTTTTGCTTCCGTTCCCGGTTCGATCCCTTTGGCAAGCTCCGGCTCCACAAGATGAACTTTGGTATAAGGAGAAAACTCTTCCGCATCGGGCGGAAAAACGGTCAACTGATTCCGCATGATCCCATCGGCTCCGATATTTTCCAAACCGCTCATGATCGTGCAGTTGACTCTCTTCGCGGTCTTCCGCATCTCTTCCACAAATTCTGCGCCTTCGTTCCGGATCAGCTCTTTCATATTTTCAAGGTCAGTATAGCCGGTACAATTGGCATTTTCCGGGAAGATCACCAAATCCGTTGAGCCGGGAACAAGTCCCTTCAACTGACGGATCTGCCAATCCAAAACTTTTAACGCTTCGCCTTTTTCTGGATAAGGCGGCTGCATAATCGTTATCCGCATGGTTATTCTCCTTCGTAATAGGGTAATATATATGCAGTATTCAGTATTTTCAAGACAAAAAAACGCACTTCCGGAGATTCCATCTCAAACAAAAGTGTAATCAGGGGTGATTCGTAATCGGGGAGACAAAAGAAAAAATTTTAAGGAAATTTTTTCTCTTTTCTCCCTATCCCCCTCTTTTCTCTTTTCAAACCTTTTTGCGGCATTCCAGTTATTGAGCAAAAACTGAAATGCCATCTATATTCCTTTATAATTAATAAATCTTATTATGATGGCATATTAATTTATTGGTTCACAAAAAATTGATATGCCGCAAAAAGGTTT
>JAFTJI010000172.1 GCA_017456495.1 Lentisphaeria bacterium | reverse complement strand
GGCAGAAAATTCTTGTTGCGATCTGCAAATGGAGCGTTTTCGGTGGTTACCCTGTGGGTAGCCACGCTCAAACTACCATTTCCAACTCATCAACAATCTTTTTTCAGCCAAATTTTGCCGGACTTTTGAAATTACCTCATTTCAAAAATATTATCCCCGCACAGAGTCGTATCTCTAATGCTTTTGTGCGGGAAAGATTAATTTAAGGATAGATCAATATGAAAATCTCAAAGAAAGAACAGAAATTACAAGCGAAAATCAGGAAACTTCTGGTTGCAGGCGTTCCTCTGACAGTTTTATTGACCGCCGGCGGCTGCGGAGAGGAGAGCAAAACACCGCCTCCGGTTGTTGGAGCACGTCCGAATATAGAAGAACGTGAAGGCAGGAGATTGGGTGGAATGCCTCCGGAACGTCCGAAAAAACCTGTTCCTCCACCATCTCCCGAAGTAAGAGACGGAGAAAAACTGTCTCCGCCGCCGATTGTAAATAACGGTGAAAAATCAGACGTTCAGCCGGATTCGAAAAAATAATTCCGGCTCTGCCGATTTGATTGGAAACGATCGTTTCGTGCTGGCTTTTCAGGAATTTCACCAGATTGAGAATCTGAACCGCAAAGTCAATAGAAAGTGTACGCAACTTGCTTTCAGCCATAAGATGATCTCCTTCCGGAGTTTAATATAGCATAGCAAAAGTAAAATTCAAGGCGGCTTGCCGCCGTGTAAGCGAAGCGCTGTATAAAAGTTACACCATCCTTACTCGCGGCTTGTCCTCCGGAGCCTTGTGCGAAGGAGGAAGCGAGAAAACTTCGTCCGGCTTCATTTTATTACGCCGTGACAAGCAAGAGGAGCGACTTCATCCGCCGTCGCTAAAGCTATGGCGGGACAAGCAAGCGAGACTTCTGGAATTTGATGAAGATGTCCCGGCTTCATTGCATTACGCCGTGGCAAGGAAGAAAAGGCTGTGCCTTTTGAGTGAAGTTGCGCTTCGCGCAGTGAAGTGAAGCCTTGCGGCTTCGTTCGCCATTTACAATGGCGGAGAGAAATTTTATCGTCCCCTACCATTCTGAAAGGCTTTTTGAGGCGAAAAACTTAGAATTTCGCTGTGAAATGAAATTCTGAAAATCGCTTCACTTTTATTCAGAAAAACTCAGAATGATATTTACGGACCATCAAAATAAGAAGTAATTTTCTGCGAAACAGCGATATTATTCTTGTCAAAAATGACCACATAATAATCCCATCCGGTCGGAAAGGCGAGATGTCGTTCTGTATGATATCCGCCCATAGCCGCAGCTTTTTGAATCCGCTCATCGGCAAAAGCGTCTTTTATCGTTTTGAAATATAAACCATAATTGCAAAAGTGAGGATATCTGCTACTTCCAGGAACTGATATATGAATATGTGTTCCCCAGGGCTTCGCCGGATTGGATGCAAATATTTTAACGACCTCTTCCCGGCTTTTGCCGACAAAGTTTATTTCCGGCAGACGGGAAAAGCCGGAACAGCCAGACAATAACACTATGCAGAATGAAAATACCGGGATAATATATTTTTTCATTTTTCATCACCTTTTGCCGTATTGATGGACTTTATCAGCATTACCCGGATTTGAGAACACGCTGTGTCAAGTTCCTGATATTTTGCTTCATCAATATAATTTGTTTTCAGCAGAAGTTCCAGCCAGTAACTTGTTTCATTGGCTTCTTTAAGGGCGATTTGCAGTTTGGCGATAAAATCAGGCTTGCCGTGAGCATATTGCGCTTCGTGAATGTTTGCTCCGATACTGGTTCCGGCTCTGCCGATTTGATTGAAAACGATCGTTTCGTGCTGACTTTTCAAAAATTTCACCAGATTGAGAATCTGTACTGCAAAATCAACAGATAATGTACGCAATTTGCTTTCAGCCATAAGATGATCTCCTTTCGGAGTTAATATAGCATTGCAAAAATAAAAATCAAGGCGGCTTGCCGCCGTGTAAGCACCGTAGGTGCGCTTTAATCAGGAACACCATCCTTGCTCCCGTAGGGAGAAAACTTCACGGGCAGCGCAAGCTGACCTCTTCACAAGCGGAATGGAGCGATAGCGGAATGAAACGACTTCACAAGTAAGTCTTCTCCGGGGGTTGGTGAAGATGTGAAGAAAAGGCTGTGCCTTTTGAGTGAAGTTGTGCTTCGCACAGTGAAGAGAAGACTTACGTCTTCGTTCGCCATTTTTTTGGCAAAAAAAATGGCGGAGAGAGGGGGATTCGAACCCCCGGTACGGTATGACCCGTACGACGGTTTAGCAAACCGTTGCTTTCGGCCACTCAGCCATCTCTCCGCAATCATTGGATATGAACGTAATATAATCACTCTTTTTGAAATTACAAGTTCATCTTTTGAAAAAAATGAGCTTTTTTTTGAAAGATTTTTCGTTTTCCATTTGATAAAATCAGAAAAACGTTGTATGTTATATGATTTGACAGGATCGAAGTCTCCTGTGATTCCATGACAGTAACGTCAAGTTCAATTTAACGAAAGATGGAAAAAATGACAACAAAAGTTTTTATTGACGGGAAGGCCGGAACAACCGGACTTCGTATTTATGAACGGCTTCAGCTCAGAAATGATATCCAGCTGATGACTCTTTCCGAGGAAGACCGCAAAAAACCTGAATGCCGTAAGGAAATGCTCAATTCCTGCGATATCGCATTCCTCTGTCTGCCCGATGACGCTTCCCGCGAAGCTGTGGCAATGATCGAAAATCCTGACGTGGTGGTGCTTGATACCTCTACTGCGCATCGTACCTGCGATGACTGGGCTTACGGGTTCCCGGAACTTTCTCCCGCGTTCTTCCAGAAAATCGCCACCTCCAAGCGTATCGCTGTCCCGGGTTGTCATGCCAGCGGTTTTATCGCATTGGTTCAGCCCCTGATCAATGCCGGGATCCTGCCGGCTGATACTCTGCTGACTTGTCACTCTCTGACCGGGTTCAGCGGTGGCGGTAAGAAAATGATCGCGGAATATGGCGACGAAAACCGTCCCGCTCTTTTTGATGCTCCCCGCCAGTACGGTTTGGGACAGCAGCACAAGCATTTGAAAGAGATGGTCAAGATCTCCGGCTGTGCAGAAGCTCCGGTTTTCTGTCCCATCGTGGCTGACTTTTACAGCGGTATGCTGGTAACGGTTCCTGTGTTCAAGTCTCAGCTTGCCAACGGGGCAACAGTGGAAAGCATCCGCAAGGTTTACCGTGATCTTTACAACGGAAATATGGTTTTCTACGCAGAAAATGCTTCCGAAGGCGGTTTGCTTTCCGGTAATGCCATGAGCGGCAAAGACTCCATGCAGATCATGGTGGAAGGCAATGACGACCGCATTCTTCTGCTTGCCCGTTATGACAATCTTGGAAAAGGTGCATCCGGTGCAGCTGTGGAATGTATGAATATCGTAATGAAACAGGCTCCGGAAACCGGACTGGATCTCTGATATTCCGCAGAATAAAAAATCAGGCGGCAGGTGTTGATCCTGTCGCCTTTTTTACTGCCTGAAAATGATATCAGACTTTTCTTATTTCGTTTCGAAATCGTCCCGGACTTTTTTCTGGAACTCTTCATCCATCAGGAATTTGCATGCTGTGAAAGTTAAGGCTTGAGCAGCTTTGATCATGTTATTCAAACCCCGTTCAGAGCGGGCAGCCTCCATAAATTCGAGGGAGTGTGCACCATTGCAGGGATCCGTGATCGCAAAATAAGGATGCGCTCCGGGGATGGCTTGCGAAAAATCTCCGAAATCAGAAGAGCCGCGCCCCTCTTTCGGGGTGGAAGAGATCTTTTCTCCAAGTTCTGTAATGAGTTCGGTATAGGCTTCATTCAGGGCGGCATTCGGTTTTCTGCTCCGGCAATCGACGGAGAAGGTTTCTTTTGTGTAAGTTGTTCCGGTACAGAGAGCAGCACCTTTTACCATATCATCAAACCGTTTGTCCAGTTTTTCGATCCACTCTTCGTTTGCGCTGCGGAGGAAAAACCGGCATCCGGCAGTTTCCGGGATGATATTCGGAGCAACTCCTCCATCGGTCACGACTCCATGGATCCGGCAGAATTCCGGCATCTGCTGACGCTGGCAGTTAACGGCATTGAAGAGGAGCATAACGGCATCAAGGGCGTTTACGCCAAGTTCCGGAGAACCGGAAGCGTGGGTAGAAAGACCGTGAAATGTAACATCATAGCGGCGGATCGCCAGACTTCCCCGGTCAGGGATCGTGCACTTTCCCGGGTGTGCCATCATAACGGCATCGATCCCATCCAGAATATTATGCTTCATGAGATGAACTTTACCTGCGCCGGATTCTTCTGCAGGCGTTCCCAGAATCACCAGACGTCCGGGCAGATCCATTTTTTTCATGATCCGGGCTGCAGCGATCATTGCGCCGACGGAACATGCAGCGATCAGATTGTGTCCACAGGCATGTCCCGGCTTGAGGGCATCATACTCGCAAGCAAAGGCAAAGGTTTTTCCGGTTTTACAGCTGACTTCGCTGCGGAATGCCGTGGGATAGCCGCAATAGCCTTTCGGGGTTTGGATTTGATGATTGGTAAGAAAATCGCATAATTTCTGAGAGGAATACTCTTCTTTCCAAGCCATTTCGGGGTGTTCCCAAAGATCCAAAGCCAGCGTTTTCAGCTCATCCTGCAATCCGGAAAATTCTTCTCTGATTGCCGTTTTTAATTGATTCAAATCCATAAAAAAGCCCCTTCATATTCTGTTTTTCTTTGATAATATACTTGAAAACTTTATAAATATCAATATATTATTTATGATAAAATTGATTACTGAAAATTATTAATCCGGTGGAGATTATGGAGCTGAGACATCTCAAATATTTTTTAGCGACAGCGCGGGAACTTCATTTTGCGCGGGCGGCAGAAAAACTCAATGTCACCCAGCCCGCACTGAGTCGGCAAATTGCTGCATTGGAAGAGGAATTGGGGGTTGAGCTGTTTTCCCGCAGCAATAAATGGAAGATCGAGTTGACGGATGCCGGACAGATTTTTGCCATTGAAGCGGAAAAGACTCTGCGGAGCGCGGAGCGAGCAGTGAATCTGGCGCAAAGTGCAAAACAGGGCGGCTGTGGAAAATTGGCGATTGGCGCGATCTCTTCTGCTATTGAAACGCCAGATTTTTCCCATTCTCTGCGGGAAATGCGCGCCCGTTTTCCGGATTTGGTGATAGAGATCGTGGATGCGATCAGTGCCGGATTGCCGGATCGGGTCCGTCAGCACTCTCTGGATATTGCATTTTTGCGGTACATGCCGAATATTTCCTATGATGACACCTTGGTTTGCGAACATTTATGGAACGACAAACTGGTGATTGCGCTGCCTGCCGAGCATCAGCTTGCAACTGCGGAAGATTTTCCGCCGTCAGCCTTGAAAGATGAATCTTTTATCATGGTTCCGGAACGGACATCCAGCTCCCTGCGTCATTATCTTGACAATTTTTTCCGGGAACACGGCAATTTTGTTCCACGGGTCAATATGGAGATTTACAATACATATACAGCGTTGCGAATGGTTGCCGGGAATTTGGGGGTTGCTGTGGTTTCAGAATCCTATCTTGGTGTTTTCGGGGACCGGATCAGTTATCGTTCTTTCACGGGAAAGATCCCTGAAATCCCGCTTTATGTGATCCGTGCTGCAGATAATGCCTCGAAGAACGCTGAACTTTTTCTTTCCATTCTGAAAAAACGGCAGAGATTCAAAAAAACAGCCGCCGTTCTTTAAGAGAAGCTTATCAAAGTCCGTCAAAATATGAATGCGCTGAGAATTGCTGTTTTCAGGTCACAGCAGTTTTTTTTGAAGAGTCCTGAAATTATCTCTGAAAATCATGATTTCTGAAAATTTTCCGGGATATTTCATGATTTTTTTTGACTTTTTACTGGAAATTATCTGATTCTGTTGTACATTTATCCGGGATACCATCATTTTCAAGTAAGGAGACAGATCATGGTACAATGGATTTCACACCGCGGAGAGTCCGCTGATGCACCCGAAAATACGCTTCCCGCTTTCAAACTTGCTTTCGAACGCAATACCGACGGTTTTGAAACAGATATTCATTTGACCGCCGATAAGGTGCTTGTCTGCTGTCATGACTCCGATACCTGGCGCACCTGTCAGGGCGTTTCCCACATTATTGAAGAGTCGAAATGGGATGATATCAAAGATTTGGATGCCAGTTATTCCAAGCTGGATTACGGTCCGACAGGCATTCCCCGGTTTGCAGAAACGCTGCAGTATCTCGGGAAAGGAAAATCTTATTTTGTTGAAATCAAGGACAACGATTATGAAGTCATGGATATCATGCTGAAAGAAGTGGATGAAGCGGGAATCGACCGGAAGCAGATCGTGATGATCTCTTTCCACGCCGAAGTTGTCCGCTCCTACAAGGCGAAATATCCGGAAATGGAAGCGTACTTCCTTTGCAGTATGGGCGATGGCAAGGAAAAATCTTTTGATGAAAGAGCCGATGAAGTCATAAAAATAGCTCACGATGTGAAGGCTGACGGTGTAGATCTCTTTCTGGTACCCCATGCGATCACGAAAGAATTTGTTCAGAAATTCCATGATGCCGGCTTGAAGTGTGCTGTTTGGACTGTTGACCAGTGTACCACTGCGAAAAAGTGGGCAGATGCCGGAGCGGATGCTGTCACAAGCAACTGCGCGGCAAAAGTCAAGGCATGGGTTGAAAGTCATTGATCAGCGGAAGTTTTAACAATGCAGAATACACCGAAAGGATTACGGCTTCAGATTGGCGTTTTCGGCGCACGGAACGCGGGGAAATCCTCTCTGCTGAACCGTCTTGCCGGACAGCAGATCTCAATCGTTTCCGATGTCGCCGGAACAACGACTGACCCCATCGAAAAAGCGATGGAGCTTCAGCCCATCGGACCTGTTCTTCTGATCGACACTGCCGGGTTGGATGATGAAGGCATGCTTGGTGAAATGCGTGTGGAAAAGAGCCGCAAGGTTCTGGAACGCACCGCATTGGCGTTGATCGTCAGCGGAACCGGAAACTGGGGCGATCTGGAACGGTCCCTTGCGGAACAGTTCAGAGCCCGCAAGGTTCCCTTCATTGCTGTTTTCAATAAATCTGATACAGCGGAACCGGATACAGGACTTTTGCAGCAGCTCGAATCGGAAAAGATTCCGGTCGCAAAAGTTTCTTCTCTGACCGGAGATGGTTTTGGAGAGCTCCGGACGAAGATCATTGCATCTGCGCCGGAAGATTTTCTGAATCCTGCCGGAATGCTGCCGGAATTTATCAATGAAAAATCTTTTACCGTTCTGGTGACCCCGGTTGATATTGAAGCTCCGAAGGGACGTCTGATCCTGCCGCAGGTTCAGGCGATCCGCGATGCACTGGATAAAGAATCCTGGTGTGTGGTTACGAAAGAGAACCGTCTGGCAGAATGTCTGCAGACTTTTTCCCGGAAACCGGATCTTGTCGTTACAGACTCCCAGATGTTTGCGCAGGTGTCAAAAATCGTACCTGAAGAAGTGCCGCTGACTTCTTTTTCCATTTTGCTGGCACGGCAGAAAACGGATCTTGCGGTTTGTGCCGCGGGTGCGGCTGCCATTGATTTTCTGGAAGACGGCAGCCGGGTTCTGATTGCTGAGGCATGTACTCATCATCCGGTTGAGGAAGATATCGGGACGGTCAAAATTCCTGCTTTATTGCGGAAAAAGACAGGGAAGAATCTGAAGATCGAACACTCCCGGGGGCATGATTTTCCGGCTGATCTGAGTGAATATTCCCTTGTGATCCACTGCGGAGCCTGCATGTTCAACCGTCGGGAGATGCTTACCCGGATGGGCTTCTGCCGGGAAAAAGAGGTGGCGTTTACCAATTACGGCGTATGTATTGCCCACTGTGTCGGGATCCTGGAGCGGGCACTGCGTCCGTTTCCCGGGATTTATGAATCTTACAGAGAAGCTGTAAAAGGAAAGTGAAATTCTTATGAGAAGTGCATTGACTTTGGAATTGATCGGAGACAGCAAGGAACCTGCGATGCGTCCGTATCTCTGGAGTCTTGTCACGAAAACTTCTCTTGGAGGCTGGGCAGCCAATACGGTCAACGGAGTTCAGCTTATGCTGGAGGGCGACGATGAAGAACTCACGTCATTTTTGCGTTCATTGCCGGATAAAATCACCCGTTGGTTCCGGATCCGGAAGATCCAATTGCTGAAACGGGAGCGTCTTTCTGACAATGCTCCGGTGAAACCGTTCCGGCTTGTGGGACCTGTTTTTTTTGATGATCCGGTTTTGCCGGATCGTGTACCGTGTCCGGTTTGCAAGGCAAAAATGCTTGATCCGTCTTCCCGTTTTTACCGTTATCCGTTTCTGAGCTGTCCGGAATGCGGATCACGGTATTCCACAAAACTTCAGGCAGGGAAGAGCCGGAGTATGACCTCATTCCGAACCTTTCCGATTTGCAGGACTTGCGCCGGAGAAGCGGGAGAATATCCGCTGTTATGCTGCCGGGAATGCGGACCTGCGGAGTTCCTGATCCGTGGGAATGGAGAGCCGGTTCCGGCGGAAGATCCCATTGCTGCGGCAGCTGAGGCTTTGACAGCAGGAAAAATCGTTGCAGTAAAAAACTTTGATGGTTTTGTGATTCTTGCCGATCCGGCACATCCGGAGTCGATCCGTACACTCCGGGAACGGAGACAGCAGATGGAAAAACCGGTTTCCTTTTATATCAATGATTTGGAAACAGCCCGCCGGTATTGCAGATGTTCGCTTGAGGAAGAGCAGCTTTTGACAGCTCCCGGAGCTCCGGTGGTATTGCTTCAGCTGAAACCGGGAATGATCGCGAACCCGGAATTGTATTGTCCGGATTATCCCGGAACCATCGGACTTCAATTTGCTCCGACAGGGCTGATTTATCTTCTGATGCAGAGCTGTCCGGACGGTGAAGGAAAATTTCGTCCCTTTGAAAAACTTGCCTTTGCGGGCGGTCCGGTTCCGGTGGATCCGGAAGATGCCGGCGGCGATGATGACCTTGCTGAAGTTTGCCGTATTGCGGATCTTGTTCTCATGCATGATTTGAAGATTTGGCACAGCAGCGGTCCATCTGTTCAATCCCTGCATCCGGAACTTGGATTGCAAACGTACCGGCGCAGCAGCGGGATCTCACCGGAACCATTTTTCCTGAGACGTCCTTTGAAACGTACGGTCCTTGCTCTCGGCGCGGATTCCTGCGCATCCGTTTCTCTCGGGTTCAAAAATAAAATCATACAATCTCATCAGATCGGGAACATCCAGACAGAGAGAAACTCCAAAGCGTTATCCCAGGCGGCGGAGCAGCTGGCTTTGATGTTTGCCCGGATCCCTGAAATGATCGTCTGCGATATGGATCATACTTCGTTTTCAGCCCGGATGGGGGTTGAGCTTTCAGAGCGTTACCGAATCCCTCTGACAACGGTTCAGCGGCATCAGGCAAATGCCCTTGCCGGTATGGTGGAACACGGGCTCCCGGAAACGCTTGCGCTTGTCTGGGATGGCGGCGCGTACGGTCCGGACGGCGCGATCTGGGGCGCGGAACTCCTGGAACTCTCCCACACCCGTTTCCGTCGGCTCGCCACCTTTGCGCCTGTTCAGATGAATCCGCCCAGAGAACGGTCTCTGCGGCCATCGTTCCTTTTGACCAGATATTTGGATCAGAATGGGGTCGAGCTGACTCCTGCGCTGGCTGAACTGCTGAATATTTCCCTGCCGCTCTACCGGGAGTGGAAGCAGGCGGATTCTCTCTCTCCAACAACTCCGACTCATGCGGCATTGACTTTGTTCGATGCCGTATCTGCCGCAATCGGGATCGCTTCTCCGTCAAAAAAATATGAGCAGCAGGCGATCCTCCGCTTTGAACATGTCCTGTCAAAAGGCTATGATCCGGTTCGTGCCGGACAGCTCAGAAATGAATTTCTTTTCAAAGAAGAGGAAAGCGATTTGTTGCAAATCGACTGGAGTCCGCTTTTCCGTGATCCGGAACGTTTTTACCGGCTCCGTTCTGAGAATGCGGGGGATCTTTCTGCCGCATTTCTGCTTTCTGTGACAGAAGCTGCGTTCCGGATGGCTGAGTATGGAGCTTCCGCTTCAAAGTGCCGGAATATCCTGCTTTCCGGAAGAGCGTTCCTCAGTTCGAGTTTGACTCTGAGTGTAAAAAAACGTCTGGAAGAGGCGGGGTTCCGCGTTTTTTATCATAAGATTACCTCTCCGGACGAATCTTCAGCAAGTATTGGACAAGCCCTTTTCGGCGGTATGGCATGATGTGATAATATGGCAAAAAGTGATTTCAGACCTTCAGATATCTCTTCTAAACCAGGGGTTTATGTTTTCCGTGATCAGTTCGGTTCGATCATCTATGTCGGGAAAGCGGCAAACCTCCGCCGGAGAGTTTCGCAATATTTTCAGCCGTCGCGAACCATGCGCGCCGATGCAAAACTCCGCAGCCTGATCTCCTCCATCGACTCCTGGGAGACCTTTCCGGTGAACAACGAAGATGAATCCCTGATTCTGGAATCCCGCTTTATCAAAGAGTATGCACCGCGCTATAATATTCTCATGCGTGACGATAAGCGGTATCTGCTTCTGAAAATCGATCTGTCCGAAAAATTCCCGCGCTTGCGCCCGACCCGTCTGAAGCGGAAAGACAATGCGCTGTACTTCGGTCCGTTCCCCCACGGAAATGCCATGCGGGAGCTTTCGATCTGGCTGACGAAATATTGCGGATTGCGTTCCTGCAACTGCGCGGAACCCGGGGAAGAGGAACGGAAACACTGCCTTGCCGGGAATGTGAAAGATTGCTGTCAACCCTGTATCGGAGCTGTCACGACAGATGAGTATCAGGAGTGGCTGAACAAGGCTGTGGATATTCTGAACGGGAATATCTGCGAGGCAGAGGCTTTGCTGACGGAACAGATGAAAAAAGCCGCAGCGGAGCAGAAGTTTGAGAAAGCATCATCATACCGGGATATGATTTCCAACCTGCGGGAAGTCTGCGGGATCAAGCGGAGAACATTTGAAAATGCTTCCATTCCGTCGGTTGTCGGTCATACTGCAGTGGAAGATCTGCAGAAAACATTGAAATTAAAAACGCTTCCGATGGTGATCGAATGTTTTGATATTTCCAACATCGGCGGCACCCTGGCTGTTGCAAGTCTTGTCCGGTTCCGTGACGGGCGTCCGGAAAAGAGCGGATACCGCCGGTTCCGGATCAAAACGGTGGAAGGCTCCAACGACTTTGCAATGATGCACGAAGCTGTCACACGGTATTTTTCCCGGTTGATGAAATTCAATTTACCCCGTCCGGATCTTCTGATGGTTGACGGCGGGAAAGGGCAGCTGAGCAGTGCACTGCGGGCTCTGGTGGAAGTGGATGTCCCGCCGTTCCCTGTGATCGGTCTTGCAGAACGGAACGAAGAGATCTATCTTCCGGGACAGAGTGATCCGCTGGTGTTGGACCGTCATAAACCGGCATTGCGGGTATTGCAGGCGGTTCGTGATGAAGCTCACCGTTTTGCGATTTCATACCACCGTGAATTACGGATGAAACGTCTGGAAGAATCCGTTCTTGACGGAATCGAAGGCTTGGGGAAAGTCCGCAAAACATTATTACTGAAAGAGTTCGGTTCTGTTGCTGTGTTACGGAAAGCGACTGCGGAAGAGATAGCCCGTCGTGTCAGCGGAATTGGCGTTGTCTTTGCCGGAACGATCGTTGAATATCTGAAAAACCACTGATAAACGTTTACCCCATTGCTACGATGGGGTAATGACCTGTAATCGGATAAATTTCATTGAAAAGTCCCCAGACTTGTTCTGATCCTGTGTTCAAAACTTCCGTTCAGAGTCAAATGTCCGTCTGAACAGCATCTTTGCATATTGCGTTTATCAAGAATTCAGTATATCAAAACTTCTCGCGTTAGTTTCAAATTCATTTTCAAAATTTCTGTAAGTGCCTTCTTTTCGTAGGCTTCTGATAATTTTATGACTAATTCACCAAAAGAAAACCCATTTTCCGCTTGACAAATCACTGTTACCATGCTAACTTCATTCTGCATCTGATTCTTCCTTTATTTTTTTTGTGGTTATTAAAAAATAAAGGACAGATACATTTTTGTCAAATAACTTGTCTCATCACAAATTTTGGGACATTAACAAATCATTATAAGAAGGTTAAATATGAGGAAATTTACAGTAAGACAATTTATTAGAAATTTGTTTTCCGGAAAAAGGAGTTCCCAATCTACAGAAATCAGTCGTACAACGAAAGAGATCATCTTAAGTAAAGACCAAAAGACATTGACAGGAATCAGGAATAAAGAAGTCACAGAGATCGTTATTCCGGATGGCGTGACCGAAATCGGATATAGGGCGTTTGTGGGCTGCTCAAGTCTGACTAGTGTTGTTATACCAAACAGCGTGACCAAAATCGGAAATCAGACGTTTGTGGGTTGCTCGAGTCTGACTAGTGTTGTTATACCAAACAGCGTGACCGAAATCGGAAAGTATGCGTTTGATGGCTGCTCAAGTCTGGCAAGTGTCGTCATACCAAACAGCGTGACAAAAATCGGAGAGAATGCGTTTCTAGGCTGCTCAAATCTGACAAGTGTTGTCATACCAGACGGCGTGACCGAAATCAGAGACTATGCGTTTGGTGGCTGCTCAAGTCTGACAAGTGTTGTCATACCAAACGGCGTGACCGAAATCGGAAACTATGCGTTTGAAGGCTGCACAAGTCTGACAAGTGTTGTCATACCAGACGGCGTGACCGAAATCGGGGGCAATGCGTTTTCTGGCTGCACAAGTCTGACAAGTGTTGTCATACCAAACGGCGTAACAAAAATCGGCGATAAAGTGTTTTCTGGCTGCACAAGTCTGACAAGTGTTGTCATACCAAATGGCGTAACAAAAATCGGCGATAAAGTGTTTTCTGGCTGCACAAGTCTGACAAGTGTCGTCATACCAAACAGCGTGACCGAAATCGGATATAGGGCGTTTGGTGGCTGCACAAGTCTGACAAGTGTTGTCATACCAAACGGCGTGACCGTAATCAGAGGTAAGACGTTTGAGAACTGCACAAGTCTGACAAGTGTCGTCATACCAGACGGTGTGACTGCGATCCAAGACGCTGCATTTCTGAACTGCGGAAGTTTGAAATCTGTGTTCATTCCTAACAGTGTAATCACAATTGATGATGAAAAATTTATCTATAGTGAAATCTTAGGCTACGACAGACATATTTCATTTGCATTTGTAGGTGCGGGGTGTGAAGCACAAGTCAGACTGCATTATTGGCATTTGATCGAATAAGTTTTCAGAAATAAAATCCCCTGAAAATTTCCGCTGCTCACGACATGTGCAAATTACCATTCGTGAGCAGTTTTATACATATTCCAGTAACTGAGATATTTTTTTGCTTATATGTTCAAAGAAGCGTTACGCAGTATTTATCGTCAAGCAAGGGATTCTTATCATGCCAGAATGGCTTTTCACCGTTGGTGTAAAATGGCGGAAGAAACCAAAATTCCGGAATTAAAAACAATGGCTCAGACAATCCGGGATAAATTTAATAGAATTGTCTCTTACTGGACATTTCGCCACATCAGCAATGCCAAGATGGAAGGGTTTAACAACAAGATCAGATGGCTGATAAAACAGGCTTACGGCTTCAGAGATCGTGAGTACTTCAAATAGAAAATCTACCAGTTGCCGGAAATTTCAAGCGAGAAATCATTATGAACTTCTGTCACAAACCGTCGAAGAGGCTAAAGATTTGCAAGGCGTGTGGAGGAAATGTATAAAATTGAGTGTAAAAATGGTGCCGACGAAAGGAAATTTTCATTATCACCTATTTTAACTCAAAATCAATATTTTTTGCCTGTTTCCTATTCAAATTTGGCACATAATGACAGTTTTTTCAAGCTTATCCCGTTATAAGAAAAATGGGGCGGATTTTGGCTTTTTTTACTACTTATGGGGTAAATTTGGGGCAAATTTTTATGGGCTGTTTTGTCATCTCCTGACCGGGAATTAAACCTTCATCCCTGTTAATCGGAAGACAATGGAATATATCATATCTCGTCCCTGTTTTCAAGCGCAATCAGCAAAAAAATAAAGGGATAAAAAGAGTATTGTAATCTTGTTGATACAGATTAATTGCTGTATGAATATTATTGTAAAATCGCACAATGTCAAGTTATAATCCATAATGTTTACGGACATTAAACACTTTCCATTGCAGCATCGGGTGTTGATGTACGATTGTCTGCCATTCCGGAGATCCGTCAAGCAATTCCGGTTTTATTTCCCCTTGCTTATTGACTGATATCAGAAATTCCTGTTCATCTGATGAAAATGGAAGAACAGCATTTAACTTTTCCTGACATCCGTTTCTCAATCGATCAAGGTATGACTGAGGAGTTTCTTTCACAGATCCGTGCGGCAATGTTTCAATAAGTTCCTGTTTGAATTGCTGGGTATTGAATTTTAATTCATCCAGATTTGTAATTTCTGAGAAGTCCACTTTATTGAATGCCGCATAAACGACAAAACATTTCCGTAATGTCTGTAAGTCAAGTTCGCAGTAATTCAACAGATGATAAGCATCAAACAAATCTCTGGGTTTGCATCTGGCAATCAATGCACAAAGCTTTCCTGCCGCTAATTCATGAATATCAAGTACCGGAATGTTAGCAGCTTTGAATGTTCCTAAAGGATAAGAACACTGTTGTTTAAGCGGCATCAGAGCTATCCGGTGCATATAATTGAGATCAAGTTCAATATTTTGAGAAATTCCTGTGAAGCTTTGATAGCCCAGACGCCATTTTCCCCCTGCATGTTCCGTGGGGACACGTTTCAGATTATATCCGTGTTCTGTTAAAAGCTTACTTAAAATATTTTCATGTTCCTGCCGGTCAATGAGCATTATTTCCCGATCAAGTCCAATATAATTCAGATCAATATCCACAGAAAGGCGCGGCAGATTGAAATAAAATAAATTCAGTGCAGTTCCGCCTTTCAATGCATATTTATCTTTCAATACCGGATGGGAAAAGAACAGTTCTAAAATTCCCAGCAGACGAAGGACTTTCTCAATATAGAGTTGGTCAAATCCGCTTTGCTGATGAATTGTATTGATTGTTGATTCTTCAAAATTCATATTCATTTTCTCCAGTAGATTGTGTAAGCTCTTCAGGGACATAAAGATTCCAGCGTTTTACGAATTTACCTTCCCTATTGGAGCGATAGAAATGTTCCGGGGTTTTAGGTTTTAATGTTTCCAACTTAGAAAGCAGTCCTTCCGGAACATGCATTGTTTCCTGAAACTGTTCAAGCGTAAAACCTAATCTGGCTGCTGTTGCAGGATGATCCAGTAACTTGGAATATTTCAGCAGTTTGTCCCAATTAAGTTTGTCCTCGTAAGCAAATGCATTTGTTATTTCTTCCCAGCCACCGGAAAGATCCATACGGTCGAGTAAGTCAACAAGCAAACGTTCTTTTGCCACCACTTTAACAGGAGTTCCCCACATTTGATACTCTTCAACGAACGCATTATGATCGGTCAAACTTTTAGGAGGTAAACATGGCTGAAACAGTGTATCGTTTACCATACAGGGCTTTATTCTATGTTGAGAAAGGAATGTGTGACTGGTCAAAGCATTCCGGGACATTCCGTAAAATGATAAAGCTGAACGATATCCCAAAACAGCATCAGGAGTTAATTTCGCTGCTGTTAATAATGCCGGAGGGGTAAAGTTTTGCTGAACACCTTCTGGAACAACTGTATAAAGAGATTTCCGTATCTTTTGTATCCTGTTGTTTCGCAACAATTTTGCAAGTTGATTCCTGCTGTGATATCCTGAAAGAGAACAGTAACGTTCCCACTCATCCGTATGAAACACCCGATGAGTTTTCAAAAATCTGTTTTGTCTGGAATCTGCTGTTTTCATTATTGTAGCCTTTCTGATATATAATTTATCATAAAATCGCACAATGTCAAGTTATTTTATTTGGGATTCTTGAAGAAAATAACTCTCTTTGTCCTTTCGGGGAACTTCCTTTGGTATTGGTCTTTGCTAAATAACTGGCTCTTCTGAAACAATCATCTTTTTTATCTGGTCTCCAGGGATCATTATACCGAAGCATAACTCCATTAACCTGTTTTTCCCCGGATCTGCTGGTAGTACAGTTATCAATCAAACCATAACCATTTTCTTTTTCAGGAAGTCCAAGTGTCAAATCCCATAACCGTTCCGCTGTCCTGATGTGATTATGGATACTCTGGGTTTTCTGTCCATCAAGAATCAAGGCTACATGATAATGCTGATGTTTTTCTTTGGATTGTTCTCTGACTGCTACGTACTGAGGTTTCAATCCTTTTATGAGCCTCTTTAAATCGAATTTAACATTTTATTCAGGTCATTTTTAAACAAAAATCAATTTGATTATTGCATAATGTTTGCATTGAATTCTTTATTGAATATCTTTTTTTTTTAATAAAATATGCTATGTTTTCCTAAATAATAATTCAAGAATTGAAACATTGAACATAGAGAGGTTGAAATGAACTCACTTATGAAACGATATGAAGGGAATCCTATTCTGACGATTGATGATCTTCCGAAAGGGATTGGATATTATATTCTGAATCCGGGAGCAATCAAATTCAATGGAGAATACCTTCTTCTGGTAGATGTCTTCCACGTAGAGGGCAGTATTTGTTTCTGGATCGCCCGGAGTAAAGATGGTTATCATTTCAAGTTTGATCCCGCACCAGTGGATTGGCCGGAAATGCCGGCAGATACAGGTTGGGAAGAACACGGATGCTATGACCCGAGAATTACAAAGATCGAAGATGAATATTTTATTTTTTATGGAAGTCACAACAACAAATGCGGAACAAGAATCGCTCTGGCAAAAACAAAGGATTTTGTCAAATTTGAGCATGTCGCATTGACTTCCGAGCTGAACAACAGAAATGCTGCACTCTTTCCGGAAAAGATCAATGGGATGTACTGCCGTTTTGAAAGACCGTTCCCCGGTGATGAATTTTCTCCCTGCTATATGTGGATGTCATTCTCAAAAGATCTGGAATTCTGGGGAAAACACCGGGAATCTCTTCTGCCGAGACCGGGACACTGGGACCACCAGAAAATCGGTGCCGGTGCACCTCCGATCCGCGTGAAAGAAGGATGGCTGGAAATCTATCATGCAGTGAATCCCACATGCGATGGTTCCATTTACATGCTTTATGCCGCGATCCTTGATTACAAAGAACCGTGGAGAGTGATTGCCCGCAGTAAATATCCGCTGCTGTTCCCGGAAGCGGAATATGAACAGAAAGGAAGGGTCCGCAACGTTGTTTTCACCTGCAATGCGATTCTGGAAGACGATGGAATGGTGAAAGTGTATTACGGGGCTGCCGATACCTGTATCGGCGTTGCAGAAGCTCCTCTGGATGAAATCGTGAAATCCTGCTTTGAACCTTACAGATTCACTTTGGGGTTGAAAAAACAGTAACAGATTCACAAGATATCTCTGAAATGGGCTTTTGGAATGTTGTTTCAAAAGTCCATTTTTTTCGGAACCATAACGGATCGGCTGATAAAATTTAACTTATAAGCTTTGGTGATTCTGAGATTTTTTATGCAAAAAATATGCAAATTGATTGAAAAGATCTGTACGCAGATTATATTTTTTCAGAACACACAGAAAGTCAGGAGTAAACAATGAAAATCAATGGAATCAAGGAAATTGCAGAAGCCGCAGGGTGTTCCTGTTCAACCGTTTCGCGTGTTCTGAACAACCGGAACGGCATATCTGAGGCAACACGGCAAAAAATCATTTCCATTGCAGAAAAGCTTGATTACGCAAATAAACGGAAAAAACGGATCGTTGCGGTTTTCTGTTTTCTTGACAGCGATGGTTATGATGCATATTCCATGCACCTGCTGCGTCAGGTGGTTCTTGCTCTGCACAATGCCGGATTTTATGCGGAAGTCCTTTTTAATGAGAACATTGAGATCGTTGGAGAACATTATATCTGCGGAGCGGTCTCTATTCAAATTTCTGTAGAAGGTATTCCGGAACTCTGGGGAAAAAAATACAGACTGCCCATGGTCTGTGTCAATGATCGTGACAATCTGCCGGAAGATATTCATTCTGTTGTTTCCGATGATCGCCTTGCAATTTCCAATGCAGTTCAGTGGCTGTTTGAAAACGGACATCGGTCAATCTATCTTCTGACTGTGAAAATTCAGGAAAACAATTTTTCCGATGAAACCAGATTGAAAGCATTCCAGGAAAAAATCAAAGGACTCGGAATAGAATCAGATTGCGGAGTTTGCTTTACGAGAAACAGATTCCGTTCCACGCTCCCGGTAGATACTTATATCAAAAAAATTCCAAAAAATTGTACAGCTGTCATCAATCTTATTGAAGATTCCGCTTATAATTTCGGAACACGCATGAAAGTTCTCCGTCCGGATATTGCATTCATCACCTATTCTTATCCATGGCAGCAGGATGTTCTTTCCATGGGATTTCCCTGCATCGTTCATGATTTTAATACATTGACAAGAAAAACTGTACAGCTTCTCAAAGATCAGCTGGAAGGCCGCCAAATCAGAAGTCAGCGGATCCCTTTTATTTTCAAGATTCCGGCAAGCATGAAAAAAAACGGGGAATGAATTTCTCATCCCTCGCATCTGTTGCAGTTTCCTCATCAGCAGAATTTCTTCACCCAATCCGGGTTTTCCGGACCGAAATGTTTCAGCATCACAATGGGATCCGTTTCCGATTCATTGATGATCGTCACGCCCGCTTGAGCCGCAGATTCTGAAACAAAATACTCATCATGTGTCAGTTGTCCATAACGGATCAAAGCCAGAAGGTATCCGGATCGAAGGAGTTATCCAGAGCTGCGATCAGCGGCAGTTTGGAAAGATACCACTCAAACTCCATCCGGGTGTTTCCGGAAATATAATGATTTCCATAACAGACTCCGTTGATTTCCCATTTGATCAAATAAAGTTCATTGATGCCCCGGAATGTTGTGATTTTTCCAAGCTTCTTCCGCGAGAATGGCCCCAGCTCGAAACTGCCGGAAAGCAGCATCGTTCCATCCTCTTTTTCTACCGTAAATGTACCTGAGACCGGGTTGCAGGAATCATTGAGCGCAACAAGAGTATTTTCCCAGAAATCCGGTTCTGTCATGCAGAGATAAAAAGGAGAATGACACCGTTTTGCATAGAAAAATGCCAACTTTTTTCTGTAATAATAATCAACAACAGAATCGGAGAATTGGGGCCAGCCGTCAATCATGTTCCACCAGATAATTCCGTTGCAATCCGGTTTCAGACGGGCAGTTTCCAATAGAAATTTCATTGCCTCCGCCTGAAAAATCTGGGATTTCTTTACATAATCTTCCACGGATTGAGCCGGAACCGTAAAATAATTTCTGATCTGATTTCCGATCACATGTCTGCGATAGCCGAGAACACTTTCTTTTCCACAGGGGTTGCTTGCATGGAAATCCCGTTCCGGGTCATCCTCATCTAAAACAAAATGTTCCGGAGAAAGGAATTGCTTTATTGAGGAAAGAGCCGGAGCCCCGTGCCAACCGGATTCACTGATGAATTTCGATTTAAATTCCGTATAATAAGGCATTTTGAATGTCTCACGGGTTCCCCAGAGATGAACTTCCGGAAGCTGAGCGGCAATCTCATCAAAAGAATATTTCTCCTGCAGTTCCGCCTTGAAATACGGGGAACTTTCCAGATAAGGACGGGATGGATCATGCCGGGCAACGATCCCGGGCAGGATTTCCCGGTTCAGCCGGTTGGTTTTGAGAGAAAGCCCCTCGTATGCCATACTCTGATCACACTCATTATCACCGCACCATAGAACCAGAGAAGGGTGGCGCCGCAGTCGTTTGACCACAGATTCCGCTTCAGGGCGCACCAGATCAAAAAAGGTTTCGTTCTGAGGATACGCTCCGCAGGCGAACATAAAATCCTGCCAGACAAGGATTCCGCGACGGTCGCAGAAGTCATAAAACACATTGCTCTCATAAACGCCGCCGCCCCAGCACCGGATCATATTGCATTGCATTTCATCGAACAGTGCAAGAGTCCGTTCCATCCGTTCCGGATCCCGGGAATGAAGCGCATCAAAAGGAACATGGTTGCAGCCGAGGATCCTGACCGGGATTCCGTTGATCCGGAACAGAAATTCGCCCTCGCCATTAAAATTGGTTTCCGTGCGCTCCAATTCCACGGTCCGCACTCCGAAAGTAGTACGATATTTCGCAAGAACAGTCCCATCCTGCCCGCATAATTCTGCAGTGAGATCATAAAGATTTGGCTCCCCGTATCCCCGGGGATTCCATAATTCCGGTGATGGAAGATCAAAATTCAGCACGCCGTAAGTAAAATATGCAGGAGTTTTCTGAACAAATGTTGAGTTTTTGCAAGCTCCCCGGATGATAAGTCCGCACCCGGCAAGGGAAGATTTTCCGGCAGAAAGGCTGTAAAACATGCGGATCCGGGCAGAGTTGCTTTCTTTGTCGATCCAACGCGTATATGCCCAGAGGTCACGGATTGCAAAGCTGGAATCCTCTTTTTCCAGAAAAACGCTTTTCCACAAACCTCCCAGAGAAAGCCGCGGCAGAATATCCCATCCGGTGCAATGTGCCGGTTTCCGGCAATAAACAGAAGAATAGACCGGTGGAAAATGAGCGATAACAGAAGCATCTTCCGGATATTTTCTTGCGGCGATTTCGGCGGAGATAATACGGATCGCGAGAATGTTGTTCTGTTCAAGATCGACGGTGAAACGGTGAGGGATCAGAGCGTTTTCCGATGATCCGCTTTTTTTTCCGTTCAGAAAGATTTCCGTGAAGCAATCAGCCCCTTCAAGAATCAGATCCCATTTTCCGGGAGATTCCGTCTGAAACTCTTTCACATACCAGAAATCGTAATTTTCGTATTTCCGGTACTCATTCGCATTTTCACCGATAAACGGATCCCCGCCGAATCCGTTGTGGAAAAGATCCAGTTCCAAATTTCCGGGAACATGCCCCGGAATACAGGGATTTCCCTGCAGGTTATCAGGAGTTTCCACTCCGGAACCTGATGGAGTCAGATAGAGTTTCCATTCACCATCTAATGAAATGCGCATTCTTTTCACCTCTCTCTTTTCATTCTGATACAATAATTTAAATTCCGCTGGAAAAATATCAAGAATGGGGCTAATTATTTCAATGCAAAAAATATGCAAATTGATTGAAAAGATCTGTACGCAGATTATATTTTTTCAGAACACACAGAAAGTCAGGAGTAAACAATGAAAATCAATGGAATCAAGGAAATTGCAGAGGCAGCAGGATGTTTTTTCCATGGGATTCCCCTGTATCATTCATGACTTTAATACATTAGCGAAAAAAACAGTCCAACTTCTCAAAG
>JAFTJI010000024.1 GCA_017456495.1 Lentisphaeria bacterium | reverse complement strand
TTTTTAGGAAAGGTCCTTTTTCCCCTCCTCAAACTCCACCCCTTTTTTCCAAACCTTTTTGCGGCATTCCGATTTTTACGATGTAAAAATCGAAATGCCATCTTAAAGTTGAAATAGCAGAAGGATTTACCAACCTGTATGAGGAACCGCGCTAATAAAAAAAAGAGGGCTTTTCATTCTTCATCAACGGAACTGATCCTTCTTTTTAAGGGGTTTGTTCCGTTCTTTTTCCCCTTGATTTCCGGTTTTTCCAAGCTATGAAGGTAATTTCAAAAGTCTTCGAGGCAATTTCAAAAGTCTTCAAAAATGTCAGAAAATTCTTGTTGCGATCTGTAAAATGGGGCGTTTTCGGCTTGTCCTCCATAGCTTCAGCGAAGGAGGATGGCAGCCACGCTCAACCTACCATTTTTAGCTCATCAACAATCCTTTTTCAGCCAAATTTTGCCGGACTTTTGAAATTACCTCTATGGAAAAATAATTTCAAAAAAACACGTTTTCAAGGTTGCAAACTCCGTTTTTTTACTTGAATTTTCCGTATTCCGGAGTATATTTCCGATGTAGAAAAATAGTGTAAAAATCATTACTCAGGAGATAGCAATATGGAGAACAATCAGGAAGTCCCGGAACAGGTTGCAGCTCAGGCTGTTGAACAGGCTGCGGAACAGACTGCCGCACCTGCTGAAGGCAGCCAGTACACCGCATCCAAGATCACCGTTCTGGAAGGTCTCGAAGCCGTCAGAAAACGTCCCAGTATGTATATCGGGGACACCGGAAGAAACGGTCTGCACCACCTCGTTTACGAAGCTGTCGATAACAGTATCGACGAAGCTCTTGCAGGATATGCCACAAAAGTCGAAGTCATCATTCACGAAGATAACAGTATCACCGTGAAAGATGACGGCCGCGGTATCCCCGTGGATATGCACCCCGAAGAACAGAAACCAGCTGTGGAAGTCGTTATGACCATCCTTCACGCAGGGGGTAAGTTCGACCACAACTCCTACAAAGTGTCCGGAGGTCTGCACGGGGTCGGTATCTCCTGTGTGAACGCACTTTCCGAATGGCTGGAAGTGGAAATCCACCGCGACGGTCAGGCTCATGACATCCGTTTTGAACGCGGTTTCACCACCCGGAAGCTCCGGGATCTGGGCGCAACCACTCAGCGCGGAACCAGAGTCCACTTCAAGCCCGATGCTGAAATCTTCCAGGAAACCACCACATACGAATGGGATATCCTCAGCAAACGTCTCAGACAGCTTGCTTTCTTGAACCGCGCCGTCCACATCTCTCTGGAAGACAGACGTGAAGACAGCAAGCAGCATGAAAATTACTACTATGAAGGCGGTATTTCCGAATACGTCAAGTTCCTGAACGAAGGAAAGAAAGCTCTTCACGAAGTGATCTACATGCACAAGGAAAAGGATCGTCTGGACGTTGAAGTCGCACTTCAGTACAACGACTCCTTCCAGGAAAGCATCATCACCTTTGCGAACAACATCAACACTCACGAAGGCGGTACTCACCTGACCGGGTTCCAGACTGCGCTGACCCGTTCCATCAACAACTATATCAAGACAGTTCCGAAATACAAGAACGAAAAATCCCTCTCCGGGAATGACGTCAAGGAAGGTCTTGCTGCCGTTATCAGTGTGAAAGTCTCTGATCCCCAGTTTGAAGGTCAGACCAAGACAAAGCTCGGAAACAGCGAAGTTCGCGGAATCGTGGAATCCGTTGTCAATGAATGTCTTGCAGAATTCATGGAAGAAAATCCGACGATCGCACGTTTGATCATTGATAAAGCCGTGATCGCTTCTCAGGCTCGTGAAGCTGCCCGGAAAGCACGGGAAAACATTCAACGCAAAGGTGCGCTGGAAGGGTTCTCACTCCCCGGAAAACTGGCAGACTGCGGAAGCAAAGATCCCGATAAATGCGAACTGTACATCGTGGAAGGAGACTCTGCAGGCGGTTCTGCAAAGACCGGTCGCGACAGTGAGTTTCAGGCAATTCTTCCTATTCGCGGTAAATTGCTGAACGTGGAAAAAGCCCGTGAACACAAGGCATTGGAAAACAAGGAAATCCAGTCTCTGATCGCTGCGATCGGCTGCGGGATCGGAAACGAAAACTTTGATATCTCCAAGATCCGTTACAACCGTATCGTTATCATGACAGATGCTGACGTGGACGGTTCTCATATCCGTACCCTGCTTCTGACCTTCTTCTTCCGCTGGATGAAGACGCTCATCGAGACCGGACACGTTTACATTGCAAAGCCGCCTCTTTTCAAGGTCACACGCAAGAAAGTTGAAACTTACATTGACACGGAAGAGCAGCTTGACAGTTATCTCGTGAACATCGGCAGCACCGATATTCATGTCACCCGGATCTCTGACCGTGCCGAACTCACAACGGAACAGGTGAAAGAGATCACCGGATTTATCGCAGATGCAAACCACATCTCAGTCGGTCTGCAGCGTTGCGGACTTCTTCCGGAAGCCTACTTCAAACTGGAAAAGGAAGGCAAATTCCCCATCGCCCGCATCATGGTCCGTGAAATCAACGGCAGCATGACAGAAGAATATGTCTTTACCGAAGAAGAGGAAAAAGCCTGCGTGGATGCTGCTGTGGCACGTCTTCCCAAAGTGGAAACTGCTGAAGTGGAAGCACCTGCAGAAACGGCTGTTCCCGAAGAACAGAATGTTCCCAAGAGCCACATGGAAGATGCGGAATATGACGAAATGCGCGCAATGGAAGCCGATGGATATCATCCGTCCATTGACGTTACCGCGATTTTTGAAGCGAAGTCCTGCGAAAATCTCTACAAGCGGATTGCCGAAGCCGGATATGATCCCAAGACCCTGTTCTTCGGGGATGAACCGATCTTTGAAGTTCAGGCAGGCGACCGCGATGTGAGAGTTGCAACCCTCTCCGCACTTGCCGGTGAAGTCAAACGGAACGGAAGAGACGGACTTGCCATCCAGCGGTACAAAGGTCTCGGTGAAATGAACCCGGATCAGCTCTGGGAAACCACTATGGATCCCAAGACCCGCAAGATGATCAAAGTTACGATGGAAGACGCTGTGGAAGCTGACCGCATGTTCACCCTGCTGATGGGTGATGCTGTCGAACCCCGCCGCGATTATATTGAACGTTATGCCGCCGGTGTCAAGGATCTTGACATTTGACGGCTGAGCCCCAAACATTTTTACGAAAGGATATTGCAATGGCTGACGACAAAGGTGCTCAGAAACGACCCGAACAGATCCAGAAGGAAAAGAATCTGGAAATTGCTCTCGGACAGATTGAAAAAGAGTATGGGAAAGGTTCCATCATGAAGCTCGGTGACAACCGGGTGACAGATATTCCGGTGATCAGCACCGGAGCACTTTCTCTTGATATTGCGCTGGGGATCATGGGACTTCCCCGGGGACGCGTGATTGAAATCTACGGACCGGAATCTTCCGGTAAAACCACACTTTGTATGCATGTGATCGCCAACGCCCAGCGCGCAGGCGGTGTGGCGGCTATCATTGACGCTGAACATGCAGTTGATCCTGTTTACGCCCGCAAGATCGGCGTGAATGTGGAAGAATTGCTGATTGCCCAGCCCGACTGCGGTGAAGATGCTTTGAATATTGCCGATATGCTGATCCGAAGCAACTCTGTTGACGTGCTGGTGATCGACTCTGTTGCGGCACTGGTTCCCAAAGCTGAAATCGAAGGCGAGATCGGCGACTCCTTCGTCGGTCTCCAGGCAAGAATGATGTCTCAGGCATTAAGAAAACTCACCGGAGCCATCAGCCGCAGCCGCACCTGCTGTATCTTCACAAACCAGATCCGCGAAAAGATCGGTGTGATGTTCGGCAATCCGGAAACCACTACAGGCGGTAATGCGCTGAAGTTCTACAGCTCCATCCGTATGGACATCCGCCGTGCAGGCGCCATCAAGGACAGCGACGGCAACGTTCAGGCTGCCCGTACCCGCGTGAAAGTTGTCAAAAACAAACTTGCGCCCCCGTTCCGGACTGCAGAATTTGATATCAACTGGAACGAAGGGATCTCCCGTTCCGGCTCTATTGTCGATGCCGGTCTGGAAAACGGCGTAATCGAAAAACGCGGTTCCTGGCTCTCCTTTGAAGGGGAACAGCTTGCACAGGGTGCAGAAAAGGCAAAAGTTCTTCTCTCTGAAGATAAAGAACTTGCAGACCGCATTGTAAAACGGATCCTCGAAAAGGTTGCAGAAAAGCAGGGAACCGCAGTGAAAGAAACTGCACCTGCCGCTGCACCGGCATCAGCACCTGCCGAACCTGCCGGGGATAAATAACAGGGAATTTGGAAATTGACCTTTCATTTCGGTTATTTGAGAGCATCTTTTCTGGGAATGCTTCTGCTGCCTGCGGCATTTTGCGCGGAATATCGTGAAAAAAATGCCGGGGATGAAGCATTCCGCCGGAACGATTACTCTTCGGCAGCGAGCTTCTACGGAAGATACCTTGAAAAAGCGCATCTTGCCGGGGATATCGCTGCGGAGAAAGATGCGTATGAACGCAGGATCGATGCTCTTGTTCTGGGGAGATTCCCGGAACTTGCAGAAAAGCTGTTGAAGGAATATCAGCAGAAATTTACAGGGAGTGACCCGATTGCCGTCACGATCTGGACCGCAGATATTCTCATGATGCAGAACAATCCGGAGGCTGCACGGAAACACATTGAGCGGATCCTCAATGCGCTGACCGTTGACAACCCGCGCCGGATCCACGCCTTGTCAACACTTGCGCGAACTTACGAACTGTCAGGTAATTTCTATAAGGCAGCTGAGCTTTATTTTTCAATCAGTCAGCCGATGACAGGAGCTTTCGGACAGAAAAGCACAGCAACGAAACCGCAAATCTCAGCCTGGGAACGCGGGGTATTCTGTCTTTTGTTTTCTCCCCGGGCATCTAAAGCAGCTGAATTTCTAGCAAAGCATCCCGAGGCAAAAAATCCTGCCGCACAAGACAGGATCCAGCTTTTGAGTACGCTGATCCAGATTAAGACAGGACCGTCCAAGAATATCCCGGCAGTCTGGAAAAAGTATAAAGTCCTTGATGACTACAGCAGTAATGAGCTGAGTTATCCTGTTTTTTCCATGATTGGGGATACAGCATCCAAAGCAGGCTATCCGGAAGTTGCTGCAGAAGCCTATGCCGTGGCATATAACTGCAGTCCCAATAAAGATGAAGCATTCAAGACGCTCAACCGTCTGCTTCTGGTTGTTCATTCTGCCGGACGGAAAGAAGACGCGGCGAATCTTGTTCTGAAGGCGATGAGTCTGTTCCGGGGCGGTTATGTCTCAGTGAAATTTCAGGCAGATGCTGCAGAGATCCTGCTGGATGCGGGAAGGTATGCCGAGGCTTGCAAAATCTTTACGGAACTTGCCGGCAACCCGGCGGTCACAGAAAAATCCAAACATCACACGATGCGCTGTCTTTCCCGGATATCAGCAAAAATCGAACTCCCCGCCAATGCGCTGAAACTGCTTGACACCTATTTTACCGGAACAAAAGCCGGGGAACGGGAATATATTTATGCAGAAACACTGCTGGAAGATAAAAAATATTCTGAGGCAGCAAAAAAATTCCAACAGATAGCAGAGAAGTTTCCTGCATGGCGCAGAAAGGCTCTGTATCAGGCAGCTTACTGTCTGCTTACTTCAAAGGAATATAAAGCGGCATTGGAATCCCTGAACCTGTTTTTCCGGGAAAAGGGACAGGACAAGATGTTTACCGATGCGGTCTACATGAATGCCTGTGCGCTGGAAGGTGTCGGCAACAAACTTGCGGCGTGGAAAGAATATGAACGTTACACCGGACTCCGCGAACGGGAAGAGCGTTATGAACAGGAAGCTCTGCTGCGTGCCGGAAGGCTGGCATTTTTGTCCGGAGAACCTCAAACGGCTCTCATTTTATTGGAACGTCTGATTAAAAAATATCCGCGTGCTTCACAAAGCATAGATGCAGCAAACTGGCGGATTTATATTTACCGTTCGATCAATGATGATTACCATGCGGACCGGGCAACTTATGAGCTGGCGTATGCATGGCCCGATTCTCAGGTCACATTCAACGCAATGTACCAATTGGCAGAGCAGAATTTCTCCTCAGACTCCTATGGAAAGGTCAAAGGGATCTTTGAAGATCTTCTCCGGAAATCATCCTCTCCGGAAAACAGAAGCAGAGTCTTGATCGGATTAGCATCGCTTGCCGTTTATCATCAGAGATATGCAGAAGCGGAAACATTTCTGAACCGGATGGATCAGAATTACCCGGCTCATCAGTTCAAAGCAAAAGCAGCCTACTTCAGAGGTCATATTTTCCATGCGGCAGGGAACTACAACCGGGCAATCGAATTTTACAAAAAAGCACTGGAATCAAATCCGGATCCCTATCTGAGCAATGCGGCGTACGGATCTGTCGGAGATTGCAGTTTCATCATTGCCGGAAAAAAACAGGATCCAGCGGCTTATACAGCTGCGCTGCAGGCGTATGATCACATTCTGAAGCAAACGAATCTTGATGCAGGACTTCATGCGATGACACTTTACAAAGCCGGAAGATCTGCTGAACAGTCCGGGAAAGATGATCTTGCGCTATCCTATTACAAAAAAGCACTTTATCTGCCGGCAGCATTCAGCACGCCTGCCAGCAGACTTTGGGCGGCAAAAGCTGCAGAAGCAATTTATTCCATCGCTGAAAAACGACCGCTCAGACAGCATATTGAAGATACAGCATCCGCCTTGAACTTATTGGAAAAATATCAGATCATCCCTCAGGGGACTGCAGCGCGGAGAACCGATATTCTGAGAAGAGCCCGGTTCCGTCCGCGTGCGGCAAAATAAATCTGTCCTCCGGTCATTCCGGAGTTAGAAAAAGAGGTTAGAACTATGAAGAAAACGTTGAAAAATGTTTCAGAACCTAATTTGATCCGTGATACTTTCTCTTACCGTCATGTCCCGGCGTTCCGCCTGGATGCACCGCCTGCTGAACAGGCTCTCCCGGAAGATTTCTGGATCACCGATACGACCTTCCGGGATGGTCAGCAGTCCCGGGTTCCCTATACAAAAGAAGAGATCGTTGAGCTTTACAAACTCATGAACCGTCTCGGCGGAAAATGCGGTTTGATCCGGCAGAGTGAATTTTTCCTTTACAGCGAAAATGACCGGAAAGCTGTTGAAGCATGTCAGGAACTCGGTTTTCAATTTCCGGAAATCACCGCCTGGATCAGAGCCGTCAGAAAAGATTTTGAACTCGTCAAAGCGATGCAGCTGAAAGAAACCGGGATCCTTACTTCCTGCTCCGATTATCATATTTTCCTGAAATTGCGGAAAAACAGAAGACAGGCTCTGGATGGTTATAAGGATGTTGTTTCCGCTGCGCTGGAACAGGGAATCGTGCCGCGCTGCCATCTTGAAGACGTCACCCGGGCAGACATTGAAGGGTTCGTGATCCCTATGATCAACGAGCTGGATGAACTCGGTAAATCCGCCGGGATCAACGTAAAATTCCGCCTTTGCGATACCATGGGCTACGGGCTTCCGTATGAAAAAGTACCTGTTCCCCGCGGAATCCCCTCCATGCTCACCATGATCCGGCATGAGACCGATGTGGCAAGCAGCCAGCTGGAATGGCATGGACATAATGATTTCCATCATGTCTCAGCAAACGGGGTCTGTGCATGGCTCTACGGCTGTGCTTCGGTGAACTCCACCTTCCTCGGATATGGCGAACGCACCGGAAACCCGCCGCTGGAAGGCATGGTGATCCAATGGCTCAGTCTTGCCGGACACCGCGAGGATGGCCCCGATACTACTGCAATTACTGATATGGCTGACTTCTACCGGAAAATGAACAGCCATATCCCGGCAAATTATCCCTTCGTCGGGGAAGACTTTAACACGACCCGCGCGGGGGTCCATGCAGACGGGTTGAACAAAAACGAAGAGATTTATAATATTTTTGATACGGAAACTCTTCTGAAACGCCCCTGTAAAGTGGCGGTTTCCAACACCTCCGGGCTGGCAGGAATCGCGTACTGGGTACAGTCAAAATACCCGTCAGCCATCGGCATGAGAAAAGATTCACCCGGGATCATTGAAATCAAAAACTGGATCGACGATGAGTATGCCTCCGGCAGGACAACAACCATCAGCGATGATGAAATGTTTGCGCTTACCAGAAAATATTTACCGGAACTTTTTGCGGAGACTGATAAATGATCCGCGATTTACGAGTTCAATGTCAGGATGAAAATACCTCCCTTGCACCTTATGCAGTGAAAAACAGTGAATCTCAAGGCAGGGTTTATCCGGAGGCGCAGCATCCCTTCCGGACAGATTTTCAGCGTGACCGTGACCGGATCCTGCACTCCAAAGCATTTCGCAGACTGGAACACAAAACACAGGTGTTCCTGAGCGGATCCGGAGACCATATGCGCACCCGGCTGACTCATACGATCGAAGTCGCAGCCATCTCCCGCACCATGGCGCGTTCCCTTTATTTGAACGAGGATCTCGCGGAGACGATCTCCCTTGCCCATGACTTGGGGCATACCCCTTTCGGGCATGCAGGGGAACGGGCTTTGAACAAAATCATGGCTTCTCACGGCGGTTTTGACCACAACCTGCAGGCATTGCGGATCGTGGATCATCTTGAAATAAAATATCCCTCTTATGATGGGATCAACCTTACCTGGGAAGTCCGCGCCGGACTGGTCAAACACCGGGAAGCCGGGGAAACGATGCTGGATGGAAAAATCCTTCCGCTGTTTCAATCCCTGGAAGCTCAAATCGCAGACCTGGCAGATGATTTGACCTATTACGGTCATGACCTTGACGACGGTTTTGATTCCGGGTTGATCCATTCCGAAATGCTGAAAGGGATGGCAGTCTGGGAACGGGCTGTAGAACGGGTCAGAGAGACAGGACTCGCAGATGAGGGGGCGGAACGGTTTGAATCTTATGCGATCCGCTGTCTGATCGACAATATGGTTCGCGATGCGATCTGTTATTCCGACAAACTTCTGACGGAATTTGCCCCGGCAAATTCTTCAGCGGTCCGCGGGCTTGACAGAAAACTGATCTCATTCAGTCCGGAATACGAAAAAGAGACCTTGGAACTGCGGGATTTTCTCTATAAAAATCTGTATTTCCATCCGAAACTGGAACGCTTGAACGGCATGTCTCTTTCCCGGATGTCGGCTCTCTTTGAAGCGTACACCCGCAACCCGGAAGAGATGGGCAGTTCTGCGGTCAAACGGATCGAAACGGATGGGCTTTACCGTGCTGCGGCAGATTACATTGCAGGAATGACAGATGTCTTTGCACAGAAAGAGTTTACCCGGATCTGCGGGTTGCTGATATAACAATTGTTGATGAGCTGGAAATGGTAGTTTGAAGGTAACCGCAGAAAACGCTCCATTGGCAGATCGCAACAAGAATTTTCTGACATTTTTGGAGACGGGTGAAATCACCTCAACAATAAAAAAGAAAGGGTTTGAACATGGAAATCATTACAGTCGGCGGCAAACAGTTTACCTCTTACCGGATCCCCTTTGCCGGGTGCAATCTGCTCTTTATTTCCGGAGAAACAGGTGCTCTCGGATGCGGATATTTCAGTCTGGAAGCTGCCAATAAATTCGGACACGCGCTTGCAATTGTGACAGGTGTCAACAGTTTCCATGATATGATGTCGGCAGAAGTGAAAGCCTGTTCGGAAAAGGCAGCAGAAATGGGTGTGACCGTCGGCATGTCCGGCGCGGAAGCTCTTCTGAAAATGAATTGAGCTTTTTCCGGATCGGTAATTTTCATCAACATTATTGGAAAAAATGATCTTTTTTTGAATTTCGGCTTGACTTTTATAAAAACCGGGATATATTATCTTTCTATTAAGTCGGAGTGTAGCTCAGCCTGGTATTAGAGCGCTTGGTTCGGGACCAAGAGGTCGCAAGTTCGAATCTTGTCACTCCGACCATTTTTTTGCCCAAATTTGGGCAAAAAAAAATGAAGCCGTCAGGCTTCGCTTCATGCACCGCAGGTGCGCTTCATGGCACTACGTGCCGCTTCATACGGCGCAGCCGTGCTTCATAAAAGCCTGACGATGAAGCATTGTTTCGCTACCGCTCCACAATAT
>JAFTJI010000171.1 GCA_017456495.1 Lentisphaeria bacterium | reverse complement strand
GCTCCACGGCAGAGTGCATCACGCAGGACTTCTGCCGCATTCGGCGGGCCCATTGTTGCTGCGACGACTTTTGCACCATAACGGTCCTTCAGTTGAAGAGCCAGTTCCAGAGCGTTCAAATCTTCAGGGTTGAAGATCGCGGGAAGAGCCTGTCTGTTGACTGTCCCATCCGGTTTCATTGCGTCACCGGAAATGTTCTGGGTGTCCGGCACCTGCTTCACAAACACGATGATTGTGTAGCTCACGGGATACTCCTTGTGTTGTTTCCGGCAGTCCCCCGCACTTTGCGGTTTTCTGCCTATATTATTGTTGTTGTATGGTATAACAAATCAAGATAATATATCACATTTTATTTAAAAAACAAATTTTTTATGAAAAAATCTGCATTTTTCTGAGTTTTTCTGCTGGGATTTGATATTTTTTTATCGACTTGAACGCCAAAACTTTTCGTTTAAATGCTTTATTTTTTTTACTTCTCTTGAAGTTTACCGTTTCCATAATATATTTAGAGACGATTCACAAAACAAACGAAAGGTGTTATCATGAACTATTCCCGGAAATTTCTTTTTCATTTCCTCATCGCTTTGTGCAGTCTGTTCCTCACCGGATGCGCAACCAAAGCTGTAACAATCGCAACCTATAACATTCAGATCGGTCGTGGAATGGATAAAAAATATGATCTTGACCGGACCGTTGATGCTATTCGGAATCTCGGCGCAGAAACCGTCATCCTGAATGAAGTTGATGTCAAAACCGATCGTTCCAATGGCGTGGATCAGGCGGCTTATATTGCCGGAAAGCTCGGTATGAATTACGTTTTCGGTGAGGCAAGCAAACGTCCCGGCGGCGTTTATGGAAATGCAGTTCTCTCTGTTTATAAAGTAGAAAAGCTGGATGTGATCAACATCCCGGCAAATGGCTATGAATCCCGTTCCGCGATCGTTGTTAAGATCCATGCTCCGAAACCTTATTATGTGATCGGGACCCATTTCGCTTTCGAACAGAGCAAAAAAATCAAAGCTGTCCGTCTCAAGTGCGTTGATCTCCTCGCAAAATATATCAAAGAGAAAAACTATTCGCCGGTTCTTTTCTGCGGAGATTTGAACTCTTATGGCGACAGCGAGGTGATCAAGCGGGTTCAGGAACAGGGCTTTGAGATCGTGAATGACCTGAAGAGTTTCTCTTATCCCTCCCGGAAACCGCGCCGTCTGCTGGATTATCTCTGCATCTATCCGGCAGGTTCCGTGAAAGCGAAAAACTATCGTGTGATCAACTCCCGGGCTTCAGATCATTGTCCGGTCGCTGCAGATTTTATATTTAATTAAGGCAATTGCGGAAGCTGCCATCTGGGGCGTTCCTGGTGCGGGACACCGATCCGTTCAGGATGGAGGTCATATTCCGGTTGTTTATGGATCGCTTTGATCTGCTCCGGCGTAAGGTTCCGCGCCTTGATCCGTCGACGCAATTCCATAACGACCGGGAAAAAGAGATCCTGTCTGCCCATGCGCCCGTATGCCATAAGGATTCCCCAACAGGGAAGAATCTGCAGCGGATAGCATTTTGCATCCAGCATATACTCTTCAATTGCCTTTTCATTTTCGCCTCTGACCGCAAAAAGCATTGCTTTGAGTCCGTGGATATGGCAATAATCTCTCCAGGGAGATTCCTGCATGCGATCTGCCAATTCCATGGAAAAATCACGATCCCGGGGTGCCATGTCCATGGCGGCACGGTAGATCAGATTCGGAATTTCAGGGGCAAGAAGCAGGGCTGCTTTTGCATATTTTTTTGCCGCAGGAGTATTCATTCTTCTGACTGCATCATGTGAGGCTTCCCAGCAGAAGGTTCCAGCCAGGTTGATCAATGCCAGAAGAATCGTGAAAGCGAGCAGGATTTTGCCGATTTTGTTTGCCGGAACCGCAGCGGCTTCTTCCCGGGTCCGTTTCCCCGGAAATGCAAACATTCCGAAGTAAAGCAATCCCAGATAACCGACTGGCCAGACCTGGAGAGTCAAATCCAGCATGCTGCTGCATAAAATCACAATGAAACTTAAAAGGAACAATACTCTTTTCCGGCTCATGAAACCTTTGTCATACTCCTGAACCGCTCTGATCAGAGCGATGATGATCCAGACAAGAAACGCAGCAGCTGCTGCGACTCCAAGCGTTGCAGCCAGATAAAGCACTTCGTTGTGAGGATGAGGGTCTCTGAGCGTTGCATGCCGGTGTTTGAAATATTCAATTGTCCGGTACGGGATGGAAATGTTTTCGTATTCAACAACTCCGGCACCCGTTGGAACATCCCGGATCATATTGACTGCACTCTTCCATAATTCAACGCGAATCTCGTTTTTCAGGAAATTCTGAGTCCGCTCCGGATATACTTTGAATGCCATATATCCCCCGGCAAGAATCAAAAGTACAAAAGCTGCTGCCAGAGCGATCCTGGCTTTCCGGAACTTCATGAAGAGCCAGAATCCGGCTGCAGCTGCACCGGAAAGAACCATTGCCCGTGACTGGAGATATACCATCAGCACGAATGTAACGAGCAGCATCAAAACGATATAAATGCGTCGTCCTCTGCAGTTTTGCGGAATACAGCGGATCGCAAAAGGAATGGAAATGAGCATAAGGATCGCGCTCCAGTTCCAGTTTCCGGTAATTCCGTGCATTCCATAACCGGCAGATTCTGTCCAGATGCAGACAATTACATTGGCAAGCCAGAAGAATCCGAGAGCAGTCGGAAGTTTCCGTTCCAAATCATTCCGGTAGACTGCTCCGAAGATGGGAAGGATGCACCAGTAGAGCGAAATGCCTAAGTATTCCGGACGGTAAAAACCTCCGCCGATCCAATGAAGGAGTCCCATTCCGAGAAGGACTCCCGCACAGATTTTTGCGGTCCAGCCGGTATTTATCAGGACGGATCGGAACGTTTCCCATCGCAGCAGAACGAGAACCATTGCGAGGAGAACAAAAAGCCCCTGGGAGAAAATGGTGATCCCTGCCCAGGTCATGAAACCCGCTGCCATGATCGGTCGGTACAAAAAGACCAACGCCGTGATAAAGATCATGGCAGCATGCCGGTCGATCCGGCTTTGTTTTACGCCATCACAAAGTTGTAATTGCATTTAACAGAAGCTGTTTTTCCGGTGATATCTTTGAACGTCACTGTTTCATTTTCGAAACTTGCGTCTACAACTTTTCCGAATCCTGCGGGAATTGCGGCAACCCCCTGGATCATCCGGATCTCGGTGGTACCGTCAAAATTCAGTGCAGTGGGATAACCCATTTTGTTCAGCTCATTTTCTTCCACGGACGGTTTGAGACCGGCTGCGAAATAGGAGCAGGAATCTTCCACTCCGATGCAATAGGTTCTTCCGTTCCAGGGTGCGCCGAATCTTCCGGAGTTGGAGACCCAGACACTTGTCATGGGGAGGACGGACGCATCTTTCAGGACGAACCAGAGAAATCCTTCTTCGGGGTAGACTGCTGCGGACCAGGCGGGAGTTTCGGAGGGCTTTTTCAAAACAGAGAAGAGGTCACAGTAACCATAGGGAGAGGGATAGACGGAGTAGTCTGCAAATTCAGGATCTTTGAAGATCGTGGGGATCTTTTCGATTGCGGAAAACTCTGCTCCGGGAGCGAGATACTGATACTCCTTTGCATCCGGATTGGAGAAGAGACCCGGGCTGGTCAATCCTTTGTCAAATTCTCCGAATGAGAGATACATCTTGCTGCCGTCGGCAGGCATGCGGATAATCGGATGGTGTCCGGCAGGCATATCGCCATGGGAACCGGAAACGGAATCGGAGAGGTAAAGAACGGTTTCGCCGTAGTTGACTTTGATCTTTTTGGTAACTTCTCCGGCGCGTGCTTTCATGGAGAACTTATATTCCATTGTTACGCTGTTTGCATCTTCCTGAACATCAGAAAGGGTCCAGTCTTCGCCGGAAACTTCGCCGTGGCAGGGGTGAAGTTCGCCGTTGAGTGCATCACCGTTTCCGCCGAAGGGAAGACAGAAAAATTCGCCGCGGAGGTTCTTCAGACAGTCATTGCCCATTCCGCCTTTGTTTTCATCCTGCCAGGGGGTGACATGATAGGGCTGAACGGTGGAACCGTCTGCAAATTTGAAGGTGACGGGTGCGGTCATTGCACCGCCTTTCGTTGTAAAAATGCTGACAGAATCGGTTTCGACCTGCCATCCTTCTGCATTATGAACAGTTTTTGTTGTCAGAGTATAACCGGACATTTTTTTCTCCTTGATCAGTTTAGTTTCGTTCGTTTCCATTTTTGGGGAAACAATGTCTCTTGAGGTAAGATAACACAATCCTTTCATTTTTCAAGCGGAAAAGAAAAGGTTTTTCATAATCTTAATCTTTCTAACGTAAAAAACATTGATATTATTTTCCTGCTTACTTGAAAAACGGAAGAAGCAGAGGTATTTTAACGGAAATCTAAAACTCAGGAGTACTTGTTATGAAAATCGAATATGGTTTTGCCCGCCGCAACATCAACCCGAACGTTCCGATTTCTCTTGCCGGATATTTCAACCTCAGAATGTGGGATCATGTTCTGGATGATTTGGAAGTCCGTACCGCAGTGTTCAAAAAAGGTCCCGATTATGCCGCGATCCTCCATTTTGATATCCTTTGCGTTCCTCTGTATCTGTGTGATGCAATTCTTGCAAAGGTTCAGGAAAAAGGGCTCCTTCATTTCAGCCGGAAGAACGTTACGATCTCTGCGACCCATACTCATACGGCTCCGGAAGTGCGGATCGGACAGGGACATAACCCGGATTATGTCCCGTTTCTTGCAGAACAGGCTGCAGCGGCACTGGCTGAAGCTGTTCAGAATCTGCAGGAGGGTGAACTGTTTGAGGGACTGACTTCTGATGCCCGTTTCCTGTTCAACCGCCGCTACTGGATGAAAAGCGGCAGAGTAATGACCAACCCCGGAAAATTCAATCCCGATATCGTCCGCCCCGAAGGTGAGATCGATCCCGAAATCCCGCTGCTTGCTGTGAAGTCCGGGGGGAAAATCAAACTCCTGCTCAGCAGTATTGTGAATCATGCCGATACCGTAGGCGGAACAGGAGTTTCTGCCGACTGGCCCGGATTCTACCGCAGAATACTGGAAAAAGAACTGGGTGACGGTTCCATGGTCATTCCGTTCACCGGAGCAGAGGGGAATATCAACCACTTTGACGTCTCCAGTTCCGAAAAGCAGAACTCTTACGGCGAAGCGGAACGGCTCGGTTCCGGTTATGCGGAAACGGTTCTGACAGCATTGAACACACTCCGTCCAGTGGACGGCGGTACTATGAAAGTTGTGTTCGGGGAAGCCATCACCATGCCCCGTGAGATCTCCGGAGAAGAGATCGAAGACGCAAAAGCAACCATTGCAAAATATCCTGATGCCGATATCAATGCAGGGACTCTGAACAGCGAAGACCTGGCGAAAGGAGCCCCGGCTGTCCTGAAATATTTTGCAACGGCACTGTTGGAAAAGGCTGCACACAAAGAAAAAATGCGTTTGTATCTGACTGGAATTGCGTTCGGTTCCTCCTTTATGATCGCTTCGTTGCCCAGCGAACCTTTCACGGAAATCGGGCTGGCTGTCCGGAAAGGGATTTTCGGCGGTCGGATCTGTATGATCACAGCTCTTGCCAATGGAACGGGAACTTATACCAACCACAGCGGATATATTCCCAACTCCTGGAACTTCGGGCGCGGCGGGTATGAAGATACTCCGCGTTCCAATCCCTACTCCATGAAAACAGCAGATATCCTGCTGCAGAAATGGCGGGAACTGGCGGAAGAGATTTAAAAACAGTATTTTTCAGATCCTCCGGCGCGTTTGGCAAAGGAGGATTTTTTTTAATGAAATCAGGGCAAAAAAAATGGTGTCCGCTACAAGACTCGAACTTGTGACCTCATCCGTGTGAAGGATGCGTTCTAACCAACTGAACTAAGCGGACACTTGATAGTGTTAATATCCGGTAATATAATGGATATTCAGGAAAATGCAAACTGAAAATGCAAAAGATTTCTATTTTTTTTGTTTCATATTCATGAATCTTGCGGAAAAATCATACAGATGGACTGAAAAAAACTTGACAAATAAAAAAAATGCTCCTATATTACTGTAGGATGAATAGTGTATATAAACGATTTTACCTGAGATAAGGGGAATATTATGGTATTGAAACTGAAAAAACTTCATGAACTGGAAGAAACACCTCCTCAGCCGGAATCATCTCCGGAAGTTTCTCCTGTTGAAAATAATGATGATCTTCCTGCCGGTACAGAGCTGCATGGATATTCTATCCTGAAGAAACTTGGTTCCGGCGGAATGGGAACGGTTTATCTTGCCGAGCAGAAATCAATGCGGCGTCAGATCGCATTGAAGATCCTGAATCCGTCTGTGACAAAAGACGCTTCATCAGTTGAGCAATTTTTGAATGAAGTCCGGAATACCGGGCAGATTCATCATCCGAACATTGTGAACGCCTTTGATGCCGGTTGTGAAAACGGGATATATTTTCTTGCAATGCAGTATATCAAAGGTGATACACTGGATCAAATTTTGCAAGAGGATGGCTCTATGGAAGAGATTCGGGCATTGGAACTCACAGCTCAGATTGCCGGAGCTCTTTCTCATGTGTGGAATAAGTATGAGATGTTCCACCGGGATATCAAACCCGGGAATATTATGTTTGACCGGGAAGAAAACAAAGCAATGCTCATGGATCTCGGGATCGCTCAGAAATTAGGAGAGGACGGTGAGGAAGAGGACAGCGTGAAAGGTTCACCGCTCTATATGTCTCCCGAACAGATCCTGAGAAAAAAATTGAGCTGGACAACAGATTTGTATTCTCTCGGGGTAACTCTTTACCAGCTGATCGTCGGTGTCCCTCCCTATGATGATAAGGTGATCGAAAACATCCTGCAGATGCACTGTCAGGCAGATTTTCCGAACCCCTCCGAGCGGAACCCCGGCTGTAAAATCTCCGATGAAACAGTTGCTCTTCTGAAAAAGATGATGGACAAAAATCCCGGAAAACGTTTTGCTTCCTGGGAAGCGTTTACAAAAGAGTTGGAAGAGCTGATAGCATTGTTAAAAGATTTGAAGGATCATCCGGAAAAACGAACAGTTTTAGGTGCGATGGCTCTGGCTGAATCTAAACGCAAGAAACAGCAGCAGGCAAAAAGAAAAACAACGATCACCACTTTTGTGATTTTTCTGTTGATTATTGGTGCTGCCGCGGGCGGTTATTGGTATCTTGCCACTAAGAATACTCAGGCGGCAATGGAATATCTGACCGAAGGCGGAGGAAAGGGCTCCAAACTACAGGAGGCTTTTGAAAAGTTCAAAGCAGATCCTTCCAAGTTTGAAGATTTCAAGAAAATTCTCAAACAGGCAGAACTCTCAGCCAAGGCTCTCGGGGTTCCTTCTGACAAATCAAGCATGATCCTTGCTCAAGTCGACAGCCTCAGTAAAGAATCTCAGGAACTGTATGACAGCTACGAAGCATTCAAGCTCTTTGTGGTTGATTTTGAAAAACGGAGCAAGGATATCGAGGCGCATCAGGCAAAAATCGGCAAGAAAATTCCGACCAGGCAGGAATGTACCCTTATTGCAGACCTTATTGCCAATCTGGAGTCCATTACCAATGCGCAGCGTCCACGTCTGCGTGTACAGAAAACTCAGTTGGATAAGTTCAAGGCAGCAATTGCCGTGATGAAACAGAAAGCTGAACAGAATTATGCAAGATTGAAGAAAGCTGAGAAGGATAAAGCAGATGCTGTGGCAAGACGGTCCAGCGCGACGGTCCGCAGAACAGATAACAGTGATGAAACTTTTGACTTCAGCGAGGTGGATGGCATTGTTCAGGGACAGGTCAATGCCGCCGAAAATAAGAAACGCGATGCAGCCAGAAAACAGCAGGATCAAGACCGGAAAGCTTTGAATGATTTGAGAATTCAAGCTAACCGGAGCAGTGCTCCCAATACAAAGCCCGCCGCTATCAAATTATTGAATGGGGCAGATGCTTTGACCGCCATCCGTAAAGATACTCAAAATCTCAAAAAACTCTTTTTCGATGCCATTTACAAAGCAGATTTGGATGCTGCTTACAATATCCGGATCAACCCTGTCTATCAATCGCTGCCGCAGACACCGGACATTAAAAGAGAGCTCGCAAAATTGACAGCAGAGTACAATAAGTATCATGCCCCTGTTGCCAAGGCTTATGAAGTCTGGAAAGCTCTTAACGATTTGAATAATCTCGGGCACTTCCAGCAGATGGTCGTCGGGGCCACTGATCTGAACATGGGGCTTGGCAGAACGACTCTTACAATAGAGAAAATTACTGATGGAAAAGTATATTTTCTTGAAAGCGGTGCGATTCCGGTTCCCTTTGTCAATCTGCTTATCAATGATAAGAATGACATCGTACGGAAACTTTTCTCTGTGAAGAGATTCGATCAGGAAGCTGCCTACTGTTTCTGTAATCTGCTCGGACTTTATGAAGTCGCTTATGAGATTGCTCCGAAAGCTCTTCGTTCCAAAGTAATCAATGAAGCAAAAACTACGGTCAGAGAACACTACAGAGAAGCCCGCAAGCGGAATGACTATGCAACAATGAGACGTTTGGAACGGGATTACAAAAACTTAAAGATTATGAAAGGCGTTTTCTGATAACGTCAAGGAGGTATTTATGACAACAGAAAGAAAACAATTCACCCTGATCGAAGTATTGGCAGTCGTTGCGATCATCGGACTTCTTGCCGCATTGGTATTCCCCATGGTCGGAAGATCCAGAGAGAAAGCAAATGAAACCAAAGCTGCTGCAGGCGCAAATACTATTGCTATCGCTCTGAAAAACTATAAAACCGCTTATCAGAAGTACCCTGTCAAAACGGCTGACCCTGTGGGCGGAACCAATGGAGCGGGAGCAACGACTTTTGCCGGCCTGAATGATTACGACAAAATCATTTTTGCTCTTTGTGGTACATATCCCGGCGGTGGAGATGGCGGGAATGACTTCAAAGGGGTCAACCGCAAGAAGATTTCTTTCCTTGAACTGCCTCCCGAATATATGAAGGCCGGTGGATTCTTTGCCAATCCCTGGGGATACAGATATTATATCAAGTGTGCAGATCCAGGTAAAAATACAGTGGAATTTACAGCTCCCAAGAGCGGTAAAACCATTAAAGTCGGCTCCGAAGTGGCTGTCTTTTCCGAGCTGAATCCCAAAGGAAGCGACTTCAAGGACGGTTCCAGACTGGCAACCTCCTGGGGCGGTGTCATAGACGTGAAATAAAACTTTTTTCAGAAAAACATTTGACAAATCCCGTTTCCGGATGCAATGTATATACACATGCGTACGGGCGGGACTTTCCTTTTATGACTGCCGCCTGTGATGAACTTTAACAACAGGAAGAAAGAATGAGCAAATTAGTTATAGTGGAGTCTCCTGCCAAAGCGAAGACCATCGGTAAGATGCTGGGCAAGGATTATATTATCAAGGCTTCTTACGGACATATCCGTGATTTGCCTGAACGCGTTTTCGGCGTCGATATCAAAAACGGATTCACTCCTCTTTATGAGGAATCAAAAGCGCGCGGGAAGAATATTACAGATCTGAAACAGACCGCAAAGAAGGTGGATGAGATCTACCTTGCTCCTGACCCTGACCGCGAAGGAGAAGCAATCGCATGGCATCTTTATGAGGTGCTGGCAAAGGCGAACAAGAAAGCAAAATTCCACCGTGTGGCATTCCATGAAATCACAAAGAATGCCATTTCCAAAGCGTTCCAAAGCCCCGGCGAAATTGATATGGACCGTGTGGATGCCCAGCAGGCAAGACGCGTCCTCGACCGGATCGTGGGATATATGGTAAGTCCGCTGCTGTGGACCCGGATCGAACGGGGAATCAGTGCCGGACGCGTGCAGTCCGTTGCATTGCGGATCGTCTGCGAACGGGAACGGGAAATCCTGGCTTTTGTTCCGAAAGAGTATTGGAACTTCAATGCGATTTTCAACTCTTCGACCGCCGGGAATTATGCAGCAAAACTGTTCCGCATCAACGGCGATAAGTTTGAAGTCAATGCGAAGACAGATGCCGATGTGATCGCTTCAGATGTCTGCGCTGTTCAGAACTGGAAAGTTGCAGATATCGACACCCAGCCGCGCCGCAGATATGCTCCCCCGCCGTTCATTACAAGCACATTGCAGCAGGCTGCAAGTTCTGCTCTCGGCTTCTCGGCAAGTTCCACCATGCGGATCGCACAGCAGCTTTACGAAGGAATCGACATCGGAGTTGGAACCGCAGGTTTGATCACCTACATGAGAACCGATGCTGTGAATATTGCCGATGAAGCCCGGAACGCCTGCCGTGAATTTATCCGGTTCCAATACGGGGATCAGTATGTTCCGGCAAAACCGAACTTTTTCAAATCGAAATCCACGGCACAGGCGGCGCATGAAGCGATCCGTCCCACCGATGTGAACCGGACCCCGGAATCTCTGAAAGAGTATCTGGATCCGAAACAGTATAAATTGTATAAACTGATCTGGCAGCGTTTTGTGGCGTGCCAGATGGCTCCCGCTGAACAGCTGCGGACCACTGTTACAACAGAAGGGTCTGCAAAGAGCCTTTATGAGTTCCGTTCGACTGCGACGGTTACCACTTTTCCCGGATTTTTGCGGATGTACAACATTCAGGAAGAGGGCGTTGCGCAGGAGGAAGACGGTGACAATCCGGAAGTCCTCGGCAAGCTGAAAAAAGGTTATCTCTGTACCCTTGCGGATCTTCTTGCAGAACAGAAATTCACGGAACCGCCGCCGCGTTTCTCTGAAGCGACACTGATCAAAGAACTGGAATCCAACGGCATCGGACGACCGTCAACGTATGCGACCATCGTCAATACCATTCAGGAACGGGAGTATGTCAATAAGGAAAAAGGCAAGCTGATTCCCACGGAACTCGGATTTAAAGTCAACGATTATCTTGTCCGCGCTCTGCCGGTCCTGATGGAAACCGGATTTACTGCTGATATGGAAACGAAACTTGACCAGGTGGAAGAAGGTGCTGTCCAATGGACCTCCATGATGCAGGAGTTTTACGATCAGTTCTCCGGCTGGCTGGATGAGGCAAAACAGGAAGGCGCACCGGAATCTTCCAAGGTGGCTTCACTAGTCGAATATCTTTCCGGGATCCGGCAGTGGGATGCTCCCGAAAAGCGGGGCAACCGTACCTATGATGATAAAAAGTTCTTTACTTCGATCCAGAAACAGCAGAAGGCTCTTTCCGGAAAACAGTGGGATGCTCTGATGGCATTCCTTGTGAAGTATGCTGACCAGCTCGGCGATATTGAAAGTTTCTGCGCTGCCAACGGGATTCTGGAAGATCTGCAGAAAGTTCAGGAAAAATCGGAAGAGATCCAGGCAAAACGTGCAGCGGCGGAAGCCCGGAAAGAGGCTGCTGCAAACAATCCTCCGCCGCAGATCCAGGTTGACCTGATCGCCGCTTTGGATAAAGTGGAGTTCAATCCGCCTGAAAAACGCGGTGCAAGAGTTTACGATGATAAAAAATTCTTCACCTCTCTGAAAGATCAGCTCAATGCCGGAAGAACACTGTCGGAAAAACAGATGGCTGCATTGGTGAAACTTGCTGCCCGTTACAGTGGTTCCATTCCCGGTTTTGCAGAACTTGCTTCAGAAGCCGGAATCAGTGCTGCTCCTGCCGGACAACCTGCTGCCGAACCTGCCGGTGCGCCTTCTGATGCAGATATTCTGCTGCGGGAGATGTCCAGGATCACTGCATGGGCGGAACCGGTCAAGCGCGGCCGCCGCGTGTATGATGACAAAGAATTTTTTGATTCGCTCATGAAACAGAAAAAAGCCGGAAAGGTACTCAGCATCAAGCAGGTGGAGGCATTGCGGAAACTTGCTGCAAAATACGGAGTCCGGGCATAATGAAAAACTTTGGAAAATTCTTAACTGTTGCATTGCTTCTCTCTGTATCTGTTTTTCCGCTTCAGGCAGAGATCAAAGAGTCGGACGAACAAGCTGTTTATGAGATGTTCGAGGCTCAGGGAATGCGGGAACAGATGAACCAGATCATTCTTACGATGGTTCAGAATCAAACCAATGCGTTCCCTCAGATGAAGGCTTATCAATTTGACATGCTGCAGTTTTTCATGCGGACTGCCGGGTATGATGCCGTAAAGAAAGATCTTGCGGGGATCTATCTGAAATATTTCACAGTCGCGGAGATCAGGGAAATCACAAAATTTTACCGTTCACCGATCGGTAAAAAGATGAGAACCGTCTCTGCTCCGATTTTGCTCGAAGCCAATGAGCTTTCCCGCAAGAGACTCGAAAAGGCAGTTCCTGAATTTATGGAAATGCTGCGTAAAAAAGGAATTATGGGAAAATGAAAGAATTTATTTGCAGTCTGGCAAAAAAAGCCGGTGCGCTCGCCATGGAGTATTTCAACGGGATCCGTCCTAACGAGATCCATTCCAAAGCAACTGCTGCAGACCTTGTTTCCACTGCAGACGGTAAAGTGGAACAGCTGATTATTGAGACGATCCGCAGCAAGTATCCCGATCACAACTTTTTTGGAGAAGAGACCGGAAAAAGCAATACCGGCTCTGAGTTCTGCTGGGTGATCGATCCCATCGACGGAACCCAGAGTTTTGTGAAACGGCATGTCTACTTTTCCATTTCCATTGCTTTTCAGAAGAATGGCAGGACGGTTGCCGGAGTTGTTTATGCGCCTGCGCTGGATCAGCTCTTCTATGCGGAAAAAGGAAAAGGGGCTTTTCTGAACGATATGCCGATCCACGTTTCCGGCTGTACGGAACTTGCTGATGCCGCCTGTACGACCGGCTTCGCCTGTGTCCGGGCAAAACTGGAACATAACGGACTTCCGCTTTTCAATGCGCTGGTTCCGAATATCCGTGACATCAAACGGTGCGGTTCTGCCGCCCTTGATCTCTGCAATATCGCTTGCGGAACTTATGACGGTTACTGGGAATATTGTCTGAACCTTTACGATATTGCTGCCGGAGTGCTGATTGCGCAGGAAGCCGGTGCTGAGGTTCGGGATTACTGGAACGGAACGGATTATCCGGCGAAAGGGATCGTTGCTGCGAACCCGGCTCTGCTTCCGAAACTTTTGGAATATACGAAGAACTTTTGAGGTGTCTGAATGTCAAACGTCTACTTTATTCCTGCCGGAACCTGTGCAAAGGAGGCTTCTGTCCGGCTGCTGCAGGCTGTACTCGAACGGGAGCAGGTGACTCTTGCGGATCAAATTCCCATTAAAGTTCACTTTGGGGAAAAGGGAAACCGGACTTATCTGAAACCGGAAATGTATGATGGTTTGATAGATTTTCTTCAGGGGCATGGGATAGATTGCCGTTTTTCCGAGACCAGTGTTCTCTATGGCGGGGAACGGTTCAGCCGGGAAAAACATTTGAAGCTGGCTGAAGCTCACGGTTTTACCCGGATCCCGGTAAAAATCGAAGACGGAGCCAACGGCGAAGAGGCCGCAGATGTCAAAGTCGGATTGAAACATTTTCAGAGCTGTGCCGTGGCAAAAGGTCTTGCTGAAGCGGAACAGATTTTGGTCTGTTCTCACTTCAAGGGGCACAAACTTGCCGGATTTGGCGGTGCAGTCAAACAGCTTTCCATGGGCTGCGCGGCAAAAGGCGGTAAAATGGCAATGCACTTGAGTGTTAAACCGAAAATTTTCAACCTGTTCTGCAAACATTGCGGACTGTGTGCGACACGCTGTCAGGTGAAAGCGATTACAGTTACCCGGAAAAAAGCGGTGATCGACCATGAAAAATGTATCGGCTGCGGTGCCTGTTTTTCCATTTGCCGGCATCATGCAGTTTCTATTTTAAGCTGGGCAGGATTGAAAAATATGCTGTTCGGAGCGAATAATTTCCGGGAAAAACTTGTGGAATATGCCTATGCGGCACATCGGGGGAAGAAAAATATTTATCTGAACTTTGCTATGAGTGTGACCCGCGGCTGCGACTGTGAACCGCTCCCCATGCGGGCATGTATTCCCGATATTGGAATTTTTGCTTCAACTGATCCTGTTGCGATCGACCAGGCTTGTCTGGATGCCGCGGAAAAGGCAGGGAAAAAATTCAAAGGCAGCGAACAGCTTGCCTATGCTGAAAAAATCGGACTTGGCAGCAGAAAATATGAGCTGATTGAAATTTAATTTTTGAACCGGACTTGAAAAAATCCGGAAATGAGAGTATCTTACCGGAATCAGGAGAATACCAAATATGAGTACACAATACGAAGCAGTGATCGGGCTGGAAGTCCATTGTCAGGTACTTACCGCCTCCAAGATGTTCTGTACATGTCCGAATGAATTCGGCGCAGAACCCAATACTAATGTCTGTCCTGTCTGTATGGGACATCCCGGCGTGATGCCTGTGCCGAACAAGGAAGCCATCCGCAAAGCTGTCGCGGCAGGCTTGATGTGCGGCTGCTCCATCCCCAACAAGAGCAAATTTGACCGCAAGAGTTATTTTTATCCCGATATGCCGAAGAACTATCAGCTCACCCAGTACGATATGCCGTTCTGCGTGCAGGGAAAAATCCACATCAGCGGGAAAGGTTTTTCCGGAAATGAACTGCCGGATAAATATATCGGTCTGACCAGAATCCATCTGGAAGAAGACGTGGCAAAGTCTACTCACTTCGGAACCTCCACCGGGGTCGACTTCAACCGTGCCGGTGTGCCGCTTCTGGAAATCGTCAGCGAACCCGATATGAGAAGTGCCGATGAAGCATACGCTTATCTCACCGCTCTCAAGCAGATCATGCAGTACGGCGGGATCGGTAACTGCGACATGGAAAAAGGACAGATGCGCTGCGATGTGAATATCTCCATCCGTCCGGTCGGAGAAACTGCTTTCGGAACAAAGGTCGAATTGAAGAACCTCAACAGTTTCTCTGCTGTTCACCGTGCAATTGCTTACGAGATCAAACGCCAGATCATCATGAAAGAATCCGGCGAACGGATCGTTCAGGAAACCCGGGGCTGGAATGATGATACCCGCGAATCCTATCTCATGCGTACCAAGGAAAATGCGGATGATTACCGTTACTTCCCGGAACCGGACCTGCTGCCCGTGAATTTCACCGATGAAGAGATCGACGAAATCAGACAGGGCTTGCCGGAACTCCCCGAAGCACGCAGAAACCGCTTTGTCAACGATTACTCCCTGACACCTTACGATGCTCATGTGCTGACTCTGGAACAGGATATCTCTGAATATTTCGATGCTGCAGCAAAATCCTCCAAAGCTCCGAAACTGGTGGCAAACTGGATCATTTCCGAACTGCTGCGTCTGCTCTCCGAAGCAAAAATCTCTGTTGCAGAGTGCAAGATCAAACCGGAAATGCTGGGCGAAATGGTCAATATGATTGACTCCGGCGCAATCAACGGAAAAATTGCAAAAGAAGTCTTTGCCGATATGTTTGAAAACGGCAAGACGGCTGCTGAAATCGTCAAGGAAAAAGGACTTGTTCAGGTCTCCGATGAATCTGCGATCCTCGGTTTTGTCCAGCAGGCAATCGCTGCGAATCCGGATCAGGTTCAGCAGTTCAAGGATGGAAAAACAGCGGTTCTTCAGTTCTTTGTCGGACAGGTCATGAAAGCCAGCCGCGGCAAAGCAAATCCGAAGTCTGTGATCAAACTTCTGCAGGAAGAACTTTCCCGCTGAGCTGTGGAAATCAGTTTATGATCAGAATTTTATTTGTCTGTCACGGAAACATCTGCCGCAGTCCTATGGCGGAATTTGTCATGAAAGATCTGGTGAAAAAAGCCGGTCGGGAAGATGAATTTTACATAGAATCTGCGGCGACAAGCACGGAAGAATTGGGAAATCCGGTTCATTACGGGACCCGCAGTATTCTGGCAAAACACGGGATCTCCTGCAATGGAAAATTTGCCCGTCAGATGACCCGTGCAGATTATGATGATTTTGATTTGCTGATTGCCATGGATCACCGGAATTTACGGAACATGGAACGTTTTACAGGCGGTGATCCGGAGGGAAAAGTCCGTTTGCTGATGGATTACACGGACCGTCCCGGCGAGGTTGCTGATCCGTGGTACACCGGAGATTTCCGTGCCACCTGGAACGATGTCCTTGACGGATGTGTCGGTTTGCTGGAAGATTTGTAAGAGAACATCCCCCCAAAAAAAACAAAAAAAATAATTGCAGATTTCTTGCAATTATTTTTTTTTGTATATATATTATTGCCATAGATGAGAAAACGGTGTCTAAAACAAAAAAAGAAAGGGATTCTGCATGAAGAAACTTGTAATTGTATTGGTGGTGATTGCTGTCGTTGGACTGGCATTTTACCTGGTAAAGAACTATCGCGACAATGCGATTTACCGCAACCCTGCCTTTGCATCCGGGAACGGACGTTTGGAAGCAACCGAGGTAAGTATTTCCACAAAACTGGCTGGAAAAATCGAAAAGATCCTGACTCAGGAAGGTGATTATGTGCAGAAAGGACAGAAACTTGTTCTGATGCAGACAAACACACTGAAAGCACAGCTTGCCCAGAATCTGGCGAATATCAAAGTGAAAGAAGCAGAACTTGCTGCAGCCCGGGCAGTTGTTTTGCAGAAGCGGAGCAATCTGAAAAATGCAGAACTCCGTTTCAAACGTGAACAGACACTGCTGAAGAGTAATGCCACTTCAGAACAGACATTTGAAAATGCACAGGCAGTTTATGAATCTGCAAAGGCAGAACTTGCCGCAGCAGAAGCGACTGTTGCCCAGAAAGAAGCCGAGATCCTCGCAGAAAGAGCTAATGCCGCAAGAACTCAGGCAGATATTGATGACAGTGAACTGCTTGCCCCGCTGGAAGGCAGGATCCAGTACAGAATTTCCGAAGAAGGCGAAGTCCTCAACGCCGGCGGAAAAGTCCTGAACCTTGTTGATTTGACAGATGTCTATATGACGTTCTTCCTTCCTGAAGAAGCTGCCGGAAAAGTGAAGATCGGCGCGGATGTCCGTATTATTCTTGATGCGATCCCCAACATTCCGATCCCTGCAAAGGTCTCTTTTGTTTCCAGCGTTGCCCAGTTCACACCGAAAACGGTTGAAACCAAAGTGGAACGCCAGAAACTGATGTTCCGTGTCAAGGCAAAAGTCGATCCGGTTCTGCTGAAGAAATATGTTGATTATGTCAAGACCGGACTTCCCGGCGTTGCATGGGTGAGATTGGATGATAAAGCAGAATGGCCCGCATTTCTGGTTCTGCGGAAAGACAGAGGAGATAAGAAGTGAGTGAAGGAACGAAAGTGATGGAGACATCTGCTCCTGCTGTATCGTTCCGGGATCTCTCCCTGGTTTACGGAAAAAAGACGGTCGGACTTGATTCTGTTTCGCTGGATATTCCGGCGCGGAAACTCATTGGTCTGATCGGACCTGACGGAGTTGGAAAATCCACTTTGCTCTCCCTGATCACCGGAGCCCACAAAATGCAGGATGGGACTTTGGAAGTTCTCGGCGGCGACATGCGCGATGCGAAGCACCGCAATAAGGTTTGCCCGAGAATTGCATATATGCCGCAGGGACTGGGAAAAAATCTCTATTTTACCCTGACAGTGGAAGAGAACCTCCAATTCTTCGGACGACTTTTCGGACATGATGCTGCAGAACGCCGCAGGCGCATTGACCGTTTGACCAGGAGTACAGGGCTTTATCCGTTCCTGGATCGTCCGGCAGGGAAACTCTCCGGCGGTATGAAGCAGAAACTTGGTCTGTGCTGCTCTCTGATCCATGACCCTGATCTGCTGGTTCTTGATGAACCGACTACCGGCGTTGACCCTCTGGCGCGCCGTCAGTTCTGGGATCTTGTGGACAATATCAAGCTGGAACAGCCCAATATGAGTGTAATCGTGGCTACGGCTTATATGGATGAAGCTCAGCGGTTCGATTGGCTTATCGCAATGGATGAAGGAAAGATCCTTGATACCGGAACCCCGGAAGAACTGCTCTCCAAAACAGGAAAAGACAATCTGGATGCCGCATTCATCCAGCTCCTTCCGGAAGAAAAACGGGCTGGTCATAAAGATCTGTTTGTTCCTCCTCTGGAATCTTCTGACAGTAACGGATATTCCATTGAGGCGGAAGGTTTGACCAAACGGTTCGGATCCTTTACAGCTGTGGATCATGTCAGCTTCAAGATCCGGGAAGGGGAGATCTTCGGGTTCCTCGGTTCCAACGGATGCGGCAAGACAACGACCATGCGTATGCTGACAGGTCTGTTACCGGCGACTGAGGGAACTGCCAAACTCTTCGGTCATCCCATCGGCAGCAACTCCATGGATGTGCGCCAGCAGCTTGGATATATGACTCAGCTCTTCTCTCTGTACGGCGAATTATCCGTCAGACAGAACCTGGAGCTCTATGCGCGTCTGTACCGGATCCCGGAGGCAGAGATCCCCGCCCGGGTGGAAGAGATGATGAACCGGTTCCAGCTGAAAGAGATCGAACACGTTCTTCCGAAAGATCTTCCGCTCGGTTTGAAACAGAGACTTTCTCTTGCCGCTGCAGTGATCCATCATCCGAAGATCCTGATCCTTGACGAACCGACTTCCGGTGTCGACCCGGTGGCGCGCGACCTGTTCTGGGAGTTGATCATCGAACTTTCCCGCCGGGATAAGGTCACGATCTTTATTACGACCCACTTCATGAACGAAGCAGACCGCTGCGACAGAATTTCTCTGATGCACGCCGGAAGATCTCTGACTTGCGAAACTCCCGCTGAGATCGTAAAACAGCGGAATGCCGCAACTCTGGAAGAGGCGTTTATCGGGATCCTGGAAGATGCCGATCCCGCCAATAAAGCCGAACAGGCAAGCAGTATGGGACAGAAAGAAGTTCAGACAGCTGCCCCGGCTCCGGCGAAGACGCCTTCTGCATTCCGTCAGAAATTGGATAAAGTTTTCAGCATTCAGCGTTGGTACAGCTGTTTCTGGAGAGAGTATCTTGAACTGATGCGGGATCCGATCCGTGCGACACTTGCGCTGTTCGGTGCCATCATCCTCATGCTGGTGATGGGCTACGGGATCAATATGGACGTGGAAGATCTTTCATTTGCGATCCTTGACCGCGATCAGACTATCGCAAGTCAGAATTATGTGTTGAATATATCCGGTTCGCGGTATTTTGTGGAGAAACCACCCGTGAAAGATTATGCCGATCTTGACCGCCGGATGAAGAGCGGCGAACTGAGTCTGGTGGTGGAGATCCCGCCCGGTTTCGGACGCGATATCGAAAAAGGTTTGAGTCCGCAAGTCTCTTTCTGGATCGACGGTGCCATGCCGTCCCGCGCGGAAACGATCAACGGTTATATTTCCGCACTGCATCAGAAATGGCTTGAAACGCAGAACCAGGGACAGGACAATCCCGGAAATGTTTCCATTGAGACCCGTTACCGTTACAATCCTGACGTGCTGAGTCTTCCGGCGATGGTCCCGGCAATGATCCCGATCCTTATGCTGATGATCCCGGCGATCCTTGCTGCACTGGCAGTCGTCCGTGAAAAAGAGATGGGCTCGATCATCAACCTTTATGTGACCCCTCTGAGCCGGCTTGAGTTCCTGCTGGGAAAACAGTTCCCTTATCTGCTTTTCTCCATGCTGAGCTGCATGCTGCTTATTGTGATGGCTGTTACGATTTTTGACGTCCCGGTGAAAGGAAGCTTCCTTACTCTGATCTTCAGCTGCATCTGTTATTGTGTGATTGCCACCGGCATGGGCTTGCTGGCATCCTCCGTGACACGCAGCCAGATCGCAGTGATCTTCCTGACGATGATCGGAACCCTTCTGCCGTCGGTTCAGCTGTGCGGTCTGACCAACCCGGTGGACACACAGGAAGGAATGGCGCGCGTGATCGGTGAGATCTATCCCACAACGCACATGCTTCTGATCAGCCGCGGGATCTTTAACAAAGCACTTGGTTTTGCCGACCTCCGGCAGCCGATCCTTGTGCTGTTGATCATGATCCCCATCATTATCGGATTTGGCGTGTTGTTCCAGAAAAAACAGGAGTCCTGAGTATGCTGCAATCATTGAAAAATATCTATCGTCTCGGGATCAAAGAGATCATCGGACTTTGCCGTGACTGGCTTATGCTGGTGTTGATCCTTTATTCATTTTCAGTTGCGATCGTTGTGGCTTCCAAGGCGCAGCCGGATTCTCTCAATAAAGCAACGATTGCGATCGTGGATGATGACCGTTCCCAGCTGACTCAGCGGATTTCGGACGCGTTCATGCCGCCGATGTTCCTGCCAGCCAAACAGATCAAACAGAATGAGATCGACCTCTCAATGGATAAAGGCGAAAACACCTTTGTGGTCGTGTTTCCACCGAATTTTGAGAAAGATGTTATGGCTGGCAATAAACCGGAAGTGCAGGTCAACGTGGATGCAACCCGTATGACTCAGGCGTTTACCGGAAGCGGTTACATCCAGCAGATCATTCAGAAAGAGATCCAGACGTATCTTGCTCAAGGACAGGTCAAGCCTCAAGCGGAGTTTGTTGTCCGCAACCGGTTCAATCCGAACTTGACCCAGGCATGGTTCACCTCTGTAATGCAGCTGGTGAACAATATTACGATGCTGGCGATCATTCTGACAGGAGCCGCATTGATCCGGGAACGGGAGAACGGCACCTTGGAACACCTTCTGGTGATGCCTGTCCGGACCTTTGAGATCATGGCGGCAAAGGTTTGGTCCATGATGGCTGTTGTTCTTCTTGCATCGGCTTTTGCGCTGATTTTTGTGATCCGGATGTTCATGCAGGTTCCTGTAGAAGGTTCCGTGCTGCTGTTCCTTGCAGGGGTCGCACTGCATTTGTTTGCTGCGACTTCGCTCGGGATCTTCCTTGCATGTATGTCGCAGAACATGCCTCAGCTCGGAATGCTTCTGATCCTTGTATTTCTGCCGATGCAGATGCTTTCCGGCGGATCAACGCCCCGGGAAAGTATGCCGGACTGGGTTCAGGATGTGATGCTTGCTGCACCGACCACCCATTTTGTAGAGTTCAGTCAGGCGATTCTCTATCGCGGGGCAGGGATCGAAGTGGTTTGGAAGCCATTCCTGATCCTTTTTCTGATCGGAGTGGTATTGTTTGTGATATCTCTTTCCAAATTCCGGAAAAGTGTCGCATAAAAGAGAGAGACTCTTTCAGGGAGACGACAGAAAAATCTGTTTTCTCCCTTTTTTTCTTTAAATTTTCTTCTTTTCTTATCTTTTCTTCTTTCTTTTTTTCTTTTTAAGATTGAAAAAGGCATTAAGATATGCTAAATTACCAAAAAGTAAATTAAAAAAATTTTTTCATAAGGAACTTTACCATGACAGCCAGAACGTATTTGTGTCAGATTGCAGCAGCGGCATTGTTTGCCGTGTCAGCTGTTGCTCAGGAAACAGGCAACCCTCCGGCGAAGAAGCCAGCGCCGGCGAATCCAGCAGAGAATGCAAGATTGGCTGCAGCTGCCTCCGGTTTCTCTCCCAATTCCGGGAAACAGGCGGTCATTGATCGTTTGAAAGCACTTTTTGCCACAAATTCCAGACCGATTGTCAGTACCAGAAAATTTGAACCTCTGCCGGCGTATATGAGTGTGACTCCGATTCCTGCAACGAAACTGACTCCTGCCCGGGCTGTGATCGTCTACCGCTGCCGCTTTGTCAGCGTGGAAAAAATCGAAGATGTTGTTGAAAATGCATTGGGTGATGCCGGAAGCATTGATACTTCTACAGCTCAGAATACATTGGTTTTGAATGTGCTTGCAGACCGTGTCGATGCAATGAAAAAGGTTTTGCTTTCATTGGATAAACCTCTTCCGCAGGTGCTTGTGGAAACTCAGATCGTTGAGCTGATCGTGAAAAACGGTGAGACCCGTGATACCAGCATGAAATTTACTCACACAAATCATAAGACCGGAGCAACCAGTTCCATCGGATACAACCTCGGCAGCGGTGCTACCGGTTCCAATGAAGGCGGATTCAATATTTTTCCGCTGGATTCCGTTTCCGGAAATGGTGATACTGACCGTTTGGGGCTGATGCTCAACTGGATCAACAACAGCGATGACGCCAGGATCCTTGCTGCTCCCAATGTCATTGCTGACCTGGGAAAAGAAGCTCTCATGGAAACCGGGGAAGACCTTCCCTATACCGAAAACTCTGTGACATCCAGTGCCGTTACCCAGAGTATCAAATTCAAACGTACCGGTGTGTCTCTCAAGATCAAACCGACGATCATCAATGGCGATACGGTTCAGCTTGAAATCAATCCTCAAGTCATCATCGCTGTGCGTTATGAAAGTTTTGCAGTTCCCAACTCTTCCGGAGATAATTCAGCTCCGGTCAGCAACCGAATCCCTGTCGTGTCTGTCCGTTCGGTCGATACCCGTTTGACAGCTGCTGATGGAGAGATCATTATGCTTGGCGGACTTTACTCCAGCGAATCTTCCGAAAGCAAGAACAGTATTCCGTTCCTGAGCGACATTCCCGTTTTGGGGCAGTTCTTTACCTCCAAGAACTACGCTGTTACAGACAAACAGCTTTTGTTCTTCATGAAAATACATATTCTTGACAGCCCGTATATGGTTCTTTTTGATCCTGAAAAGACAGCCCGGGATCTGAACAATGCCGCAGATTCTCTGCGCGGTTCTACAATTCTCTTTACCAACCCGAATATTCCGGAAATCGATCCGGGTGTCCGCGATGTTGTGGAAAAGAAGATCCTTGCCCGGAAAGAAAATCTGGATAGAATCGCCCGGGACAGAAAAAAGGCTGCAGGAAAAAACGGCGGCAAAGATAATAAAGACAACAAAGATAATAAAGACAATAATGCCAAACCTGCCGGAAAGTAAGCCATGAAAAAATCCAAGAAAATCTGGGTGATATTCAGTATCCTGGTGATTATTGCACTGGGAGCGGGCGGATATTATTATTACTCAGCCCGCAAGAAAAGCAAGCAGGCTGCTGCACAGAGCAGTGCATTGCCAGACCGTATTTTCCGTGTCAAACGCGGTCAGATGGTATTGGGTGTAACTCTTACCGGAAGCATCAATGCAAAGCGAAAACATAAACTGGCAATGGAGGCGCTCTGGGGAACAAAGCTCATTCGTGTCGTTGATGAAAAT
>JAFTJI010000170.1 GCA_017456495.1 Lentisphaeria bacterium | reverse complement strand
GAATGAAATTGCAGATGTCGCAGAAATCAGCAGATCAAATCTTTTCTCCATTTTTAAGCACTACCTGAAAATATCTCCTCACCAGCATTTATTGAATTTACTGATCAACCGGGCAAAACAGCTTCTTGCTTCCGGAGAAAAAACAATAAAAGAGATCGCTTATGATTGCGGTTTTGAATCTCTGGAAGTCTTTTACCGTCAATTTTCACGGAATGTCGGCACAACGCCGGCTATATACCGGAAACGTTACACACCATCCATTGCGGAATAAACAAAAAATCATTTTCTGAAGCCGGAGATGATATCATCTTTCGTGAAAAATTTTACAGTGTGATAGACTTTCCGTTAATATTTTGTACTTTTCGTCAATTGTGAAATCCTGATTTTTATGCTAGAATATTCGTGGAAAAGCAATTTTCCTGTCAGGAACCGTGAGAAAAAAACAAGGATAAAAGATCAAAAAAATCTTTTATCAGAAGGTTCTGAGAAAAGTCTTTTTATCAATAATGAACTGTAAAAACTCATAAAAACGGGAAGAGAAAACATGAGCAGGTATTCAGTAAAAAGAAATGTTGTATTTCGCAAATTCACTTTGATAGAACTGCTGGTTGTGATTGCCATCATCGCTATTTTGGCAGGAATGTTATTGCCCGCCTTGAATAATGCCAGAGAAAATGCAAGATCAACAAGCTGTATCAATAACTTGAAGCAAATCGCAGTCGGAGGGATCGCCAATTATCTGAATGATTATAACGATGTCCTTCAGGCAAGCTTTGGAAACGGAAGCTGGGTTGGCTTGCACTTCAAACTGGGATATCTGCCCGACAAAAACTGGAGCCTGGTCACCTGTCCCTCCCGCGGTACTGGTCAGGACACGAATGAAAACCGGACTTACGGAGCCAGGCAGGATTCTTATTCCATCAGCTCAAAACATCATGTCCGCCACGACACAAACTTTACCTATAATAACGCAGTAACGGATACCTATTACCTTGTCGCTAAAAAAGTAAAACATCCCACCGACTATTTCTATGCAGGAGATTCCGCAATGAGAACTCAAACAGATCGACGGAATTATTCCTGGGTCAGTGTTCATGTTGAATCCCGTGCAGGGTATTTTTATACCGCCCACAATCAAAAAATGAATTTGGCATTCATTGATGGACATGCTGCAGCAACATCCGGATTGGATTTTATTACAAAAGCTATCCGCTCCTATGAAACAACGACCAGAATGTATTACCTTGATAATACTCTGACCGTCCGTGATGGATTTATCGTTTATTGAGCTGAAAAATTTAACCGGGATTGATATTATGAAAAAAACGATTCTTTTCACCTTCGCGTTGCTGCTGGCAACCGGACTTTATGCACAAAATCTTCTTTCAAACGGATCTTTTGATAAACCGCTGACAGGAGAAACAAGGATCAAAAACAATGCGGGCTGGTCACTGCTCAAAATCCATACGGAAGATACCACCTGGAACAAAGCTGCAAGATTGACTGTCACTCAGATCCATTTGAATCAAAAAAATGGACACAAAAGTTTTCTGGCATGGTTCTTTATCGGCGGTGACGGGAAAAAGTTAAACTCGACATTCAAGCTGAAGCCCAATACAAACTACCGTTACTCTTTTCGTTTGAAAACCAATATCAAACCGGAACAGGCGGCGATCCTTTGCAGAATCGGCACATTCGGTCCTGATGCGTCCATAAAAAAACAGCTTGCGAAAACAGCTCCGTTGAAACATTTGAATGAAAAGACATGGACAACGATCAGCGGCACGTTCCACAGCGGAAATGAAACGGAAGCCTTGATCCTGATCCCCATTTATTCCGATACGCAATATGGCGAAAAAATGTTGATGAAAGTCGGAAACTGGATGATGATCGACGATGTGAAAGTGGAAGAAATCCCTGATCTCCCGACAGCAGGGACGGCTGAAAAAAAAACGACTGATTCCGGAAAAGATGTGTATGAGTCCGGAAAAATTTACAGAAATTTCCGGACTTTGAAGTCAAATCTTCCCCCCTCAGCAGAAACTTCAGTAAGTGTTACAGCAGAAAAAAATGCCTTCCGCGTTATACTTCTCTGTAAGAATCCGGATCTCGGAAAAATCAGGAATCAAACATTTTCCGATTTCAATAATCCGTGGAAAGATGCGGATCTTGCAGAGATATTTTTTGTGCCGGGAAGTGCCCAAAAGCCGATTCAATTTGCATTTTCAGTAAATGGTGCAAAATGGACAAGTATTCCCAATGGAGGCAGTACCCCATCATGGAATGCAAATATCACAGTGGAAGCCGGGTTCTGGAAAGTTGAAGCAGTCATTCCTTATCAGCTTCTGGGATATACTTCCATGCCGGAAGAAATTTTGTTTTTTGCCGCCAGAGAGCGGAATCATGTACAGGAATTCAGTTCCCTGACCTTTCAGGAAAAATCGTTCCACGCTGTCGAAAACTATGGTGTTTTGATCAATATCCCGTTCCAAAAGTGGATCGCTGTACGTAAAAATGAATTATTTCAACTGAATAAAAAATTACGCAAGAAATCATATTTAAAGCAAATTGAAAAAATCAAATTTACAACCCCTGTTAAGGTTTATGCTGAAATCCAATCATTGAAGAAGAAAATTCATTTTTCCATACTGGAAGAACAGAAAATCATCGTGTCACTGCCGCTGCCGGGAGCGGATTTTCATTTGCCTTATATCCCGCAAAAATTTTTGTCTGAAAATGAGTCGATCAAAGTTTTTGCAGCAGGAAATGAACTGTATCCGCTGCCGGTCATGATCTCCAATCTGTCCGGAAAAACAGAAGAATACCGCATCACGATCGAACATCTTGATCATAAGAAGTGTGAACGTTATGGACTGCTTGGAAAAAACGGTGCTGTTCTCGGCAGAGAAAATATTGAAATTTTCCGTGGGATCCGTTCCAGAGTTTCAGATCAGAAAGATACCAGAGAATTTTTTGATGGTCTTGTCTCTGTGGGAAATACAGGAACCATCACAATTCCGGCAAGAGAATCCGCTTTGATCTGGATCCGGATCAACACAAAAGGAAAAACTGCCGGAACATATACAGGAACGCTCCGTATCAACCCGCTTTCTGTTGCGAACCCGCATCATACCCGGGGAAATACCATGAATGCAGCCAATGCCGTACAGACAAAAACAATTCCGTTTTCGCTGGAGATCTATCCCTTTGAATTGGCAGAAAAGAATGTCGTCCCATTTCATGGATTCAGCAATCCGGCATTCAGTGCGGCATGCCTTCCTGTGCTGGATGAGATCGGGCTGAATGGATTTATGCTTACCCCGCACATGCTTCGGGCTGAGTTTGACGAAAGAGGACATCTGACAAAATATTGGATCCATCCGAATCAAGCCCCCGTTCTCACCCGGACTATGGAGTTGCTGAAAGAAAAAATCAGAAGAAAGGAGTGTTTTTTTCTGATCGGCTACGGAAGTTACCATACATTTTATCATAATATCCTTCAGAAAAAATTCCCTGAGGGCAGCAGAGAGTGGAGGACTGCATGGAGCGAATGGATCGGGGCGTTTGACAAAGTTCTGGCTCAATACGGGATCACCAGAGAGATGTACAGCCATGAATTATGGGATGAACCGGATGCAAAGAAAGTCGGGCATATCATGAAACCTGTTGCTCAAATCATATCACAGGATCATCCCGGAATCAGAAAAACAATTACGCTGACCCCCTATATCTCTCTTTGCCGCGGTGTGATTGATTGCGCTCCTTTCGTCGATGAGTTTATCATTTACGTTTACGGTTTAACCAATCCGACTGACTATAAAACCAAAGGGATCGACTATATTGCAGAATTGAAAAAAGCGGGTGCAAAGCTCAGCGTTTATAAATGCTCAGTCGATAACGGAACACCGGCATATTCTTACTACCGTTGTTATCCGTGGATAATCCTGAATGAAAATCTTGATGCGCTGTCTCTTTACACCGCTGTCAGCGGATGGTTCGATGGTGGGCATGACTGGCGCTGTATGGGCGGCGGAAACTGGCTGCTCCGCAGTTTCGACGATGTTATCAGGACAGTACGGTCCGATACGCTTCTGATCGGGTTCAATGATATAAAATATATGAAACTTCTGAAGCAGCTTGCAGAAACTTCCAAAGATAAAAAATTGGCGCAGGAATGTCTTGATTTTTACCGGAAAACAGTTGCAGAGGTGATCCGGAACAGTCACGATCCGGCATACATTCCATCGGTTCGGCAGAAAATTGCTGATTATATTATCAGACTGCAAAGCAGTACCGCGAAATAAAAACAGCAGAATATTCAAGGGAGTTTGAAATGAAGATCTCTGTACCAATTATTGCAAATGTGGATTTTTTACTGCTTGGCGGTTCTGTTGAAGGATGCCGGAAAGCTGTTGAGTTGGCAAAAAAAGGTTATTCAGTGTTTGCGGCTACCCCTTATTCCCATTTCGGGGAAGATATTTGCTCCACGCTTGAACTTCTGGATTCCGGAAGAAAAACACCGGCACAAGTGAAGCATGAGCTTGATCTGGCGTTTATTGAGTCTGGTGCAGATTTCCTTTTTCAATCCTCTGCTGCCGCACTGACTCTTGACGAAAAAGGTAATGTTGCAGGGGCTGTTATTGCCAACCGGACAGGTTTTCAAGCCATCAATGCAAAATGTATTCTTGATGCCACGCAGTTTGGATTGGCTGCTCAATATTATTGCAATGGCGAAAATAATTTCATCCCGGGAGAGTACGAAGTTTCCCTTATTCAGATCGGGGCATGCAAAACTTCCGGTGATATAACACTGGAGCAGTTGCCGGATGTTGTGGAAGATGGGATTTCATACCCTGTGTTCCGTGCAGTAAAACGGATGAATTTTACAGAGTTTTCGCCGGAATCTCTGAACAAAGGCATGATCACGATGCGCCGGGCATGTTTTCACCCGGATATGGTTCGCTGTGCGGACCAATGTGTCTATCATTTTGGCAATGTCTGCAAGCCTGTAGACCCTGAATCCGGGATCCTGACAAAAGAAAACTTTACTTTTGCAGAAACTCTGATACAAAAACGACCGGCACGAAAGGCTTCCAGAGTAAAAACATTCTCTTCTTCCGGAAAAAATTATGAGGTTGTCCGTTTGGATAAACCGATCAGGTTCAATGATGACTCTTTTCCAACGATAGAGTTTGATCTCAATGCACTCCCCGTTCTCGCTTCCTGCGATGTCCTTGTAACCGGAGCCGGAACAGCAGGAGCACCGGCGGCGATTGCTGCTGCACGCAGCGGAGCAGAGACGATCGTCACAGAAAGTATGGCATATCCGGGCGGGATCTGCACCTCCGGGATGATTTGCACTTACTGGTTCGGGAACCGATGCGGCTTTACTCGGGAACTTGATAAGTGCAGTAATGAAATGGGACCGAACCCTGTCACGGATATTCTGCATGGCAATACCTATAATCCGATTTGGAAACAACAGTGGCTGATGCAGGAAATAGACGATGCCGGAGGAAAACAATTTTATTTCACCTTCTGTGTCGGTGCTGTTATTCAGGGGAACCGGGTCTGCGGTTCCTTATGTGCAGGTCCGTTCGGCTGCGGTATCATTCTGGCAAAACGGTGTGTCGATGCGACCGGAAATGCCGATCTTGCAGCGGCGGCAGGAGGTGCAGTTATGCCTTTCATTCCGGAAGAACCCGCGGTTCAAGGTGCGGGACTGGCACCGTTCCCATTAAAACCGCATACAGAAGGCAGTGATGAAAACAGCGATTACAGCTTTGTCTGCGACTCGGATGTGGCTGATGGATCACGCTTCTTCGTTATGGCGCGCGGCAAATTCAATGACTGCTTTGATGTAACAAATATTCTCGATACACGGGAACGCCGCCGCATTGATGGAGATATTCACCTTCAACCTCAGGATATCTATGCAAACAGAACGTATTCTGATACCATTACGATCGCACGAAGCAATTTTGATACACATGGATTTACTGTACACCCTATGTTCCTTATCAAAGCTTCCGAAAAAGAGCCGTATTATGCAAAAGTTCCATTCCGTGCGCTGCTGCCGAAAAATTTGGAACATATCCTTGTTACCGGATTGGCGGTCAGTGCCCACCGGGATTGTATGCCGCTGATCCGTATGCAGCCGGACTTGCAAAATCAGGGGTACGCAGCAGGATTGGCGGCGGCTATGACAGCTGCCGATGAGCTGCCCATGAGGAAAATTGATATCCGGAAACTTCAGAAAAAACTCGTCGGAAAAGAGATTTTGCCGGAAAGTATTCTTCAGGAAAATGATGCTGTCTGCAGAAATTCCGGGGATGGGAGCCACTCTTTCCTTTCTTTGATTTTTCTTGATGAACAGAATGCGATCCCCAACCTGAAAAAAATGTTTTCTGCTGATCCGGAAAATATTCAGTATGCTCTTATTCTTGCCTATTTGGGCGATGATTCCGGAAAAAATTTATTAAAGCGAACAGTGGAAAGCATGGAATGGGATCAGGGATGGAACTATCGCGGAATGGGACAATTCGGCGCATCCTGTTCGCCATTGGACAGTATGATCATGGCTCTTGACAGAATCAATGATGGCGCGGATATCATTTTCAAAAAGTTACAAACGATTTCGGTACAATCTGAATTTTCTCATATTCGTGCTGTCAGTATGTATTTTATTCACCATCCGCAGTCTGCTGCCGCAAAGGAATTGAGACGGCTTTTATCATCCTCCGGAATGAGTGGTCATGCAATCAAAAATTATTCAGATGCGCTGGCATCCAACCGGAAAGATCGCGATGATACAAGTGTACGGAATCTTCAGCTCAAGGAAATTTATCTTGCCAAGGCATTGTGTAAATGCGATTCTTTGGACACCTTTGGAAGATCTGTTCTTGATTCCTATCGGACGTCTATGCAAGGATATTATTCCCTTTTTGCAAAAGTTGAATAGTTATCGCTTTAAGCTCAATCCCAATAAAAAAGACAGAACTGAAGCCTTCCCCCCGATAGGCTCCAATCCTGTCTTATGGGAATTAATATACACCGTCGTGACAAGGACAAAAAGACTGTACCTTTTGAGTGAAGAGCGGCTGTCGCCGCGTGAAGATGTGAAGTTGTGCCTGACGGCACAGTGAAGTGAAGCCTTGCGGCTTCGTTCGCCATTTTTGCAAAATGGCGGAGAGAAGGGGATTTGAACCCCTGATACCCGGAGGGTATAACGGTTTTCGAGACCGCCGCCTTCGACCACTCAGCCATCTCTCCGCAAAAGGAAATATGCCGTAATATAATCCGCTTTCAGAAAATTGCCAATCAAAAACAAGAAATTACAAAGAATTTTTCCAAATGGTTTTTATATGACGGTTATGGAAAAACTCAATCATACTTCATCAAACTGTTCGGATATCGCAGAACAGACAACTGAATAACGGCAATTCAAACACGCTTTTTCCGCAGCCGGTGGAAAGTCGATCATTGAGACTTTCTCCCCGGAAGCAAGATCCGTCATCTCCCGGACATCTGTCTGTATGCGCCGTTCGCAGGAATCCGGATCGCCGTAACACTGAATTTCTTTCCATTCACCGGCGGCAAAATAGCGGAAGATCGAAAGCGTTTCCAGCGTTCCGGTATGTTCCCGTGCCGACAGCGCAAACATATCCGATTCCGCCCGGATAAATGACGGCTCCGGTTTCGTGAAATGAATACGGCAGGAGATAAGCTGCTTCCCTTCCCGCCATATCAGACCGGGGTTGTACCATAATTCGATGTCATGGAACCGGAATGTCGGTTTGAATGCTTTATTGAACAAAGTCAGGTTCTGGGCTGCTGCAATGGCTGTACAGGTGGGCGAGTTCAGGAACGCGGCGAGAGCCTCTCTCAGTTCTTCGACAGCTTTCTTCCGGTCAAAAGTCTTCGATTCATCCTCTTCGCGCCAGCGTTGTTCCAGAACTGCCAGACGGGCATGGAACCGGGTGGCAAGCATCCTTTTCCGGAACGCCGGAGGGATATTCCGCAGCGTATCAAAGGAAAACCGCAGGATCTCTTCCAGATGATGTTCCAGCCGTTCATGAAAGGTTTTTGATTTCTTCGTTGACCATGTGAACTGCAGCAGAGGATCAGCATAAGGATCCCAGCCGCCCTGCGCAAAATAGTAGTGAAGAAAATAAGCCCGCCGGCATCTCCGGAAAAGAAGATGCCGGGAAACTGACCACGAAAACGGAGTCGGCGGCACATCAAAAAGAACTTGTGCCGCAGCAATCTCTTCCCGCCGGAACCGGTTCATCAAAGTCCTGCAGGAAGATAGTAGAGCCGTCCGGGTTCCAGTTCAACACGGGGCGCATTCCCGGGAAGATTCAGGCGCACATTCACGCCGTTCTTCAGAGAGCTGTTCCCTTCCATGAGTGTATCGAAAAATCCGGGGGATTTCTGATAGTTTTTGACCGACAGCGTATTTTTGCCGGAATTGGTCAGTTTTTCGCAAAGAGCAACTGCATCTTCAAGATATCCGAGCTGATCCACAATGCCGTACTCAAGAGCTTTTTTCCCATGATAGATCCGACCGTCTCCGATAGGACCGTTTGTGATCTTATTCAGGGGGATCTTTCTGGATTTTGAGACGATTGCGGCAAATTTGAGATAGCACTCCTGAACCATCTCCTGCACGATTTTCCGTTCTTCCGGTGTCCGATCCTTCACAGGACTGAGCATGTCTTTCATGGCTCCGGATTTATAAACTTCCCCTTGAACACCGATCTTATCAAGAAGTCCTTTCACATTGTAACCGGAGATGATGACCCCGATGCTTCCTGTCATAGTGGTGTCAGCAGCAACGATCTTGTCGCATGCAGAAGCAATATAATATCCTCCGCTGGCAGCAACAGATTTCATCAAAGCAATGACCGGACGTTTCGTCTTTGCGCGGAATGCCAGAATGCGGCGATAGATCTCATCTGCAGCATTGACTTCTCCGCCGGGGGAATTGATACTGATGATCACAGCCTTTACCTTGGGATCCTTTTCCGCCTTATGCAGCATCGCTGAAAAGAGTTCCGGCGTTACGACTCCGGGATTCTGCTTTCCATACATGATTACCCCGTGAACAGGGATGACAGCAATGTAATCCTCGCTCTCGCGGTCAAAACCGGGTACCGTCTTTACGGCAATTTCAGGCTCTGAAGAATCATCGGACTTTCCAACGAAGATAAGGAGGGGAATGATCAAAACAAGAAAGAACATGATCAATGATCCCAGGCAGCCGCCGCATCCGAAAAGGAAACAGCTTGAGAATGCGTTCTTTTTCTTCGGCTCTTTTTCACCTGAAAAAGCGTCTTGGGGTCTGTACTCTGCGAATTTTCTCTGCTCGTCATCACTCATCGGGGGATCCTTTCTGTTACAAAAATTTGATTTCTTTTCTTAATGATAATGCAATATCTCTATCATACATTGCAGGAGTATCAGTCATACAGCTTGCTGTCGCGGCACAAATACCGCAGGCAAATGCTTCTTCCGGTGCGGTTCCGGAAAGATATTCCGAGAAGAAAACCGCAGAACAGGTGTCGCCTGCACCAATGGGATTGATGGCGTTTCCGATCCGGGGAACAGTAATTCCGGTGATCTTCTCACGGGTCCCGATCACGGCACGGTCTTTTCCGTCCGTAATCGCAGCGACCTCCAGCGGATATGTCTCAAGGCACGCTCTGATCCCGTCTTCAATCGTGCTTTTCCCTGTCATTGCGGCGAGCTCTCCCCGATTGATTTTCAGGATTGTCACGCCTGCCAGCAACGCATCTCCGATCCCCTTGTAAGCATCCAGAAGGACCGGTTTTCCCAGCTTTGCCGCCATAGCGGTCAAATCCCTGTAACAGTGATCCGGGATCCCCGGCGGGCGGGTCCCGCAAATCGCCAGCGCATCTGCAGAGGAAAGTTCCAGACCGGCAACGGTCATGATGTTTTCATATTCTTCGGGTGAGATCTCACCGCTCGGTTCAATGATCTCTGTCGCGGTTCCCTCAGAGTTGCACATCAACGTACAGCAGGTGCGGGTCGCGCTCTTTGTGGTGATCGTGACCGAATCCAACTTTTCAGCAGCCATGGACTCCATGATCTGTTTTCCGGTAACGCCGCCCAGCGGATGGAGAACCGAGGGGGAACATTTGCCCCATTGCACCGCAGCCCGGGCAAAGTTGATCCCTTTCCCCGATGCGATTTGCCGGAAGGTCCCGGCACGGTTGACTTCGTTCAGGGTCAATTTCTCAAACTGCAATGTTTTCTGCCATGCCGGATTGAGACCGCAAACCAGGATCTGTTTCATCGTCATCCTCCCTTGTCAGGTCAGAAAGAGACGTTCACATCGCCTGAGAGCGTATGGGGCGGCGGGACGATCAGGCAGCCCAGCGGAGTGGAGAGATCCCTGTTCCATGATGCCATCATCAGAGGATCGGTGGGATCACCCCAGGGGTTCAGGTCAAGCATGATGACTTTTTTGCGGCTTGTAATATAAATGTCAATGACAATATCTTTCTCAGGAAGCAGAGATTCTATGGATTGGAAGAATTTTTCTGCCAGTTTCCAGTATTCTTCCGTTCTCTTTTCCAAACGGCGGAAATGACGGATCAGGAAACGCTGACTCATAGCGGCCAGTTTTCCGTCTTTTACAAACAGACGGAACTCTCTCGGCACGTCAAAGGTACGGAACGCGCGGACACAGATACATTCCACGAGCCCGGCAGCAGCCATTTCACGGATCTTCGGACTCGTCACAAGTGAGTACCAGCCGCTTTCCGCTGATGCAACAGAACCGTGCTTGGAAGAGAGATAACGCGGGCAATCCGTAGGCGCGCAGAAATCCACAGAGATGAAGCGTTTCCCGAAGAAATGTCCCATCGCTTCACTGATCCTGCGGATCACTCCCTTCACAACAGCTCCTTCCGTCTTTCCCTCTGCCAACGCCTCAATCTCATCCGGCTGCAATGTTACAAAATATGCCGGAAGAGAATATTCGGAAAAAGTCTTGTAATAATTCTGTACACGGAACGCATCACCCGGGTTCTTCATCTCTGTGCCTCCATTCTGGAATATCAATGTTCTGATCCGTTCACATCACCGCCATCGGCAATCGAACGGCGGACTGCATGGAACGCAATCATCTGGTAAACGAAAAATACAATATAAAACAGGATCTCTGCCATGTTCAGGAAACCAAAACTTTCCAGAAGCATCCGGATCACAAGTGCCGGAAATGCCGCATAACAAAGCAGTGCAACCGTCTTGCCGAATTTCAATTTTTCAAGACCCGGTGCTTTCCAGAGCGACTGCAGCGCGGCAAACATCAGGATCAGGATCAGGGTCAATATGAAATTGGAAAAAGTTGACCAGAGAACCAGCATGATGTAAGTATAGATTTTGATCGTTTTCCCGATTCCGGAAAAATCGCTCTGAGATGCAGTAATCCCCTTGACATCCGGTTTTTCCTGGTAACGCCCCAGTTCAGCTTCAACGGTTTTCTGATCCGTGAGCTGGAAAAAAGCATCTCTGGAAGGCAGCATCTTCAATGCAGCTTCTGTATGCACAAAAGGCATCATATAATATGTTCCGGCGGAATCCGGACGCATCCACACCAGAAATCCGCGGCGCGCCCAGAGGATCCCCATCCGCTGATCCCACTTTTCCATCCCTTTGCCCGCCAGTTTATCGCCGGGTGCAAAGTAATCCAGCCGCAAATCTCCGGGCAGATAAAAAGTCCAGGAAACGTTCTTGTTTTTTGTCGGTAAAACTCCGGCTTCGGACACCTCGATCCTGCCGAAATGTTTCTGCAAACCTGCAGTGCAGACATCTATCTTTCTATTGATAAAAACGGATTGGATCCAGCAAATGAGAAGGGCGGTCAGGAGACAGAACAGGAATAGATGGAAAAGTGCACGGAACGGGTTCCGCTTTGCAAATTCAGGAAAAGCGGAAACTCCGCGGAAAACCGCGCCGACTGATCTTAAAAACATCATGCCTTATTCAGCCTTTTCAGTTTATAATTGCTCTTGCCGTTCTTCTTCAAAATCTTGTCCAGCCCCTTCTTGATGCTGTCCAAAGGTTCATCTTCCAGTTTCTGAACAAAAACAACGCCGTCAAGATGGTCATTTTCATGCTGGATCGCGCGGGCAAGAAGTCCTCCGCACTCAATGCAGATCTCCCGTCCATCCAGAAGTGTTGCTTTCAACATGACTTTTGCCGGACGCCGCACAGTTGCATAAAGTTTCGGAACACTCAGACAGCCTTCATCGTAGTCGGACTCTTCCGTTCCGATGGGGGTAACTTCCGGGTTGATAAATGCAAGCGGCATCTGGGGCAGAAGCTGGATCTCGCCGGGAGAGTTCACCGGCAAAGGATGACCTTCTTCATCTTCCGGCGGTTCAATGTCAAGAACAAACATCCGGAGAGAAACACCCGCCTGGGGAGCCGCCAAGCCGATTCCGTTGGATTTGTACATCATGTTAAGCATCTCCTGAGCCAGATCAACCAGTGAATCGTCGATCTTTTCTACAGGCTTTGCAATCTGATGCAGAACAGGATCCCCGATAATGCGGAGTGTCAAAGCTTTTTTTTCCTTTGCCATGATAACAGCTCCTTTCCTCAAAGAGAGAGCGCACGGGCAATTCTTGCACAGGTCTCGTCCTTACCAAGAACTTCCACTGTTTCAGACATTCCTGCACCGACAGTTGTTCCTGTGACCGCAACGCGCAGCGGCTGGTTCAGGTGTCCCTGTTTGATTCCATTGGCTTCTTCCACTGCGTGGATCGCTTCTTCCACTGCTGCGGCACTTCCATCGGAGGCTGCGATCTTTGCGGAAAGCTCTTCCAGGGGCTTGCGGAACGTATCACCGGAAAGGAACTTCTGAACGCCCTTGGGATCATATTCCAGTTCATCGGTTCCGACAAAGAAATATTTCCATCCTGCCACGTCTGCGAAAGTCTTCACGCGGGAGTGCATGAGCTTTGCAACGGCTTCCAGTTTCGGATTCTGCGCATATTCCGCCGGGAGATAATCAAGAACATACTTCATGTATTCTTCATGGGGAAGTTCTGCAATATACTGACCGTTCAGGTTGGTCAGTTTCTTCATATCCATCTGAGCGGGGGAGCGGAGCGCACGTTCCAGAGAGAACGCTTCGATCAGCTCTTCCCGGTTCAGTTTTTCACGGTCATCGCCGGGGGACCAGCCGAGAAGTGCAAGGTAGTTGAACAGAGCCTGAGCAAGGAATCCTTTTGCACGGAAATCTCCGACAAATGCGTCGCCGTCGCGCTTGCTGTAAGGCTTGCCCTGCTGGTTCACGATCATGGGCAGGTGTGCGTAGGACGGTTCCGGATAGCCAAGAGCTTTGAACAGGAACAGGTGCTTATAGGTGTTTTCCACGTGGTCATCGCCGCGGACGATGTGGGTCACGCGCTGTTCGATATCATCATAGACGTTTGCCAGGTGGAAGACGGGGCTGCCGTCGGTTCTGACGATAATGAAATCTTTCATGCTGTCGATGGGTTTTGCCAGTTCGCCTTTCACGAGGTCATTGTAAAAGACTTCTCTGCGCTGGAACTTCAGTTTTGCGGCATGTTCGACTTCCACTTTTTTTCCGGGATCGTCGGAGAGAGCATCATACCCGGCATCGTCGAGCTTGTAAAGCACATTTCCGTCGGCATCGAGAATCTCAAGATCTTTGAATCCGGCAAGGGTCTGGTTGTTGTCGACGACTTTTCCTTTGGAGGTGACAGTAAAGAATGTGATTCCTGTCTGGTTGAAAGAGACTTTTGAATCCGGAGCGAGAGCCAGTTCAGCGGCACCGCACTGACGGATGAACTTGAAGTCATCGCAACGATAAGGGAACTTGAAGACGACAGGAGATTTTTCTGCTGCGGGATCCAGAAGGTAGGCTTCTTTGTTGTCCAGCAGTTTTTTTGCGGATGCTTTGTGTTTTTCACCCTGAGCAGTCTGGTACATGGGTTCTTCATCGTAATCCATGCCGAGCCACTGCATGCACTCCATGAGTTTGTTGATGGCATCTTGTGTGGAACGTTCCAGGTCGGTGTCTTCGATACGGAGAAGGAAGGTTCCTTTATTGTGTCTGGCTTCAAGCCAGTTGAAGATAGCTGTGCGGATATTTCCGATGTGGACCTGTCCTGTTGGAGACGGTGCGAATCTTGCTCTGAAATCCATGATATTTCTTTAGCTCCTGAAAAACATTTTTACCGGACAGGAGAGTCCGGCAGTTTATAAAGATAGGTTTTCCCGCTGTTTTTGAGCAGGAAAACCCGGTAAAATTTAATTCAAACAGAATTGATCTGACTCAGCGGATATTGGCTGCGGCAGCGAGCTGAGCTCTTGCGTTTGCCATACGGATGATCGCTGAAACATAGTTGGATTCTGCATTGACGAGGTCGCGCTGAGCTTCGTTCATACGGGTGATTTCCGTACTTCCGGCATCGTATTCAGCTTTGACAAGGTCACGGGTTCTCTTGGTCAGTTCAAATGTCTTCTGGAAAAGTTTCATCTGCTTGACAGCCGTTGCGTAGTTGTCATAAGCGGTACGGACATCAACGATCACCTGGATCCAGGACTGAGCGACATTGTAGTCAGCCTGAACCATACGGGCCTGAGCGGCACGGGCTGCAAAGAAATCATTTCCGCCGTTGAAAAGGTTCCAGTTAACGTTCAAACTGTAGGAGAATGTTGCTCCGTGTGAGTGAGCGAAGTTACGGGAGTCGGGAAGATCTGTTCTGCAGTTGTGAGTATGGGTATCGTTATAACCGATAGAATAGTTTGCGGAGAAAGTGGGACCGAAGGAGGCAAGGCTTGCCCAATAGTTGTACTTGCTGACTTCCATCTGTTCCCTGAGAGATTTCAGGTCGGGACGGTTTGCAAGAGCCAAGTCAAGATAAACAGAGACATCGGGAAGGATATCCACATCTTCAGCAGGCTTGGTGGGGAACTTGACGGATGCGGGAATCGTTCCTTCGGTCAAACCGAGAAGCTGTGCAAGCACATATTTATTTGTGGTGTAGTTATACTGAGCGGTGATCAGGTTGCTTTCCGCCTGATTGTACTGAATTTCAAAGTTGAGCACTTCACTGAGAGAAACTGCACCGGCATCGAATTTCAGTCTGGTATCACGAAGCATATCTGCATTGAATTTTTTATCTTCCTGAGCGATTCTCATCTGAGCATCGGCGAGAAGAACAGCGTTGTAAGCATTTGCAACAGCTTCCATCAAAAGACGGCGGGCATCATCTTCTGCAGCTTCGGTTGACTGCCAGTTGTGTCTCTGAGCGAGGATATCCATTTCACGGCGGAAGCTGTCAAAAATCAGCAGGCTTCCGGAGATCTGCGGAGCAAATGAAAAGCTGTTTGTATTATACCAGCCCTTGCTGTCATGCATTTTTCCAAGATCCTGACCTGCACGGAAAGATGCGTTCACAGTCGGAAAATATCCGGCGAATTTCTGATAATATCCGGCACGGGCAGCTGCAATAGCGTAGTACTTGCTGCGGAAAGAGGGATTGTTTTTAAGAGCAATGTTCTGAGCTTCTTCGAGTGTGAGAACTGTGATGTCCTTCGGAAGAAGATGCTTGTCTTCAGCTTTCACTGTTGTGTAAACACTGCTTTTAACTGCTGCAGGAGGCTGCTCATAGGAAGCGCAACCGGCAAGAAGGAGAGTTCCAACTGCAAAAAGGTGTCCTGTAATTTTCATTTTCATGACCTGCTTTCTTTATTTTTGATCTTGTTTTTTCTTTTCATCATATAGTAAAATACACCGTTTTTCGCGATTGTGCAAATTGTTTTTTTAAAAATTCTTAATTTTTTTTAGATTTTGAATATCTTTATACTCAAATAGGCTTAATATTTTAGTATCTACGATATTATTTCTCTGCCTGATCCGAAAAAAAACAGCTGAAAGTCAGGAAATGTTTCGAAAAAATATTGATTTTTTGAAAGAGAGGTGATAAATTAATGAGGAAAACATTCGATGATATGTCAACAAAATTTTCAAAGGATAACAGATCATGGATTTACAAACAATAACTTCAAAGCTGAAGAAATACCCCACCGCGGCGGCGGCATTGGTTTTTGCAGCAGTATTTTCATTCCTTCTGGCACCGAACAAACTGCTCCATACTTTGGATTTTTATCTGGTCTGGGTGTTGAGTGCGCTGTTTGCTGCGCATATCTGGTATCACTTCAAGGAAGACCGTTCATACCGGGTTTCCGGAATCATCCCTGCATGGCTTGAATTGATTGCCGGAACGGTTCTGCTTTTCTTCTGTCCGGTCAGAGAGCTCAGTCTGATTTTTATCATGCTGGCGGTTTGTTCTTATGCTGCCGGGATTATTTTTTCCGTGAAAGTCACCGGTCCCCTTGTTCTGTTTCTCGGTATTGCGCCCAATCTGGGGGGGATCAACAGGACGATTTCCCAGGCGATGGCTCTTGTGTTCCGCAACGGGTTTCAGTTTGTGACAGGACATGCACCTCAGACAGTCACTGTCCTTGCTGATCTTTCCGCAGCTTCCATGGGGGTTCCGTCCGGTTCTTCTCTGCTGTTGTGGTCCATGCTTCTTGCCGCATTTCCGCTGGCAGTATTTTATTGCAAGAGTGCCTATGAACGGTTCTCCATGTACTGCGTTGTCGTCTTCGCATTTTTCTTCTGCGATATGTTCCGTTATATTCTTCTTCTGATTATTCCGGGACCTTATCCTTCCATCATTGCGTTCTGGCTTGCTCTCATCGCCGGAATCGCAGCCGTAGGCGGTCTCCTTTACGGCGTTAACCGGCTTACAGTGAAAGGAGAAGCAAAATGAAACTTGTATGGAAATGTATTATTCTTGCGCTTGCTTTCATTCCGTTTCTCTGGAAATTCCCTGTTCTGATCAAAACATGGAAAACCTATCCGGCTAATACCTGGGATCCCTATTTTATGGCTGCAGCGTTCGTACTCTGCGGAATCCTCGTCTGGCGCAGATATAAAGAAGGGCTTTCCACAGATCTTCGCGGCGGTCTGACCCTTGCGATCCCTGCCGCTGCGGTTATGATCATCGGACTCTCTTCAAAGAACATGATGCTCTTTTATCCCGGTGCAACCCTGTTCGCCTGGAGTGTGCTCTGGATCGTTTTCGGATGGAAGATGTTCTACCGTCTTTTCCCGATCCCCCTGATGGTTCTGCTCAGTCTGCCTACAACCGAGTTCACCGAATATTTCCCGGGAATCAATCTCTATTGGAAACTGGCTCTTGCAAGTGCCCTTTGCATCTACGCATTTTTTGCCCTGTGGACCGATTTCAGCCCCATCCGCAGACGTACCGCATGGTTCTCTGCCGGCGTGATCATCTATGCGATCCTTTACGCAATGATCCCTCAATGATTCGGGATAAATTCCAGTAAACTTATAAATTCCATCTCCGCTCCGGGGGCAAGTTTGCGCACACCGGAGCGTTTTTCCGGCAGGGGCAAATTCAAGGCGTTAGACATCCAGCTGACCGGTTCCAGACAGATAAAATCGTTCAGACCGCCCGCGTTCCAAGTGTACCAGAACCCGAATTTTTCATCCGTGATATAACGGAGCATCCCCTGTGGATAGACCAGTTCCGCACCATGAAATTCTGTCCCGTCTTCCCGGGATAATTTGCCAGTTCCGCAGTGAAAATCCACGATCGTTCCGAAGGGCGTGAACGGTTTCCCCGGATCAAAGGTCTCCCAGCCCGGACAGTTCCCCGTGGGAAGAAATGTTTTACTGTCGATCTCAAACCGGTAATCTGTTCTGCCGACTCTTACCGCAGCATCATCTGCCGGAAACGCTGTATGAAAACCAAGTCCCAGCGGCATATTGCAGGTTCCGTTGTTCCTGACGGTCACGGTATCCCGCAAACCATTTTCAGTGAGTTCAAATTTCCGCCGGATCTCGCATGCAAAGGGAAAACCTTCATACTCCGGGGAGGTTTCATCGAAAACAAACTTCAGTTCAGCAGAACGGTCATCTTTTTTTACAAGCTGCCACGGCTTACTGACAGCGATTCCATGCAAGTGCAGATTCTGGGCTTGCTGATTGATGGGAAGACGGCAGATTTTCCCCTCAAAGAGGAATGCGCCATCTTCGATGCGGTTGGGCGGGAAGAGCGGCGGGATCCCGAACCGTTCCGGCGTATGAAACAACTCCTCTTTCCGGTGCGGCTCCCGTAAAAGCTGTGTTCCGCTCTCTTTATGCCGCAGTGAAAAGATATTTCCACCTGCTTCCGGCAAGATCTTTGCAGAAAAACCAAACGCATCAAGCTCCACGACAGACATGGTTTCCGGAATGGGCATGGAAGTGAAAATCTTCTGCCGGACACCGAATAGCCATTGCAGCTCATCCGGATGATGGGAAAGATGATGCAGCGCATCTGCTGCAGTTCCCGGGATTTCATGAAATTTGACATCGCAGTACGCATCCATCAAGGTCAGATAAAGACGTTTGGAATTGTCGACAGAGATCTCCTGATCTTCGGAGCCGTGCCATAGACGGATGGCTGTTGACGGGTTCGGCTTGAAACCGTTGAGATCCGTCTTGCTCCCGATGAGAAATGCGGCGGCAAAAAAACCGATTCGTCTCCGCATGAGTTCCCAGCAGACGATCCCTCCCGCACCTGATCCGGCAAGATAGATCCGTTCAAAATCAATGGGATATTCCTGCAGGATCACATCCATGAGTTTGAGAAGTGCTGCGACAGGTTTGACCGGATCTTTCCGGAAGGTGTAAGAATCGGAATCCAATCCCTGTTCTTTGAGATATTTTTTTGTGAAATCAAGATAAATGATCACAGGTGATTGCTCCATGACTCCGGCGGGAAACTCCCTGAGAGCCGCTGTTCCGGAACCGTCTGCAACGATCAGAAGAGGACGGTATTTTTCAGAGTTTTCCTGATAATGGAAGAGATATTGGAGTTCAAAATCCTGAAAAGAGAATTGTTTTGTCTGATAGGGAAGATTGGTACAGCTGTGCATGATACAGATCCTTTTTTGTTTTTCTTTCTGATGTAATGAGGCAATTTCAAAAGTAATTCAAAAGTCTCACCGGCTCTGCCGAATAGGCTGGTCTGCCCGGGTTTCTGGGAATACTGGGAGTACTGGGAATACTGGGAGAAAACGGGCAAAGAAAAGGTTTTTCGCAAGGTCATTTCTTCGCGCACCCAGGCGCAAAAAACAGTACTCCCAGTACTCTTAGTACTCCCAGTTCCCCAGCCAGTCCTTTGCTAGTGCGCCAGTCTTCCCGGGTTCTGGGAATACTGGGAGTACTGGGAATACTGGGGGAAAACGGGCAAAGAAAAGGTTTTTCGCAAGGTCATTTCTTCGCGCACCCAAGCGCAAAAAAAACAGTACTCCCAGTGCTCTTAGTACTCTCAGTTCCCCAGCCGATCCTTTGCTAGTGCGCCAATCTCTCCGGCTCTGCCGGAAGCCCTGTTCTCAATCCACTGGGACGAGGGCGACGCGGAAGCCGACGAAGTAGTTCCGGCACGTCGGATCGTAGCAGTACCGAAACGCTGAACGGCAGCGCCGCGCGATGCTGAACCAACCGCCCCCGCGTGTTACGCGGGACGAGCCTGAAGCATCCAAACACCATTCCCAGACATTTCCGTGCATGTCATAAAGCCCCCAGGCATTCTGCTTTTTCTGTCCGACAGGATGTGTTTTTTCATCCGAATTTTTATCATACCACGCAACTTCATCCAAATTAGAATAACGACTATCTACAGAAGTCAAATTCAATCCGTTATTCAACGCGGTAGTTGTTCCCGCACGGCAGGCATATTCCCATTGTGCTTCTGTCGGCAAATCAAAACGATATCCTGCAGGAAGTTCATTGTGTTTCAAATCATTCAGCTTACTGCAGAAACTCTTGGCATCATCCCAACTGACTTGTTCCACGGGGAGATTATCCCCTTTGAAATTAGAGGGATTGTTTCCCATTACAGCTTGATATTCTTTCTGGGTTACAGGATATTTTCCAAGATAAAATCTTTTCGTCAAAGTTACCTGATGTTGTTTTTCACTAACATATCGACCACGTTCATTCACAGGACTTCCCATGATAAACGTTCCCGGTTCGATTTGAACCATTTCCAGAATATGTCCTCCTGGAAGGTTCACTTTTCCGGAGAATTTTTCCGGCACGGGGGGATCATTTATCAATTTTTCCAGTTTTTCTTTTGCCATCTTCAAAAAACGAACTGCTACCGTATATTTTTTATCCTCCTCAGCCTTTACAGCAGTCTGATAGGTCCGGAATATCTCAGAAGGACATTTTTTTCCGCATTTTTTTAAAAGGTCTTCCACTTCCGGCTTGTAAATCATAAGTTCATACTTTGCAATATCATCCGGATCAGGTCCCGGACCTGGTCCCGGATCATTGCCCCAATGTTCAAACAATTGCACATTATTCCATCGGGAGATATTTCCGTTCCAACTGATATTCTGCGGTCTGGGAGTTCCGTCAATCGTCAAATTCCGCTGAAAACGCTCAAAGTTATTAACCCTTTGATCTCCGATGACCCGCAGAAGAGAATCGGTAAAATATCCGTGATTGGTTTGAAGGTTTTCAAAAGCCTGCTCTCCGGAACTGCAGGAGTTCAAAATCAATGGCGGGATGATGTCATGATTCTTATTTTGCACAACTGCCCTATTCAAAGCAATGTCGCGGGCATTATCACAGACGTATGCACCGTCTCTGCCCGCAAGAATATTGCTTCTGCAGCAATCCAGAATAAAAAGACGGTTCAAACCGGGTTTATCGGAAACCTCTGTCAATTCAGAGATGGAAACAGAACCTCTCTGATAATTTCTGCCGGCTGCCCGTCCGGTTGAACCTACCAGGTAATGTGTGTCCTGAAATTCTCTGCCGTGTCCGGAAAAATAAAAAACAAAGAGATCACCCGGTCCCAAATCATTGACAAGATTTTCTACTGTATCAAGAATTGTATTATCGTCTGCATCTTCATTCAAAAGCTGTTCCACTCTGTCGAATTGTGCTCTGGCAAATGCAACCGTTAACGCAGATGCATCACTCACGGCGCACTGCAAAGGAGTAATACCATTTTGATATCTATCAATTCCAACGAACAACCCAACCCGCATTTTTTTATCTCCTGAAATTAAAAACTATCTGATGTTTTTTTCGTAATATAACGCCGTTCTTTCCATTTTCAAGCAGGTACTTGCAAATTAAGATTATCCGAAGAAAAAAATCTGACAGCTGTTCAAAAAAATCTGCTGTAAAACAAGCTTCCGGGGTCTGGACTACCGGGAGAAAACGGGCAAAGAAAAGGTTTTTCGCAAGGGCTTTTCTTCGCGCCCCGGCGCAAAAAACAGTACTCTCAGTACTCTTAGTACTCCCAGTTCCCTAGCCGATCTTTGGCGGGTGCGCCAGTCTTCCCGGGTTCTGGGAATACTGGGAATACTGGGAATACTGGGAGAATACGGGCAAAGAAAAGGTTTTTCGCAAGGTCATTTCTTCGCGCACCCAGGCGCAAAAAACAGTACTCCCAGTACTCTTAGTACTCCCAGTTCCCCAGCCGATCCTTTGCTAGTGCGCCAGTCTCACCGGCTCTGCCGGATAGGCATAATAGGTCGTATAGGTTGTATAAGCCGTATAGGTTTTTGATACGCACCCGGGCGTTATTTTTCTGTAAGAGATCCGGACTGTTTGATAAGGGATTTTTCCCGATATACCGGTAAAAAAAGAGATAAGATGATAAAAAAATAAAAAGTTGGATTGATTTTTTTAAAAAGTATGGTATATTATACGCAACGTAAAAAGTAAGCCAACCATAACAACCTAAAACAGGAAGGAATTTACTATGGCTATCAAAGTCGGTATCAACGGATTCGGAAGAATCGGCCGCATGGTTTTCCGTGCTGCATTCGAAAACTTCGCAAATGACATCGAAATCGTCGGAATCAACGACCTTCTCGATCCCGATTACCTCGCTTACATGCTGAAGTATGACTCAGTTCATGGCATCTTCAAGCACGACATCGCAGTCGATGGCAGCAACCTCGTTGTCGATGGCAAAAAGATCCGCCTCACCGCTGAAATGGATCCCGCAAACCTGAAGTGGAACGAAGTCGGTGCTGACATTGTTGTCGAATCCACCGGTCTCTTCCTCGAAGATGCAAAAGCACGCAAACACATCGAAGCTGGTGCAAAGAAAGTCATCATGTCTGCTCCCTCCAAGGACAGCACCCCGATGTTCGTCTACGGTGTCAACCACATGACCTATGCCGGTCAGGACATCATCTCCAACGCATCCTGCACCACCAACTGCTTGGCTCCCATCTCCAAGGTTCTCAATGACAAGTTCGGTATCAAGCGCGGTCTCATGACCACCATCCACGCTGCAACCGCAACCCAGAAGACCGTTGACGGACCCTCCAAGAAAGACTGGAGAGGCGGCCGCGGTATTCTCGAAAACATGATCCCCTCCTCCACAGGTGCTGCTAAGGCTGTCGGTAAGGTTCTCCCTGAACTCAACGGCAAGCTCACCGGTATGTCTGTCCGCGTTCCGACCTCCGACGTTTCTTTCGTCGACCTGACCTGCGAACTGAACACCGAAGCAACCTATGAAGAAATCTGCGCAGCAATGAAGGAAGCTTCCGAAGGCGAACTCAAAGGCATCCTCGGTTACACCGATGAAGCTGTCGTCTCCACCGACTTCCGCGGCGATGCACGCACCTCCATCTTCGACGTCAAAGCTGGTATCCAGCTCGACAAGACCTTCGTCAAAGTCTGCTCCTGGTATGACAACGAATGGGGCTACTCCAACAAGGTCCTCGAAATGGCTCGCGTCATTGCAAAGTAAGTTGATCTTTTCAACTGAAATGATTGGATTTTGATCCCCCCGGCCCGGAAAGTGCTTCAATCAGCTCTTGCCGGGCCTTTTTTTCAAATTCTTTTTAACTCAAGGATATTTACATCATGGACAAGAAAACACTGCGCGATGTAGAACTCAAAGGCAAACGCGTTATCATGCGCGTTGACTTCAACGTTCCCGTTAAAGAAGGCGTCATCAAAGACGATACCCGTATTCAGGGTGCTCTCCCCTCCATCAAGTACGTTCTCGAACAGGGCGGAAAGCTCATCCTCATGAGCCACATGGGCCGTCCCGATGAAAAAGGCATCACCGGCGATACCACAATGAAGATCGTCGCTGACTACCTCAGCAAGCTCCTCGGAAAAGATATCGTTTTCGTCGACGACTGCGCCAAGGCTGATGCTCAGGTCGCAGCAATGAAAGACGGCGATGTCGTTATGCTGGAAAATACCCGTTACCACAAAGAAGAACAGGCAAAGTGCAAGCAGAAAGACGGCGAATCCGACGAAGATTTCAAGGCTCGCAAAGCTGCTCTCAAAGAAGAACAGAAAGTTCTCGCACAGAAGCTTGCTTCCTACGGCGATATTTTCTGTAACGACGCTTTCGGAACCGCACACCGTGCACATGCTTCCACAGCTGTCATCACCAAATACATCCCCACCTCCGTTGCCGGATTCCTTCTGGAAAAAGAAATTGCATACCTCGGTAATGCAGTTGAAAAACCGGTCCGTCCCTTCGTGGCAATCCTCGGCGGTGCAAAAGTCTCTGACAAACTGGCAGTTGTCAACAACCTGCTGACCAAAGTCAACACCCTGATCATCGGCGGCGGTATGGCTTACACCTTCCTCAAGGCTATGGGTCACAACGTTGGAAACTCCCTCT
>JAFTJI010000169.1 GCA_017456495.1 Lentisphaeria bacterium | reverse complement strand
TTCTTTTTTGCGTTTTTGCCGGATAAAGCCCCAGCTTCAGGAGTTTCCTTTTTCCGTTCTTCAAAAAAAGAATCGTTGCTCCCGTGAACCTGTTTTCCGGTTTGGCTTCCAGCGTGATTTTAGAAATGATATCTGAATATTTATAACGTGTTGGAATGCAGAGAAATGAGAAAAAAACAATTTCTTCATCGCGGGCTATCGCAAAGTTGATCAGAGCGGCTGTTACAAGAACGGTCAAAAGCAAAAAAAACAAACCGACAGAAAAAACCGGATTCATAAAATATACCACGGCAGAAACAACTGCTGTTATACAGCCAATAATGAGCGGAGGAAAGATCGATCCGGCAAAAAAAGTTTTATTTTTCATAAACCAGCCTTTCAAATATATGAGTGGATAAACTCAATTTTCAGTTCAGGACTGGGCTGGTATTTCTTCATCCCGTCCGTTAAAATTCCATGAATCGCATCGTATGAAATATGGTAGTTTCGCGGCATAAGAACGTGATAAGACAAAATGATTTTCCCCTCGTCTTTCTTCATACGGAAATCATAGACTTTGAACTTCGGATCAAAGTTCGCAACGACATCTTCCATCCGGACACGCCACTCCTTGACTTCCGGATCAGCCGGACTGTATGGATCGCAATGCAACAGCAGGTGGATCGGCATTTTTTTCCCGATTTCGACCTCTGCACACTCAAGCATATCATGAACCGTTAAAATATCATCTTTCATATCAACTTCAGCGTGTGCAGTTGCAAAATACTGATTCGGACCGTAATTGTGAATAATAATGTCATGCACACCTTTGATCCCGTGACACTCCAGAAGTCTGGCTTGTAATTCCTGCACGATCTCCTTGCCGGGAGGTTCTCCCAACAACGGATTGATCGTATCCCGCAAAATCTTTCCGCCGCCAACCAGAACAAGAAGGGATGCCAATGTTCCCGCACATCCATCAATCGGAAAATTCGTAAACTTCGATGCAATCACTGCCGCAAGAATTACTGATGTTCCAATCATATCGCTCAAACTGTCAAACGATGCAGCAAGAACCGCTTCTGAATTGATCTTTTTTCCGACATATCTGTAAAAAAAGAACAGCCACAGTTTAAACAACAGAGAACCGGCGATCAGCCAGATCAATACCGGTTTCATCCTGACCGGCTCCGGAGTGATGATCCGCAAAACAGCTTCTTTCAGAAAATCCAGCCCCATGGCAATAATGATAACAGAAACGATCACACCTGCGATATACTCAATTCTTCCATGACCGAACGGATGGTCGCTGTCTGCCGGTTTCGAAGACAATTTGAACCCGAAAACCGTTACGACACTGCTTCCGGCATCAGATAAATTGTTGACCGCATCCGTCGCAATTGCAACACTTCCGGAGAGCAGCCCTGTCGTAAACTTTAACAAAAACAATAAAATATTAACAATGATACCGACATATCCGCTGAAGATACCGTAGGCTGTTCTGACAGACGGATCTTCCGGTTTTTCACATCCGGGCACGAAAAGCTTTATCAAAAGTTTTGTCAGCATGAGAGGCTCCAATTAAAATATATTCAAAAACGCTCGAAAATATACACCCGGAATGGCTTTTTTTCAAATATTTTATACTAAATATTGGTATATAAAAAAAGACCGGAGACGAGATCCTCCGGTCTTTTGCAAAAAAGCTGATGTAAAATCAGAAGCTTGTCGCTGTGAACTCATAGCTGTGGACACAGCCGTTCTTGTTGAACTTCATGATGAGACTTGCGCTCTTATAGCTGGAACGGTTTGCAGAGAGGTCTGCAGAAGCACCAACTCCGGCAACGCCCATACCTTTGCTGAGAGAGTAAGCCTTGAAGGGAAACATTGCAGAGAAATGACCCTGAGTGCTGAATCCGGCATCACTCTGACGGACTGCAATTCTCTGATAGACCCAAACGTCAAGACCATTTTCTTTGAAAACGAGGCTGGGAGCACCGATGACGCTCAAAACTTCACTCTTGGTAGTTTTATTTTTGGTAATTCTGATATTGTTGGCAGAAACATTATCTGAGAGAGAGGTATCTGCCATAGCAGAATTAAGTTCTTTCATTCCGGCACAACCGGAAAAAATCAACATGGAAGCAATTCCCATGCAAATGCTGAATACGAGATGTTTCATTGTTTTTATCCCTTTTTATTTGGAGTTGTTAACTGCAAACGGCTGGTAGATGGAACCGTTGTTGACACGCAGGAAGACTTCTCTGCGGAGTTGACCGAAGAAGCGATTTGCAAATACGCCTTCAGCTGTCGGCGTTCCAGCACTGTCAAATCTTGAGGAAAGACGGACAAGTGTCTGGGTTGTTGCGAGGGGTTCCAGGGTGACAGAAACCTCGATCTGCTTGTAGACTTCAGTTTTTCCGAAGAAAGAACCGACAGAGGTGCTCCAGCCTGAACCGATCTGTGTCAATGTTAATGCACCGGCACTCTGTTCATACTGACGTTCATAGGTGTTCTGCCAGACTCCATAGATGAAACCGCTGTGTTTATCAGCATGTCTCAAAACGAAACCGTTCATCTGGAGCGTTGCAATGGTTGCATACCAAACATCGTTGTAGGTAGCATTAAATTCACTGCCGATATTACGGGTCGTCAAAACCCGCTGCTGCAGAGAGCTCATGCCAGTGCTGGTATCAACAGGAGCCAACCTTTCGGTTGAACATCCAGTCAGCATGGCAATTGCAAGAACTGCACAAAGACCATAGATTTTTTTCATGCATTACTCCAATCTTAGAAGGAGGTTACCAGCATTTTGTAGGAAACAACTTTTTAATTCGCATCAAAGCGGATAATCAGAGTTGCCGTATTGACAGAAGTAGTTTCGGTTCCGATAGTTCCGCCAGCCTGAACACCGGCTTCTCCAATACCGCTGCCGGGTCTGTCACGATGAATTTCATTGAAACCGAAAACGGTTCCGAAGTATGCACCGGCTGCATATCCCTGAGCTGTGCGACGGACTCTGATCTGGTCATAGGTCCAGACTTCACCGGCATTGCTGTCGAGAGAGACAACGTTGGGAGCACCAAGAGCCCGGAATACCTGAGCCTGAGAGGTAACACCGACCTTAACATTCATTTTAACTTGACCGGCTGTCAATTTAAGCTTGGCATCAAAGGGTTCTGCCGGAAGATCTTTGGAACAACCTGCAGAAATAAGAGCCACAGCGACAGCAGCAAATGCTGTCAGCATCATTTTTTTGGAATTTTTCATTTCCTGTTTCCTTATCTTTCTTCTTTATTAGAGTTGATTGAATACCTTTTTCGCATCAGGATCTTTTGTCTGATCTGCTCCAGCCCCATTGTTAGACGGCGTAAGCACTCGGGGTTGTGTTACCATTGCTTCCTTCTTTGCTTCTTCTGAAACAGGTTCAAGGAACAGGGTAACGTTGTTTTCATTCAAAGTCCAAGCATTATCAAAAAGAAGTCCGAATGCAGGAAGAATAAAGATGGAAGTCCATGCTTCAATCTTCCCCAGGGTGCTGAGAGAATAGTCAATTGCATAGATCTTGTCCCGGTACCCTTCTTTGTAAGCTGTGATCAACAGCTGTTTTCCTGTACTGGCTTCAATGAAGATGGGGGACTTGTTGTTGTACTCGACCCCATTTGCAATAACTCGTGCATCTGCCGGAATAACATCCAGCGTTACAATCTGTGTACGGCAGCCGCAGAGTAAAACAACTGCAAGAGCCAAACATGCGATTCCTGTCATTTTTTTCATTTTTTTTATACTCCTAAGTTAAGTCTTAATCGTTGTCATCGTAGAACTGAGACGGACTTCCAAACGGTCCTGCCAGTGTGTTAAGCATCTGAATGGACACCATCAGATCGCGAACAATAACATTCCATTCGGAGATCGGTTTTTTCGGAACAAAGACAATATCAGATGGTTTGAGGGGGAAATCTGATATTCTTCCAAGCTGCATATCTTTGATATTCAAGTTATACACAACAGGATTTCTCAAGCCCCCGCGGATAATCTTGATATCAGCAGATTTTGTATCTTTCAAACCGCCGACTTTTCCCAATGCCTGGAGTACTGTCAAATTGGGCTGAAACACCACACTGGACGGATTTCCCACTTCTCCAAGAACAGTAACTCTTGCATTTTCAAGAGACGGCACATAGATATAATCCTTATTCATGACCGGAATATTGTGCAACCAATTTCCTTCCGTCAGCACCTTAGAGAAATTGACCGGAAGAATTTCTCCGTTACGCATGATATATGCACTTTCCAAATCGGAAAGCTGAAGAGGTTCGCTGTCATCTTTCGTAATGGAAAGCACCCCTCCGGCAATCGTGATCGCATCTGAAATCTTGGTGTCCCCGACAATAATCGGATAGATACCAGGCTTTCCGACAGCACCAACGACAGTGATCGTTGCAGGCTGAATTTTAACCGGTTCGAGCACAATTTCACAATTTCTGACATACTTCTGGTATTTTTGAGAAAGAATTTTTGATGCTTCCGGTATCGTAAATCCGGCAATCTTAACGTAACCGATCGGGGAAATGCTGATGGCTCCATCAGACATAACCTGAATAGACGGACGGCTCAAATCCTCACGGTCCGGAATCACAAATGCGAATACATCACCCGGCATAATGACATATTCAGGTGTTCTGGCATGATGAAGTCGCTTCAATCTGGCAACATCTTCCTGTTTCTTTACTTTTTTCGGTTCAGGACGCATAGATGTTGCCTTGGGTACGGCAATCGGCGCAAAAGGTGTACTTGTACAACCGTTGCAGAAGATAAGCCCCGCCAACATGGAAAGATAAATAAGAGAGGTGGTTTTGTTTTTCATTATTAAACCTCACGGATGAAGACGTCGCAGGAATCACTGTCAAGCAGACGCTGAATTGTATTAATGTTTCTCCGCTCTTTATCAAGGGCTTTTTCTTTTTCTTCGATCAGTGACTTGAGCATCAAAGAAAGTTTAAGCTGCTGAAGAGTCTGGACGTTATCGTAATAATAAAGGATATTGCTGGGCAAACCCGTCAATTTTCTAGGTTCCATAGTAAGACGATAGAGATCAGGTTTCTGTTTGGCGATAACCTCTCTGATCTGCCTGCACTGGCGATCCAATTCGTCAAGCTGCAGTTTGAGATTTCTTACTGTTTTGTCATCAGGTGTATAGATTTTACAAGCAAGATCATATTTCAACTGCATTTCACTTCTCTTGGCTTCCATAGCATTGATATAGTTGCCGTAGGCAGAGAGGAACTCCTGCTGAGCTATAACAAGCTGCTCATTGACAGCTTGCATTTCTATTTCATTGTTGGAAGGCTGAAGAGCAACATCTTTATTGAACTTTTCCTTAAGGGCGAGAAGTTTCTTCAAATCATTATCAAGTTTATTGATTTTCGCCTGACATTGACTCAGGATCTTTTCACTTCTGAGTTTCCACTTAACTTTATAGCTTTCAACAAAACTCTGAGCCAATGCTCTGGTTATATCCATAGAACGTTTATTATCTCTTGTGTTCACGTAAATAATAAAACTTTTACGGGATTCCTGACGTTCTCTGACATCAATAGCACTTCGCATTTCTTCGATGGAAACATTCCAACCGTATCTTTTTGCAATAGGTTCCAGGACCGCCTGAGACGTAATATAATCCAAAATCATCTGACGGTTGAGAATAAGATCTTGCGGAGTATTACCATTAAGTCCGATATCTGTTTGCCGGATCATAACGACACTTCCGAAGTCAGGTTCTTTGTAATATGTTGCAGTAATACTGGTCGCAATATAGTACATGCCTCCGACCAAGATCAACAGTACGAGCAATGAAAAAATCGTACTGTGAAAAATCTTTGTGAGTGTTTTTTTGTTGATACCCATTTTATTATGCATCCTCCACACCGTTGAGAATCACACCGGAGATATCAAGATTGGCGCGATTCAATGCTTCAATTGTTTGTTTTGCTGAGGCTTCCTCTGTTTTACCTGCCCGAACAAGAAGCAATACGGAGTCTGCCGTGCTGCCTGCGGAAACGATATCTGCCGTTCCGAGATGGCAGGAGACGTCAAGAAACGCATAATCATATTCCTGCTTAACCTTTTTCATCAATTCTTTAAATTTCGGAGAAATCATAAGGTTTGCAGAATTGACTTTTTTGTTACCGCAGAAAAGAACGTCCATGTTCATATTGTTCAGGTTCTTCTTAACTGTATGTTCGAAGTCTGTTTCATCTTCCAGAATATTCATCAAACCTTTTTCATCGGAGGTTCCGAGATAAGTTTGAAGTCCGCGTTTTCCTGTATCGCAGTCGATCAGAAGGACTTTATATCCGGCTTCTGCAAGAGAGGCTCCCAGGTTTGCGGTACAGAATGTTTTTCCTTCCTTTGCCTGAGCACTTGTAACAGCAATAACAGACCCTTCGTCACCTTCTTTTTTCTGATTGATCAAGTTTACACGAAACACGCGGAAGTCTTCTGCGACCTGAGTTCTTGAATTTGTCGCACTGGCTTCTCCGAAAAGGAACGGGTTATCCTTGTCAAGCGCAAAGTCCTTATCCTTATGAACAGTTCCTACAACAGGAACATTCAATGACTTCTCGACTTCTTCTGAAGTCCAAAGAGCTCTGTTCAAAAGTCTTGCGGCAATAAAAACGAGATAACTCAGGAGAAAGCCAACAACAAAACCTATCAGAATATTTTTTTCAACATTCGGAGAAACCGGACGTTTATTCAATTTTGCCTCGTTAAGAGTTGTAATATTTTGAACTCCAACCAGTTTGGGAACTTCTTTCTTAAAGACATCCGCATAAATATTAGCGATATCCTGACTGAGAATCGCATCATTACTGTCAACGATGATTTTCATTGAACGGGAGTTTCCCTTTATAGCTTCTGTCGAAACTCTATAGAACACATTTTTTACAATTTTAGAACGCTTTGCCAATTCGTCTTCAACGCTGTCTTTAATGATTGCTGCTTCTACAAGCTGTTGATAATCCTGGGTAAGCTGGGTCCCTAAATTCAGCTGTTCTGAGACACCGAATTTTTTGCCCAATTCAACAAGATTTTCATTCTGCTGCTCTTCCATTTTACCGAAATAAAGGGTTACTTCTGCTCGATAAACAGGCTTGATGAACAGCTTACTGTAGACACTGGTTGCGATAGCGACCGCACAAGCTACAAACAGGATGATATTCCATCTTTTTCTGAAAATGTCCCAGAAAAACCAGAAATCCATGTTTTGCATCTTTCTTTCTCCTTCTCGCTCTTTATGGGTTAAACTTCTTGCTTTGAACTTCTTCAAGAGATTTATCAAAATACCTTTTATTAATATACCACACCTCTTTGTTCTTTTCAAGTATTCATCCTTATTTTTTGAGTAATTGATCAAATTACTGATTAATTAAGAGAAATTAAACCATTGTTTTTTAGTATATAGTGCTTCAGAAATCATTTTTATTCTTGATTTGCTTATTTTTTTCTAAAAAAGGTTCCGCATACATCAGCGGGTGTGGATTTTACCAAATGTATTTTTTTGCTTACTTAACGAGGTAATTTTTTTGTGTAAATAATGTTCTGCAATATCAAAAAAGCGACAAATATGGAAAGAAAAGCTGAAAAAAGTCAAAAGTTTTTTTCATAATGCTGAAAAATCGCTTGAAATATTTATTTTGCAGGCTAGATTACAGGTCATTAGAGGCTGAACCGTCAAAAACCTGAAAGTAAAAATTGGAGTTTTACAGGTCATGATGAAATATACTCCTCCTTCTGAGAAGGAACAGAGTGCCGGACACAAAAGAGAAACTTTTGCTAAAGTCATCCCTATTTTTCTACAGTACAAATGGATGCTGATCGCAGCGACGACCACGTACATCATGTTCAACATGATTGGACTGGTGATGCCATGGATGCTGAAAATCTCAATCGACCGGGTCCTACCGAATGCAGATTATCTTCTGTTCTGGATTCTTTGCGGGCTTATGGCGATCGTCTATTTTGCCCGTTTTCTGCTGCGTTATGTTGCCATGTATATGATCGACTATACCGGGGTGCGAATCGTGGTGGATGTCCGTCAGAAAGTATTCAAACATCTGCAGAGTCTTTCTTTGCGGTTCTATCAGGAGTACCGCACGGGGAAACTGATTTCCAATATGATCAGTGATGTTGCTCTTCTGAATATGCTGATCCGCACAGTCACCCAGTTTGGAGAGCAATTCTTCCAGCTGATTCTTATTTCAGCCCTTCTTTTCTTTATCAACTGGCAGATGGCTCTTGTGATTCTTCTGACAATGCCGCTGCACTTCCTGAACTTCCGTTACTTCCAGAAAGTTGTCCGGAAAGACTTTATGCACGTTCAGGAAAAGACCTCTGAAATTTCCGCTTCTCTTTCAGAAACTCTTTCCGGGGTGAAGATCGTGAAATCTTTTGCCCGGGAACACGGGGAATCACTCCGGTTCTTCAAAACCCTGCGACCGATCGTTGAACTGCAGATGAAAGTAACAGTAGACGGTATTCTTCAGGTTTCATGCAGTGATATTTTGACTGTCTTCACATATTTGATTACGATTGGATTCGGGATCCAATATGTTCAAGACGGTTCTGTTACCATCGGAGAGTTTGTGGCATTTTACAGTTATGTTGCCATGCTGCTTCAGCCGATCAATATTATATCCAGTCTTTCGCTGACACTTTCCCAGGGATTGGTGGGAGCGTCCCGAATCGTCAACATTCTCAATACGATCCCGGAAATCAAAGAAGTGGAACATCCTGTCCAGCCGCAGTCACTTGTCGGTAAAATTGAATTTGACAATGTTACATTCACTTATAAAAAAGATGCAGCGGTTCCGACGATCAGCAATTTTACGCTGGATGTCAAGCCCGGCGAAAAAGTCGCGCTGGTCGGTCCCAGCGGATCCGGAAAATCAACGGTTACAAATCTGCTGCTGCGGTTCTATGACGTAACAGGCGGTGCGATCCGCGTGGATGGCGTGGATGTTCGCCGGATGGGCTTGGAAGCATACCGGAAACAGATTGGCGTGGTGCTTCAGGAACCGTTCCTCTTCTCCGGAACGATCCGGGAAAATATTGCTTATGCAAAACCGGAAGCAACGATGGAAGAGGTCATTCATGCAGCAGAACTTGCCAATGTGGCAGAATTTGTTTACGGCATGCCAAACGGTTACGATACGGTTCTCGGGGAAAATGGAGCAACGCTCTCCGGTGGACAGAAACAGCGATTGGCAATTGCCCGTGCTGTGCTGAAGAATCCGAGTATTCTGATTCTGGATGAAGCAACAAGTGCCCTTGATACGCTCTCAGAAGCCCTGGTGCAGCAAGCTCTTGACCGACTTATGGAAGGCAAGACGACGATCATCATCGCACACCGTCTTTCCACAGTTCAAAATGCAGATAAAATCATTGTGATCGACGCTGGTAAGATGGTTCAGAAAGGAACCCATGAACAGCTTATGGCACAGGAAGGCG
>JAFTJI010000168.1 GCA_017456495.1 Lentisphaeria bacterium | reverse complement strand
GATTTTTACATCGTAAAAATCGGAATGCCGCAAAAAGGTTTGGAAAAAAGGGGTGGAGTTTGAGGAGGGGAAAAAGGACCTTTCCTAAAAAGGGCTTTTTCCCCTCCTCAAGTAACAACCTTTATTGGGAACAGAGCTAAGAAAAATAACCCGGATTCTTTTTTTGAGATCCGGAACTTGAATAAAGAAGGAATGATATTATGAGAACTCACGCAATGGGTGAAATGACCGTAAAAGAGGTCAGAGAGTACTTGAAAACCAACAAAACCATTATTCTGCCCTACGGTGTTGTGGAACAGCACGGATTCCACCTGCCCTTGAGTATGGATATCCACAATGCAGAGATTCCCTGCTATCTTCTGGCTGAAAAGCTGGATTGCATCGTTGCGCCCCCGCTGAACTATTGCTTCTCCGGCGGACAGCTCCCCGGAACAATCAACGTCCGTCCGACAACCTTCTGCGCTATGATTTGCGACATCGTTGAAGCACTTGCAAATCAGGGCTTTGAAAACATCCTGATCTACCCCGGACACGGAGGTTCTGAAAGTCTTGCAGCTATGAAAGAAGCACTCCGCGTTCTGAAATGGCTGAATCCCGGACTGGAAAAGACCATGATCATGATCCTTTCCCGCTATGATTTCTGGGCACGGGACAAAGAGCCCGGACAGGATGGCGAAGATTTCCATGCTGGCGACTCCGAAACCTCTCTGATGCTTGCTTACCGCAATCATCTTGTTCAGATGGATCAGCTGGAAACAGACGAGCCGGAAATTCTGGAAAAGATGCGTCATGATGCAGATTTCTACCAGCGGCGCACCACCCTCAGCGGACAGCCTCAGGAAATCGTCACGACCCGCCAGAAAGAAGAGGTCAAAGTCGGTGTCATGGGTTATCCTGAATATGCTGCACCGGAACGCGGCAGAGAAAACATGGAAAAAGCCATCGGTCCCATGGCGGAAATGGTCAGAAAAGCCATTGCCACGGCTGATGAAAACAGAAAGAGCGGAAAGCGGATCGAAGTTTGAGTCCCTGCTTTTCGAATAAAGAATACGGCGGAACGGTCATTTTTCAACTGTTCCGCCGTTTTATTTTTCATTCAAAACTATTGAGTCCCCGCCGGATATTCTCTGACAGGATTTCCGGGAAAAGTTCAGTTTTCCGTGATATGCTGAAAAGCATCGGCATCAAACAGCCCTTTATCGGTAAGTTTCAGGTGCGGGATCACCGGAAGAGCGATAAAAGAAAGCTGCTGGAACGGTTCTTTCAGTGTACAACCTGTATCATGAGCAGCAGTCATAACTTCCTGTAAACGGGTGTTGAACTCGCACGCTTTGCAATCTGTAAACAGTCCGGCAACCGGGAACGGAAGAGAAGCCGTCACCTGTCCATTTTTAACAACAACGAGCCCGCCCTGCTGCCGGACCAATGCGTTGACCGCTGCGGCAATATCTTCATCGGAAGTACCGATCACGCAGATATTATGAGAATCATGAGCGACTGTCGCAGCCAAAGCACCGTTTTTTATTCCGAACCCGCGAACGAATCCCAAACCGATATTTTCATTTTTACCATGACGTTCAATCACTGCGGCTTTCAAAATATCAGCGGAGGGGTTTGCAGATTTTATCCCGTTGTCCACCGGAAGATCGCACAGTAGTTTTTCTGTGATCAAAGAACCGGATCCGACCCCGATGACAAAGGTTTCTTTACGGTTGGAACGGAAGAGGAAATCGTCAGCAGTAACATTCCGGCATTTTACGCTGTGGTAGAAAGAATCGGGAGCTTTCAATGAGGGCTCCGGCAAGGAAGAGAGCAATTTTCCATTGACGATCACTTCTTTGACAAGACATTTTTCCAAGTTGGAAAGCAGGACGATATCCGCCCGCCGTCCGGGTGCGATCAAACCGCGATCATTCAAGCCGGCATGTTTTGCGCCGGACCAGGAAGCTGTCCGGTAAACAGCAAGGGGAGCGGCTCCGGATGCAATGGAGCGGCGGATCATGGAATCTATGTGTCCGGTATTAACGATTTCCAGCGGAGAAAGGTCATCTGTACAGAATGAAAGGAACGGAGAATTTTCCAGTGTGATCAGGGGCATGAGAACATCAAGATTCTTTGCAGCGGAACCTTCCCGAATAAACACCTGCAGACCGCGGCGCAATTTTTCGACAGCCTCATCATACAGAGTGCTTTCATGACAATTTGCCACTCCGGCGGCAGCGCAGGCATTAAGCTCCTTTCCGGAAACAAGGGGACAATGACCGTCAATCAAGTCGAAAAGTGCCGCTTTGGCGAGGACTTCCTCATCACCGTAAAGCAGCCCCGGCACATTCATCAGTTCCGCCAATGCACTTTCGGGATGGAGTTCTTTCCATTTTTGGATCGCTGCGGAATCAATTTCGGCACCAGCTGTTTCAAAACAGGTGGCTGGAACACAGGAGCTCAGATTAACGATAAGTGACATTGTAAGTTTATCTGCGGCATCGAAGAAAAATTCAAATGCTTTTTCCCCGACGACATTAGCAAGTTCATGGGGATCGCAGACGGCTGTTGTTACACCGTGGGGCACAACGAGCCGTTCGTATTCATCGGGCAGCAGATTACTGGATTCCAGATGAACATGGCTGTCAACAAATCCCGGGACAGCAAACAAGCCGGTTCCATCCAGCACTGTTTTTCCGTTTGAATAACTTCCGAGACCGGCAATTTTTCCATCAACTACAGCGATATCGCACTTTTCCAGAGAGCCGTCAGTCAGATGAAAAACATTTACACCGGAGATAATCAAATCAGCCTGAGTATTTCCCAATGCGCAATTGATCAAACATTTTTTCTGTTCTGCTGAACTTTTCATAAGAGCTCCTGTTTTTTTCTGATTTCCTGTAACCGGGTATAAAATAACAGCAGAAGTGACCTCTTTCAAGTGATTGTTGAAAAAAAGTCAACGGAAGCTGCCGGAAATATAATCGAAAGCCTCCGGAAAAATCTGTGAGATTTCCTGAAATCTTCTTGAAATCACAGGAAAGCATGATATATTTTGAGAATGTTGGAAAATATGCTTTTGGAATTGTCCCGAATATCATCAGATAAAGCTGAGAGAGGCAACGATATGAAACGGAAACAAATCATTGGAATTTTTGCAGGGATACTGACGATCCTGTTTTTTGCGGGGTGCGCCACAGATTTCCGTGCAGAAGCAGCTGAAGAAGCCAGAGAATATTTGCTGAAGAATATGGAAGGCTTGACCGTTCTTCAGCAGAATTATATCCGCTATAACGATCCGATCATCCTCAATACAACGCTTTGGAACAGTGTAGTTCCGTCTCCGATACCGGATGCCCATATTGTTGCCCGCCATGAGCGGAATGTTTATACGGATCCGAGGCGGGATATGATGATGCACTGTTTCGGCTGGAGAGTTCCCGGAATGGACCGGGATATCTATGTCGTTGGAACAGCACAGCGGAATTTTCAGTTTTGGGAAGCGGACCGTATCGTTTTGCGCAGCAGGGAAAAAGCGGATCTTGCAGGGATGAAGCTCCGGAGGAAAGCTATGTCTTTTGCGCTCTCCGCATACCCGGAATTGAAAGGAAAGATTTTCCACCGGGTCAGATATGCAGAACCGGAAGTCCATACCTCTCTGTTTTTTCTGGATCAGCCGTCCGGATATAAGCGGTGGGACAGCTTTCTGAATCAGATAAGACAGAAAGAACCGATTCAGGTATCAGCAGTCTGGATCGATCCGGAAACGAACAACCGGATTATTGTGATGGGCACTTCCCGGGAGGAAAACCTGAATGACTGGCGTCCACTGAGAACATACGAATTGTCTGAAGATGAAGCCAAAGTTTATATTGGCTCCAAATATACTGTATATCCTGAAGATGAAGAAGATCCTTTCTTCCGGCAAAAGAAAGTGAAATCTGAAGGAGAAACCGAGGAATCAGAGGATTAATCGAAAAAATGAAAAGCATGACGGGATTCGGGAGCGCGACTGCTACGGATACCACCACCGGGATCGGTTTGAAGGCTGAAATCAGCTCTATCAACAAGAAGCAATTTGAACTTAAACTGGGACTTTCCCGGGAGCTCGCTATGTATGAGATCCCTCTCAGAAGTCTCGTATCAGAAAAAATCGCAAGAGGATCCGTTTCTCTGAGAATTGATTTTCTTCCGGGGGCTGCAGATGAGAAAACACTCGATTTTTCCAAGCTCCGGCTCGTTTACGATGCAGCGAAGAAATTCCAGAAGGAAAATAATATTCCGGGAGAGATCACTATTTCTGATCTGCTCTCTCTCCCTGATGCAGCGGCTTCAACTGCAACAGATTATTCCGATCCGGTCTACCTGAAACTGCTCACCGAAGCAGTCAGCAGTTCTCTGGAAAATCTACTGGCAATGCGGCTCCATGAAGGGGAAAAACTGAAGGCTGACCTTCTCAAACGGATCGATTTTATGGAACAGACCGTGGAAAAAATCCGTCCGCTCGCCGCCAGGCTTCCGGAACTTCAGAAGGCAAAACTCATCGAAAAAATCAAAGATCTTGATATCCCTGTCGATACAAACGATGAACGGATCCTGAAAGAAGCTGTTATTTTTGCCGACAAGCTGGATGTAACGGAAGAGATCACCCGCCTGACCTGTCATTTCAACCATTTCCGGAAACTTTCCGCATCCGAAACGGCTGTCGGAAGAAGTCTGGATTTCCTCGTGCAGGAAATTTTCCGTGAATGCAATACGCTCGGAACGAAAGCCGCGTCCACGGAGATCTCCCCCCTGATCGTGGAACTGAAAACTGAATTGGAAAAGATCCGGGAACAGGTTCAGAACATTGAATAACCCCCCGATATGAGGAGTTCGATCTATGGAAAAATGCAAAAAAGCTGTTGAAAAAAACAGAGCTGTTGATTTTATAACAAAACTTTCTGAGCAGTTGGCAGAATCTTACGCCAACGGACAGGGAGTCAATCACAACGAAGGCAACAACCTGCCCCGGGAAGCTGAAATCCTGGATATTCTGGAAAAACTCATGGAGCTGATTTTCCCCGGATTCGGAAAACGGGAAGCCCATTCTCTGGCAACGCTCCGGTTCTCTGCCGCAGAAACGGCAGCTTCTGTCTATACTCAACTCTCCGATGCCATTCAGAGAGCTTACAGCTTCACCTGCAAACTTTCCCAGTCCTGCGGAACCTGCAGCTGCGGGGATCACGCGATCCAGTCAACTGAAAAACTGCTGTCGGAAATTCCCCATCTCCGCGAAGTTCTGATGAAAGACGTTCAGGCAGCTTTCGACGGAGACCCCGCCGCAAAGTCGCTGGATGAGATCATCCTCAGTTATCCCTGTATCAAAGCGATCATGATCCAGCGGATCGCCCACATTCTCTACTGCGACGGCATCCCCCTGATCCCAAGGATCATGGGTGAATATGCTCACCGGATCACTGCGATCGACATCCATCCCGGTGCAAAACTGGGAGAAGGGATCTTCATCGACCACGGAACCGGTGTTGTTATCGGAGAAACTGCAACCATCGGCTCCAATGTCAAAATCTATCAGGGAGTCACGCTCGGTGCGCTCTCCTTCCCGAAAGATACCGACGGAAAGATCATCAAGGGACAGAAACGTCATCCCACCATTGAAGACAATGTCACGATTTACGCAGGGGCAACGATTCTCGGCGATATCGTCATCGGACGGGATTCTGTGATCGGCGGTAATGTATGGCTCACAGACAGCGTTGCACCCGGAACAAAAATCACCATCGCAGCCCCCGAACAGATCATCAGGTGAATCATGTCAAAACTTTCTGAACAACTTACCAACGTTTTGAATGCAGTGAACAAGACCGCCGCTGCCGCCGGACGTAAACCGGGAGAAGTCAAGCTGCTTGCTGTCTCGAAAACCTTTCCTGCCTCCGATGTGCTGGAAGCATACAATGCCGGACAGAGAGAGTTCGGCGAAAACCGGGTTCAGGAACTGGAACAGAAAGTTCCGGTTCTTCCGAACGATATCGTCTGGCACCTCATCGGACATCTGCAATCCAACAAAGCAGCCAAAGCGGCTGAGCTTGCGGACTGGGTTCACTCTGTGGACTCGGTCAAGCTGGTGAATAAACTCTCAGATGCCGCACAGAAAGCAGGCAAAACTTTAAAAATTTTACTGGAAGTCAACGTTTCCGGCGAAGAATCAAAATACGGGATCCGCACAAAAGAGGATCTTTATCAAGTGGCAGAAGCCGCAGTTGCCGCACCAGCCATTGAATGGAAAGGTCTTATGACCATGGCTCCTGCCGCAGCTGAGGGCGAAGAATTGAAACAAGTCTTTGCCGGATTGCGGCAGATGCGGGATGAACTGGAACAGAAATACTCTGTCACGCTGCCCGAACTTTCCATGGGAATGAGCGGAGATTATCCGGCAGCCATCGCGGAAGGCGCAACGATCGTCAGGATCGGCACAGCGATCTTCGGCGGGAGGGATTATTCCAAATGAAGGCGCGGACCGGCGAAGAGATGCGGGAACTTGACAGGCGTGCCATTCAGGAGTGCGGGATCCCCGGGATCTGGCTCATGGAACAGGCAGGTGCCGCAGTTGCCCACTGCGCCGAAGTACTGGCAAAGCCCTTCGTTTCACCCGATTTTATTATCCTCGCCGGGAAAGGAAATAACGGCGGGGATGCCTTTGTTGCCGCCCGTCTTCTCACAAAAAAAGAGTTCCATTGTCAATTATACCTGACGACCCCGCCGGAAGAACTTTCCGGAGACGCTGCGGAAGCATTCCGCAGATTGCCGGAATGGATGCAGGATTCTGTAAAATTCACCTTGACAGAACAGGATTTTTCCCCGGAAAGCGTGGTGATCGACGGTCTTCTCGGAACGGGGATTTCCGGAGTTCCGAGAACCCCGGCGAAAGAGTGGATCGAATATGTCAATGAATCCGGGCAGCCCGTTCTTTCCATTGATATCCCCTCCGGACTGAATGCCGAAACAGGCGAAGCAGAATGCTGCATTCAAGCGGATATGACCGTGACTCTTGCGGCATACAAACGGGGAATGTTTTACAGACAGGGTCCTCAAGCCTGCGGGATCGTTAACCTTGCACCAATCGGTTTTCCGAAAACGCTTCTGGACGGGGAATCCTTTGGCGATACAGAACTTTTTACTGAATATGATTTCCGGAAAAGTTACCGGAAAGAACAGTTCAGCACTCACAAAAACCAGAGGGGAACACTTCTGGTTGCCGGAGGTTCCGCCTCTTATGCGGGGGCACCGTATCTTGCAGCAGTTTCCGCTCTGCGGGGCGGTGCCGGGATCGTAACGCTTCTTGTTCCCGAACATGCTGAAAAGAAGAGTGCCCCCAACGCCCTGATCGTGCGATCCGTTCCCGATAACGGAAGCGGCTGCTGGACCTCTGCAGCGGAAACGACAGTTCAGGAGACGATTGAAAGATCCGATGCGATCGTCTTCGGTCCGGGAATAACAACAGATCGGCGGGCTTTGCCTGTATTGAAGCAGTTATTATCTGCCAAACTTCCAATGGTATTGGATGCCGATGGTTTGAACCTGCTTGCGGAGCATCCGCATCTGGTTTCTTATCTTCATGACCAAACTGTTTTGACCCCTCATCCCGGTGAGTTCAAGCGGCTGCAGAAAGCCTTTGGACTTTCCCCGGAAGGAAGCCGTCAGGATCAGGCTTACGAACTGGCACTTCATACCGGAGCAGTCGTTGTTCTGAAAGGACAGCATACCGTAGTTGCCTCTCCGGACGGTTTTGTTACGCTGAATGTCAGCGGAACGCCAGCCCTTGCAACTGCAGGAAGCGGAGATTGTCTTGCCGGTCTGTGCGGAGCTTTCCTTGCAAACGGTTATCCTGCACCGCTGGCGGCACGAATGGCTGTTTTTCTGCATGGCAGAGCAGCAGAACGGGCAGCCGAAGCGGGAACACATGGTGTGATCGCCGATGATCTGCCCAACTATTATACGATTTCAGGAGTTTTTGTGTGAGTCAGTTTACCCCCTCTCCGGCATCACTTCTTGTAACAGGAAACGAGATTGCCGGACACAGTTATATTTTTGCATTCCGCGGGCGCGACATCCTCATGAAAGATGGGAATCTTCCCCGTCTGGCAGATTTTCCGAACCGTGAGACGTTAACCGGGCTTCACATCGGAGAACTGGATGGAATTCCGTGTCTCGGGATCCCGTTTCCGGAAGCCTTTCTCTGGGAAGTTCAGCCGCTGAGAGCTGTGATCCATACACTGGACGATGCTGCTGTTTTTGCCATCTGCCGCGCGAAAGAGATGATGTTCTGGCGCAACCGCAGGAAGTTCTGCGGGGCATGCGGAACGGCTCTGAAAGATTCTGAAACCGATATGGCGCGGATCTGTCCGGAATGCGGAGAACGGTTTTATCCGCAGATTGCCCCGGCGGTTATTACTGCAGTTTTGAAAGATGATAAAATCCTTCTTGCCCATAACCGGAATTTCACTTCCGGCGTATTCAGCCTGATTGCCGGTTTTGTAGAGTCCGGCGAATCGCTGGAACAGGCGGTTGCCCGTGAGATCATGGAAGAAACCTCCATAAAAGTCAAAAACATCCGCTATTATTCCAGTCAGCCGTGGCCCTTCCCCAACTCTCTGATGCTGGGATTTGTGGCGGAATATGATTCCGGCGACGTTAAACCGGACGGTGTGGAACTGGAAACTGCGGGCTGGTATTCTGCGGATGAACTGCCGCAATTACCCGATCATGGCAGTATTGCACGAAAAATCATTGATGATTTCATCGCCAACAGGCTGAGAACGATTTGAAACTCGCCAAAGCGGGTGTATATTACCAGTTGAAGAACAACTTATAACAAAGCAGGTATATCATGGAAGCAAAACAACTGAGAAACAAATTTCTCGAATTTTTCAAAAGCAAAGGTCATGCCGTGATCCGCAGTGCACCGCTGATCCCCGACAATGACCCCACCGTTCTCTTTACAACCGCTGGAATGCACCCCCTCGTTCCCTATCTTCTGGGCGCATCCCATCCCGCAGGAAAACGGTTGACCGACGTTCAGAAGTGTATCCGTACAGGCGATATTGATGAAGTGGGCGATCCCGTTCACCTCACTTTCTTTGAAATGCTCGGAAACTGGTCCCTGGGCGACTACTTCAAGGAAACTGCTATCAGAAACAGCTTTGAGTTCCTCACCTCTAAAGAGTGGCTGGGCATCCCCGTCGACCGCCTTGCGTTCACAGTCTTTGCCGGTGACGAATCCGTTCCCTTTGACGAAGAAGCATTCAATCTCTGGCGTTCTCTGGGCGTCGCTGAAAAGCGCATCGCAAAACTCGGCAGAGAAGACAACTGGTGGGGTCCCGCCGGTATGACAGGTCCCTGCGGACCCGATACCGAAATGTTCTACTGGACAGGTCCCGATCCGGTTCCCGAAACATTTGATCCCAAGAACAAACTCTGGGTCGAAATCTGGAATGACGTGTTCATGCAGTACAACAAGACTGCAGACGGAACCTTTGAACCGCTGAAGCAGTGCAATGTCGATACCGGTATGGGTGTGGAACGCGTTACCGCGATCCTTCAGGGCAAGAAGAGCTGCTATGACACAGAACTGTTCGCACCTCTCTTCGCAGAACTGGATAAACTCCGCGGTCTGGCAGAAGCTCCTGCAGAACGCTGCAAGTCCGAACGCATCATCGTGGAACACATCCGTGCAGCAACATTCATCATGGCTGACGGCATCACCCCCGGAAAAGTCGACCAGGCTTATGTTCTGCGCCGTCTGATCCGCCGTGCCATCCGTGAAGCTCACCAGATCGGCATCCAGGGCAGCATCGCTGTGCCGCTCTCCAAGATCGTCATCGACAACTACTCTGAAGCATATCCCGAACTGGAACAGTACCGTGCAAATATCCTGCTGGAACTGGAAAAAGAAGAAGCACTCTTCTCCAAGACTCTGGAAAACGGAACCATGGAATTTGAAAAATTCATCTCCCGTGTCCCGGCTCACATCCAGAACAAAGTCGTCAGCGGAAAGAACGCCTTCTTCCTTTATGAAACATTCGGCTTCCCCATCGAGCTCACCGTTGAAATGGCTGCTGAAAAAGGCTTCACTGTCGACATGAAGGGCTACGAAGAAGCATATCGGAAGCATCAGGAACTCTCCCGTGCAGGAGCTGAAATGAAGTTCAAGGGCGGTCTTGCCGACCACTCTGTGGAAACTTCCTATCTCCACACCGCAACCCACCTGCTCCACAAGGCGCTGCGGATGGTTCTCGGCGATCACGTCGCTCAGAAAGGTTCCAATATCAATGCAGAACGTCTCCGTTTTGACTTCTCCCATCCGGCAAAAGTCACTCCGGAAGAACTCAAACAGGTGGAAGAGATTGTCAACAAGGCAATCGCCGACAAGCTCCCCATCATCTGCGAAGAAATGACATTGGAAGAAGCCCGTCAGACTGGTGCGATCGGTCTGTTCGGCGACAAATACGGCGAACGTGTGAAAGTTTACTCCATGGGTGAATTCAGCAAAGAAATTTGCGGTGGACCTCATGCAAACAACACCGGCGATCTGGTTGGATTCCACATCATGAAGGAAGAAAGCTCCAGCAGCGGAATCCGCCGTATCAAAGCAAAAATCGACTTCAAACAGGAGGCATAATCATGGCAGCGGTCATTACCATTACAAACAAAGGAACGGATTACTATGTGACGGTCAATGGCCGTGCAACATTTGAACATGCCCCCCAGCTGCGGTCTCTTGCCAAAACTCTTGAGACCGCACCATACACCTCGATCAATGTTGATCTGGGACAATGCACCGGCATGGACAGTACCTTCATGGGTATTCTCTCCATGCTGGGCTTGAATGCCCGTAAGATCAACGTGACCATGACGATTTTCAATGCCGGGGATGCAAACAAAGATCTTCTGTTCGGGCTCGGCTTGAAAAAACTGTTTCAGTATAAAGATGAAGCAATGGCTTCCGGCGATACCGGCTGGGAATCCGGCGAAACTGTCGCCAAAGGAATGGATGCCCGCACCGTTCTGGAAGCTCATCAGACCTTGATGGATGCCGATGAAGGCAATATCAAGAAGTTTGAAAAAGTCGTGGAAATGGTTCAGAAAGACATCGACAAGAAGAAGTAAGCTTTTTCTATGGGTTCTATAGGTTCTATAGGTTCTATAGGACTTAAACCTATTAAACCTATTAAACCTATTAAACCTATTAAACCTATTTTCCAGGTTCCCGTGGATTTCTTCTCAGATAGTCCAGGCGTGCCTGCTTCATTTTTTCCCGGATTCCACCGTTCTGAACAAACTGTTTTCCGGCAGTCCGTAAAAACTGGTCCAGCAAATAATTACATTGATGGATCAAACAAATCATTATATTAGCACAGGTTCCATCGGAACGCTGCTCCAAATATTCCCGATAGGTTTCAAAAGATTCCTCCGGAGATTTTCCCAATTGACGAACTTTCAGAGCCGGTCTGGAATCTTTATCCCATAATTCCAATCGTCGGGTTCTCAGATAATCTCTGTAGTCTTCCAGTAACTCTTCCTGACTTGCTCTGGCAACGCCAAGAAGTTTCAAAAAGGTTTCATTGCTGACTTCCCATGCAAGAACCCCTTCAATAATATTTTGTTTCCCGGAACGGGCGGCCTGTACCATTTGATCTATGGTACGGTCGCCTTTCTTCAGGAAGCGGGAACAAAACAGAAAAGTTCCATCATAAACAATCAAACTTTTCTGATAGCAAAGCAGATCAGTATAATCTGCTTTGCCGGGAAATAATTCATTTTGCATTATTTCTGCTTTTCAAGCAAAAGCTTCACGGAACTCTTCAGATATGCCTTTGTCCGGTCATGGAACGCATCAAGCGTCTTCTGGAACCCGAGGAACGCAAAGGTGCAGTCCGCAGCAAGCATGTGATCTGCCCGCCAGACTTCTCCGGTCACTGACAGCACGCCCTTCGGAACATAAGTTCCTTTATCGGTCTTGACAGTTACGTAAGCAATGCCCTGTCCGCCGTACCCTTCCGCAAAAATCTCAATTTCACTGGGAGCAATATTTTTCGGAATGAAGTAAGTCACGGAATACATTGCCTGATCTTTGTGTTTGAACACACCTGCGGCAACATCGACCCACTTTCCGCCGGCTTTCAGACGGATCGTGATGCGTTCAGCTTCGTAGAGATCAGGGAGAACATACAGGACATCAACTCTTCCGCAGGTTTCCATTTTTTCTTCAAAGTCAGCAATATATTTCAGGAAATCTTCCTGAAGAGAGCGGAAGAATGCGGCATCCCGTGCGGTACGGATCTGTTTGCAAGCGGCGATATTGTGTTCCCAGACGGCTGCGATATCTGCTGCAATCTCGTCAAAGGATTCTGTTTCCTGTCCGTTCAGCATCTTGTAGGAAGCGATCTGAAGACGTCCGGCAGCTTCCTGCATCAGCAGGTCAGCGACGATATCATCCACGATCATACCGGCAAAAGTTCCGGCGAACTGATCCTGATATTTCAGCAGGATCCCGGCAATCGTCCGCAGAGAACGCATGTGTTCCCAATCCGGACCATCAAAGGGATGAAGTGTCATGGTCTGAGGACCGATTTTTCTGCCTTTTCCGTAGAACTCAAGATACTGTTCAATGGCGTGCAGGAAAATTTCATCTTCCGTTCCGAACAGATTTGACATGGCGGAGTGGAGAATCATTTCGGAAGAACCTTCCGCATCATCGCTCCACAACGCACCGGTTGCGGCAATGATCGGGAAATATTTCTGCATCAGACGGTCTTTCTTTTCCCAGGTGGTCAGGATCCCGCCCATGCACTTTCTGCCCTGAGTGGAAGCGGTCAGGGTTTCAATGTTGCTCCAGTGATAATCGGCGGGAGCGATCACATAATCGAACCCTTCTTTTTCATAATAAGACATCTGGTCGCGGAAATCAAGGTTGGTGAAGTGACCTTTCCACTGGACAGCGTTCATCTGATACTGCCAGTTCACCATGATGATATCCCGGGGGAACTTCTTGAAAACATCGGGATAAAGTTCGATCATGTCATCCCACATCATCATGCGTTTGCCCAGTTTTCCGGTCACGACGGAGTAGCAAAACTGGATATGGTCGCCGTAGAGAGCCTGTTCGCCCTCATAGGTCTTCGCCTTTTCTGCACAGAGATCGCAGTAGCCGATATTGAAAGATTCATCGCCGCCGATATGGAGATATTTTGACGGAAAGAGTTCTGCAACTTCGCAGAAGTATGCTTCGAGGAACTCTCTGGTTTCGGGAAGAGAGGGACAAAATTCCATTTTCGGAGAGCCCCAGAATCTGCCGATACGGTCTCCGCGCAATTCGCAAAGATGCTGGAATTTTTTATTCTGAAGCAGCAGTTCCGCATGTCCGATACTTGCCAATCCGGGGATGATATCAATTCCGCGGGTTTCTGCATATTTGACGATTTTTTTGATCTGTTCCGGGCTGTAACCGTCCTTTGCGCCGATGTCAAAAGTTTTGGTTCGGACGCGCCATTCCAGATAGAGGAACAGGGTATTGTAATCTTTTTCTGCAATAAAATCAATGAACTGGAAAATAAAGTTCATTGATTCCATCTGACGGGCGAGGTCGAGCTGAACTGCTTTGATCTCAAAATTTGTCTTCATAACAGTATCCTTTTGTTTCAGTTTTTTGGATATGCTCTGTTCCCAATAAAGGTTGTTACTTGAGGAGGGGAAAAAGCCCTTTTTAGGAAAGGTCCTTTTTCCCCTCCTCAAACTCCACCCCTTTTTTCCAAACCTTTTTGCGGCATTCCGATTTTTACGATGTAAAAATCG
>JAFTJI010000167.1 GCA_017456495.1 Lentisphaeria bacterium | reverse complement strand
GGATATTTGCATTTTGATTCTTCCAAAAAGAATTTTTACATGATTTCCGGCGGTACTGCAATGCCTTATTCTTCCACCTACAAACTGGATTTCATGCCGCTTTTGAATGGTAAGAAAATGTTCCTGCTGGGAAGTGCAAATAACCAGATCAACCTTTACATCGATGAAAAAGGATATCTGTGTGCAATGCGTGGCGGAGCTGTGGAAGGCGAAGGCGGAAACTCTCCGAAAGTAAAGAAAGCGGTAACAGTGCGTTCCAAAGCCCCGGTCGTTTCCGGAAAATGGCAGACAGCAAAAGTCGTTTACGATATGGAAAAACTTTCTCTTTTCCTGGATGGAAAACTCCAGGAATGTAAAACGATACATCCGATCCGGGAGCATGAAACGATCGATCATCTGTCTGTCGCCTCCAAGTGCGGTTTCCTGCATAATCCCGGAGATTACTTTAACGGCGGAATCAGAAATATCCGGATCACCGGAAGTGCCGGAGCGGAATAAAAAAAGTTCTGTTCCATATAAAATTTGATTTGTAACCGGGGAAGAAGGGAAAAACTTTTGAGGAAAGTCTTTTCCGCTTCCCCAAGCCCCATCACCTTTTTCAAACCTTTTTGCGGCATTCCGATTTTTGCGGTACAAAAATCAAAATGCCATCTTAAATATAAAATAGCAGAAGGATTTACCAACTTGTATGGGAAACAGAGCTTTTTTTGCATTCTTTTTATATTACATCTAATATTTTGTGCGTAAACATTTCTTTTATTCTTTCCTTTGTCATGAAAATCAGGTATTTTTTTATAAAAAAATACGAAAAAATACGATTTGCCCTCTTGTATTTTTTTCAAAAATGATTATAATATATTGCAGAATGAAAGAAAAAGTGATATTAGATCTAATATTTGGAGCGTGAAATGGGGATGCCTCAGTACAGGGTTATTACGAATGATCTTCTGAAAGCGATGGACGGCGGAAGTCTGAAGCCGGGAGATCGTATTGCTTCAATCCGTGAACTTTCCGGCAGGTATCATGTCAGCCAGATCACAGTCCTGCGGGTTTTCAAAGAGTTGTCACAGATGGGCAGGATCATCCGGCGCGATGGAATGGGATATTTTGTCAAAGACCTGAGCAAGCCGGAAAACCGTTCTGCCGGAACAACCCTGATCCTCGCCTGCCGTTCTCCGAAACAGATTTCCGAAGATGATAATTTCATCCTCCGCATGATGGAAGGGATCCACACAACGGCATTGTCGCGTGGATTGAATATTTTTGTTCCCCGGACAGTTGCGACGATCCGGACACCTGTGATTGATGATACTCATATGGAAAATCTTCTGCGTGATATTCAGGATGTTCCCCATCCGGCCGGGATCGTTCTTGATATGCTTTACACGGATAAGATGATCAAAAAGCATATTCTGCCGCATTTGGGAAACATTCCCTGTGTGATTGCCGGAAGAAGCAGCTCTCTGCCGGTGCAGACAGTTTCGCTTCCGTTCGAAAAATGTGCAGATGATGCAGCGCGGCTTGCTTTGAAATCCGGTGCGCAGGAGTTTTTTATCTATGAAGATGCAAGGAATCCTTGGGGTGGAAATCCGGTACTTTGCCGGAGATTTCAGGAACAGCTGATTCAGGCTGGGATCCCGAAAACAGCGATTCATTACAGAGAAAAGATTCTTTCCACACTTGTCCGTGATATGGAACTGCTTCAGGAACTCAAAGCGAAAATCGTGCGATCCAGCCATAAAGTACTGGCGTTTTCTTCGTCGGATTACTTCAGTCAGTTCATTATGAAAGGGCTCCACAAGACCTGTCATTTCGGCAGCAAGTCCTCTTTGATCTCTTTCGGCGGTTTTGAGTGTATGATGCGGAATGATCCGCCGGTGACTTCCATCGTTCCCGATGCCCGGCAGCTGGGGATCCTGACGGTGGAACAGGTTTTGAAAAACGATATGAATGCTTATGCGGCAAACTGCATGACCGATTATAAAATAGAATTGAACGGAACATTATAAAAAACAGAGGAGGTATTTTCATGAGGAAATCTTCAAAAAAAGTTGTAAGAGACAGAAAAAAGCTGTTCACGCTGATTGAATTGCTTGTTGTGATCGCTATTATTGCAATATTGGCGGGGATGCTTCTGCCTGCATTGAACAATGCCCGGGAATCCGGACGGGGCGCAAGTTGTAAAAACAATCTGAAACAGATCGGGTTGCTTACCGCCCAGTACATCAATGACAATAATGACTATTATCCCATCGGAGCAACTTACAAAGGCGGACCTCTCTATCCCGGCGAAGAAACATGGTTCACCTGCATGAAAAGTTATTTGCCGGATTTATGGGTCAACGGAACATTTTATTGTCCGATCAAGTCCTCCAGTACGACACCGCCTCCCTCTTTCGGCAGTTTCTTCAAATGTCCGTCAGATGAATTCCGTGTCAAAAACAATCCCGGCAAAAACACAAAACGGGCTTTAAGCTATGCTCTCCATGGAAGTATCGGACTTGCCTACAGTTCCGATGGAAAGTATAAGGAGTACTACATTCAGAAAGTCACTCAGGCAAAAAATGTGTCAAGCCGCATCTATCGTATGGATTGCACCTATACCGCAAAACCGGGAAGTCATGTTGCATTTGACAACAACAAGAATATTTACGGTTTCAGTACCGATGACAGCAGCACGATGGGAGAGATCTCTTTCCGTCATAACAACCGGGCGAATGCGCTCTTCCTGGATTGGCACGTCGAAAGTCTCAATATTTCCGATACCAGAGGCAATCACGTCAAGTATCTGACTCAGTAAGATCGGGAGGAATTGGCAGATCATGAAAAATCTTCTTTTGTGTTTGGATGTATTTTTTCTGATGTTCTCTTCCCTTGCCGGAAAAGAGTATTTCACCGGAACAAACGGCTCTGATTCCAACCCCGGAACGGAACATGCTCCATTCAAAACGATTCAGAAAGGTGTGAATGTTCTTCAGCCGGGTGATACTCTGACGATTCTGCCCGGGATTTACCGGGAGTCTGTCACATGGCGTTTCAACGGCTCTGCAGAGAAACAGACAACTGTCCGTGCCAAGTTTGCCGGAACCGTGCTGCTGCGGGGAGATATTCCCGTCTCCGGATTCAAGAAAGTCGATGGTATCAGGAATTGTTACAGCATCCCTCTGGAAAAAGCCCCGGAAGGGGTGAACGAGTGTGATACTCAGACAATGTATCAGAGTTATCATTCCCTCCAGAGCGGAAAGATCATTGTTTACGGAGCTTATTTTTATGACACCAAAAACAAACAGCTGTATATCTATCCCAGTGACGGTGCAGCTCCGGAAAATCATGAGATTTCTCTTTCTGTTCTTGACGGACACGGCTTTTCTGTTGTTCCTGCCGACCCGAAACAGCATTGGGTGAAGAATGTTGTCATTGATGGCATTGCCGCAGCCGGTTATTCCTGGAGGCGCAATGCTGCCCATACCAGCGCATGGGGGATCGTGATCGAAAAAGCTGAAAATTGCGTGATCAGAAACTGTTCTGCTTATATGAACTACGGCGGGATCTCTCTGAATAAAGCGAAAAAAAGCCGGATCGAAAACTGTGTCGGCATCCGCAATGGAACGACAACCCATGTTTCTGCCGGAAATATTATCGGCTTTTACGCAGAAGATTCTGTGATCGACCGCTGCACTTCTCTTCAGTCCGTTACTTACGGGATCCGTTTTTACGGTACAAATTTGAGAAATACGATATCCAATTGCAAGAGTCTGGGCGATTATCGCGGCTCCATCTGGATCAAGCCCGATGATGGATCGAACAGGATCATCGGAACTTATTCTTCCGGCGCAATAGCCTGTAAAAATACAGCCCATTGCGTTTCGACTGATAATGAATATGACCGTTCCGGAAAGTTCGGAAAGACCTCTCTCAGACTGAAAAAGAAACTGGGAACGCAATTTCCCGATGATTTTGCCGATCCCTGGAATTATGATTTCCGTTTACAGAAAGGTTCTGCCATAAAACAGGGCTTCGCCGGGGAAAATGTCTGTTTTATCGCTCCGGACGGCAACGATTCCAACGATGGAAAATCTGTCAAAACTCCGTGGAAAACGCTGAAAAATGTTCCTGCTCATGCAACTGTCTATTTTCTGTCTGGAGTTTATGCCGGAGACCTTGAACTGAAGCAGGATCATGTGATCCTTTCCGGACATGGGCAGTCTGCTCCTGCAGTGATCCGCGGCGGAACAAATGGCTTGCGGATCAGCGGAAATCAGGTCACAGTGAAGCGTTTGAACTTTACCGGTTCCGGAAAAAACGGGATTTTGTGTAATGGTTCTGATATCATCATTGACCGCTGCGGGTTCGCGAATCAGAAAAATGCTGTCAATGCAGAAAAATCAGCAACGGTTATTATAATGCACTCCGCCTTTGACCGGAGCGTTGCAAACATCATCGGCTTCGGAAAAATATCCGGTCTGTTCCTGTCAAATATCGTTGCCGGGAAGGGGGCTTTGCCTGCTGAAATGATTGCCTGCAACAATGCTTACCGTACAGCGATTCCTGCCGGAGAAGCCGGAGCTGTTCAACTGATTCCGGAATTTACAAATGCCGGGGCAGGGAACTTCACTCTGAAAAATGAAAAAGCGTTTGCCGGAAAAGCCTTTGACGGTTTTCCCATCGGACCTTACTTTATTCTCCATGAATCTGTCGGCGACAAAGCAAAATTTCTGGAACCGATCCAGGTTGCGACGACGACTGCAAATATCGGCTGGTCCAACTCTTCCAAACAGAAACGTTCTCTGCTTTACGTCACGGAAAAGGGGAAGAATAAGTGGAGAATGTTCCAGGATTTTGCCGTTAACAGCCCGTTTCACAGCGTGTCGGTTTCCGGCTTGAAACCCGGAACAGAATATCAGTATTATCTGCTTCAGTTCCCCAATGCTGTTTTTGTTGTTGGGAACCATTATCTGCCCCCGGTCAAAAGAAATAAGCGGGGCAAAATCGTACAGAGCAGCTTCAAAAGTGCTGTTCAGACATTCAAAACCCCGGCGGCTGACCGTCCGTCAAAGGTCTGGCATGTTGCAAAGAACGGCAATAATCAGAATGATGGCAGTACAGAAAAACCGTTTCTGACGATCTCACAGGCGGCAATGATGGTTCAGCCCGGAGATACGGTAATCGTTCATACCGGAAAATATACAGAATCTGTCTTTGTTGCGGTTTCCGGAACTGCGGAAAAACCGATCACGTTCCGTGCCGCTCCCGGAGAAGAGGTTTGGATCGACGGTAATGACCGTCATCTCAATCGCGGTTTTGCCATGTTCGGAAAAGCTCATTTGAAATTCGATGGATTCCGTTTCCGGGAATTTGGAACCGGATTCCCCAACAGTTCCGGTATCTTTGTTGCTCTCGGCAGCAATCATATTGAAATTACCCGCTGTTTCCATGACGGACGCGGTCCGGGGTATTCTCCCGGGATCATCAATGCCAGATTTTCCGGCAATATCACGCTCCGGAACTCTGTGGCGATCGGCGGAATGTTCGGCATCAGCTTTGTGAACAGTTCTAATATTACAATCGAGAATAATGTGTTCAAGAAAGTTGCGATCTGGACACTTCTCTTCTTTGGAAACGAGAAAAACAAAATCCGTTTTGCCGGAAATATCGTAACCGACAGTGGACGGGCGAAGACGCATGAAGCCCCGCTGAAAGTGGAAAACCTTGCAAGTCTGACAGAAGAAAACAACCTGTATTTCATGCGTTTTCCGGAAAATCTGAGAAAAATCATTGATTTTACCAATAACGGCAGCAAGAAAGGGAAAGCAAAGAAAATTACGCTGAAAGAATATTTCAAACTGATTGGGAAAAATACCGGTTCTTATTTTGCGGATCCCGGAATCAAAGTCCTCTCAACTCAGCTGAACTGGAAAGATGAAGCTGCCCGGAAAGCTGATTTGAAGAAAGGAAAAGAGTTCAATATCGCCAACAATAATGCGGAAGACGGCAGAAATCCGGAAAATTTCTCGGAATATTTTGTATGGGATTTTCACGATTTCTTTGCCCCGGCTCTGTTCCGGACAAAGAAAATCGGCTTGAATGATGCGTTGTTCAGTGATATTTCCAAACGTTCCGTGCCCGCATGGGATCCCAGATGAGGTGACAAAATGAAAGAATTTCAACCATACGATATTACATTGGAACCGAGACCCGACTGGTGGAAAGTCCGGCTTCCGGAAATTGCAGAAGAGTTGTCAAAGGTCAGAAAAGGGCGTGTGGAAACCATTCTTCCGGAAAAGAATATGCAAGCTGTTTTTTATCAGGAAAAAGAGTTTCCTGCTCCGGAAGTCCGCTGGACAGCAGCGGCAAGTTCCGCTGACCCGAACCGGTACAAGACATCCGGTTATGATCCGCAATGTATCATGATGATTGCCGGTGTTCATGGTGCGGAAGCAGAAGGGGTCATCACAGTTCTGAACCTGATTTCCCTGCTGGAAACAGGAAAAGATCTACGCGGCAAAGAACGCCCTGTCCTCTGCGATTTGCTGAAAAAATACCGTCTGGTCATGATTCCCTGCTGCAATCCGGATGGGCGAAAAATCTCTCCGGATCACATGCGCGGATGTCCGATGGAGGAGTTTCACAGAATTTCCCAGGGCGTTTGGGCGGATGGTTCCACGATCAGCTGGGCGGAATCCAAACAATATTTCCCCCTTCCGCTGGATCGGGTCTCTTTTCCCGGCGGCTATCCCAATGGAGACGGTTTCAACATCATGCACGATTGTGCCCCGGGAAGACTCTCCACGAAAGAGGCAGCGGCAATTCTCGAACTGACCGAACGCTGTCAGCCGGACTTGTTTTTGAATCTGCACTCACAGGAACGGGAAAGTCTGCTCTGCCGTCCGGGCGTGTTCAACTATGCTGAAAATGTTCGCCGGGGCAATGAGCTTGCGGCACAGGTTTACCGGGCATTGAGCGAAGCCGGTTTTCCTGCATTGGAGCCGAAAGGAGCTTCTCAGGCGTTGAACCTGAATACAGCTGCGGTCATGTTGTCCGGAGCACAGGCAATGACTTATGAATCCACAACAGATTGCGGGTTATCGTTTGACGGACTTCTGGAATCGCACTATGTGATGCTGGAAACTGTTCTGACTGCCGGTTCGCAGGAACCTTTTGCGCCGAGAAATAAACGATAAAAATGTCGCGATTTTCGCTGTCGCGAACAGAAAAAAGAGAGTTTTTTCTCTTTGAAAATTATTGCTTCTCTTGAGAATTTTGCAGTTCAGCCATGATCTTTCCGGACTTGACGAGTCCTTCTCTGATGATCTTGACCTGATTATCCGCTGTGACCTGAATAATGGTTGAGGGGACAGAATCTTCCGGGAGGGCTCCGCCATCGACAGCTCCGGCAGGAGTTCCGTCGATCGTTCTCAAAGCTGTTGGCAGATCCAGTGCGGGCGGCTCTCCGGAGAGATTCGCACTGGTGGAGGCGAGTGCGCCGTTGTAATGTTTCAGCAGATCAAGAATAAACGGATGATCCGGGATCCGGAATCCGAATGTTGCACCATTTTTGTCCGGGACGATCAACGTGATTGCACCCGGCATGAATTTTTCCGCCAGACGTACTGCTGCCGGAGGCAGGGGGCTGCCGCACAAGGTTTCTGCGACGGACACATCCGGCACGAATGCGGCAAAAAGTTTTGTCGGGGAACGGTGTTTGAGATCATAGATCTTCTTCCGGGCCTCTTCATCGTCCCAATCACAAATCAATCCGTAAACGGTTTCTGTCGGGACGATGAGAACGGCTCCTTTCTGTTTGAGGAGCTCAGCGGCTTTTTTTCCTGCATCGTTTTGCTCGGCGGAGAAGAAGATCATGAGATTCAATCCTCGAAATAGCTTGCGCCGGAGGTTTTATTTTCGCTGATCCGGACTTTATGAACTTTGATCCGTCCGTCATTGAGTTTGGAAGCCAGACGTTCGAAGATCGTTTTTGCGATATTTTCGCTTGTTGGATTGATTTTATCGAATGGAGGGATGGTGTTGAGATCTTTATGATCCAGTTCCAGGAGGATCGCATCCAGTTCCCGTTTGAGGGCTTTGAAGTCAACGGCAATACCGATTTCATCCAGAGAATTGGAGCGGACGAAGACCTGCACTCCCCAGTTGTGACCATGTTTTTCGGAACAGTTTCCGTTGTATCCCTTCAAATTATGCGCGGAAGAGAATTCGCGTTCCACATCGAGTTCAAACATTTTGAGTCCTTTCTTCAATTATTTTCATGTGGTAATTTACGCTGTTTTTGCAAAGTTTCAAGAAGGAAGGGAGAAAAAAGCATGGGAAAATGTGAAAGAGAACTTGAAATTTTAAAAATCTGTGGCATATTTCATAGAAAAAAACCAAACCATTAATCGAAAGGATTTACCTATGGTCAACTACAAGGATCTCGGTCTTGTCAACACAAGAGAAATGTTCAAGAAGGCAATGGCTGGCGGCTACGCTATCCCCGCTTTCAACTTCAACAACATGGAACAGCTTCAGGCAATCATCGCAGCTTGTACCGAAACAGAATCTCCTGTGATTCTTCAGGTCTCCAAGGGCGCCCGTCAGTATGCCAACCAGACTCTGCTCCGCTACATGGCTCAGGGTGCTGTTGCTTACTCTGCTGAAATCAGCGGCGGAAAACCTGTTCCCATCTGTTTGCATCTTGACCACGGCGATTCCTTCGAAACATGCAAGAGCTGCATCGAATTCGGTTTCTCCTCTGTCATGATCGACGGTTCCAGCAAACCCTGGGAAGGCAACGTCGAAGAAACCAAGCGCGTTGTTGAACTGGCTCACCAGTATGATGTCACCGTCGAAGGCGAACTCGGAGTTCTCGCTGGTGTCGAAGATGACGTTGTCGCAGAAAACCACTCCTTCACCAAACCTGAAGAAGTCGAAGCATTCCTCGCACAGACCGGTGTTGACTCCCTCGCTATCGCAATCGGAACCAGCCATGGTGCTTACAAGTTCAAGCCCGGTACCGATCCCAAGATCCGTCTCGACATCCTCCACGAAATCGAAAAGAAGATCCCCGGATTCCCCATCGTTCTCCATGGATCCTCCTCTGTTCCCCAGGATCTCGTCAAGATCATCAACGAACACGGCGGAAAACTCAAAGATGCTATCGGTATCGACGAAGGTCAGCTCCGCGAAGCTGCCAAGTCCGCAGTTTGCAAGATCAACATCGACTCCGACGGTCGTCTCGCTATGACCGCTGCTGTCCGTAAAGTCTTTGATGAAAAACCGGCAGAATTCGACCCCCGCAAGTACCTCGGTCCTGCTCGTGATGCTCTCAAAGAACTCTACAAGCACAAAGTTATCAACGTCCTCGGTTCCGCAGGACACGCTTACGACAAATAATCGCAAGCTGATAATTTTTCAGAGAATCCCCGGTTTCAACGCCGGGGATTTTTCGTATCATGAACACATTTCTTCTCAAAACTGAACAACTGACAAAGCGTTTCGGCAGCAATATTGTCCTGAATCAAGTCTCCCTTGAGATCCCCGCCGGGTGTATTCTGGGGCTGGTGGGCGAAAACGGAGCCGGAAAGTCAACATTTGTCAAATGTGTCACAGGAATTTATAAGCCTGATGGCGGTTCTGTCTGTTTGGGCGGAAATGTTTCCATGATTCCTCAGGAATTTAATCTTGCGCAGGATCTTTCTGTTTGTGAAAATATTTTTCTTGGCAGAGAGCCTTCACGGTTCGGTGTGATCAACCGGAAGAAGATGGCTGCGGATTCCGCAGCTTTGCTCCGCCGTTTGAGCGCGGAAATCTCCCCTTACGGCAGTGTCGCTGAGTTGAACGTTGCCGAAAAACAGATGGTCGAAATCGCAAAAGCCCTTTCCGTTCAATCAAAGCTTCTGATCATGGATGAACCGACGACTGTGTTGAACAGCCGGGAAACGGCTATCCTCTTTCAAGTCATGCGCGAACTGAAAAATGAGGGATGTTCGATTATTTTTATCTCCCATCGACTGGATGAAATCTGTGAAATTTGTGATGATGTTGCTGTTTTACGCGACGGCTCTCTCGTTCACCGCTGCGCCGCTTCTGAATTGGATCCGGAAAAAATCGCACGTCTGATGGTCGGGCGGGAACTGACCCGCCTGTTCCCGGAACAGATCTCTGTTCAAAACGGTGAAATTGCTCTGGAATGTGCTGGGATTTCTTCCGGAAAAGAGGTCTCAGATATCAGTTTTTCCCTGATTCGGGGAAGTGTGACCGGGATCGCCGGGCTTGCCGGGGCTGGACGCACGGAACTCGCCGAAGCAATTTGCGGTTTGCGGAAACGGAATGCCGGAACGATCAAGGTTTCCGGGAAAAATGTCTCTATCCGGAAACCGGCAGATTCAATCAAGAATAGAATCGTTTATCTGACAGAGGACCGTCAGGCAAGCGGGCTGCTGCCCGATTTTTCCGTGACCCGGAATACAACTTTAGCTTCTCTTATAAAATATTGCACGGCAGGATTTATCCATTCCGGGAAAGAGACTTTATCCGCATTGGAATATATCCGTGAGTTCGGGATCAAGACAGCCTCTCCGGATGCGCCGGTCTCTTCTCTGAGCGGCGGGAATCAGCAGAAAGTCGCTATTGCGAAATGTCTGGATAATGCGCCGGAGATTTTTATATTCGATGAACCGACACGTGGTGTTGATGTGGGGGCCAGGCGGGAGATCTATGATTTTATCGCCTCGCTTGCGAAGGCCGGAATGACATGTCTGATCATCTCTTCCGACCTTGACGAAATCATCGGGATGTGTCCCCGGATCCTGGTGATGCGCTCCGGAAAACTTGCCGGAGAGCTGAATGGAGCAGAAATAACACAGGAAAATATCATGTATCTTGCAACAGGAGTGAAGAAATGATAACGATAGATGGACAGATGAAGCGCGATATGAAATCGCTGATCGGGCCGTATCTTGCTCTGGCGGTTCTGCTGATCGCGTGCTGTATTTCCGATGAACATTTCCGGAGTACACAGAACCTTCTGAATATTACCCGGCAGGTTTCTTACAGCGGTTTGATTGCGCTTGGCATGACATTTGTGATTGCTGCCGGCGGGATTGATTTGTCGATTGGTTCCATTCTTGCCATGACCGGGGTGCTTTCGATTCTCGGCATGAACCTTTTGCCTCCCGGAATGGAGACCGTCGGCGTTCTTGCCGCGTTGGGAATTTCTGTTGCCGCCGGAACCGCTGCCGGTGCCGTGAATGGTTTGCTGGTCTCTGTTGGAAAAATCCCTCCGTTCATTGCCACGCTCGGAACACTTTCTATTTTCCGTTCTTTGGCTCTCTATTTTGCAGATGCGGGAATGGTTGCTTCTCAGAATCCGATTTACCGTGATATCGGAAGTTATGAGCTTTTGGGCATTCCCCTGCCGACGATCGTGCTGATTGTTTTTACGGTTCTCTTCGCGGTTCTTTTGCGGAATACCCGGTTCGGCAGACACGTTTGCGCCGTCGGTTCCAACGAAAAAGTTGCGTTTTATTCTGCCATTCCGACGGGGCGCGTGAAGTTTTACACTTACATGCTGATCGGTTTTGCTGCAGGGATCAGCGCATTTCTCTTTGGCAGCCGTTTGAACTCTGTCAGCTCCACCAGTGCAGGAGCTTCTTATGAATTGGATGCTATTGCAGCTGTAATCATCGGCGGTAGTTCCATGTCAGGCGGAAAGGCATCTGTGATCGGAACATTTGCCGGAATTTTGATCCTCGGAATCGTTTCCAACGTGCTTGATATGTGGGGGATCAGTATCAATTTGCAAGGTCTTGTGAAAGGGCTTGTTATTCTTGTTGCAGTGTTGATCCAGCGGGTCAGATAACAGAAAGGTTTAATGATGAAAAATTCTTATTTTGAACAGGTTTTGAGACAGCGGTTGATCCCGCAGCCGAAAGAAGTTGAATTTCTGGATGGAGAATGTGTGATTTGTCCGGAGATCTCTGTGGAATTGAAAACAGCAGAAAATGAAGAAGAATTCGGCAGCCTTGTCAATGATTTGTTTGAAGATTACTGGCACATTTCTCCCCTGATCAAGCTGACCCATTCCAAACAGGCAGAAGACTTTCTGGAAGAAGAGTATATGATTACTGTTTCCAGGAGCAAAATCACGCTGACATCCCACTGCAGCAAAGGTCTTCAGCTTGCGATGAAAACATTGCGGCAGCTGGCGGAACCCATTCGTGGAACAGCTGCTCTGGAAGGCTATGTGCTTCAGCCCTGCAAGATCCACGATTACGCCGACAGTGAATTCCGGGCAGTGAGAATCAATCTCAGCATTTATGGAGATATTGGCTCAATTGAAAAAGAGATTCGTTTTGCGGGTGCGCTGAAATTCAATTATATTTTCCTGGATTGTTCCCGTTGCTTTCCGTTCAG
>JAFTJI010000166.1 GCA_017456495.1 Lentisphaeria bacterium | reverse complement strand
TCGTTATTGTTGACACTCCCGGCATTAATGCGGAGAATGACAGGCACCAGGAGATTACAGAAAAAGTTGTTCATGAATTGTGTGACTTGTCGATCGTGTTGACTCCTGCGCCGATACCGTGTTCTCAAACATTAATCGCTTTTATCAATAAGCATTTGGAATATTTTCATCGTCATTGCCTTTGTCTTGCTACCCAAATAGACCGTGTCCGGGTAAAGGAGCGCAAAAGACAATTGAAATTTATTGCAGATAAATTTGCCACAGAAGAAATCTTTTTTTCAAAAATATATCCGGTTGCAGCGCTCTATGCAGTCCATGAAGAGGATATAGGAAATTCTGATGACTATAGAAATTTGGCTCATGAATTTTCTCAAACCGTAGAAGAAATAAGTAATTGTGTAAAAGGAAACAAAAATCTGGTTCTCACTCAAAACCTGCAAAGACTGTTAACGCAAATAATAGATGAATCTGTTAAGCCTCAGCTTGAAAGAACAAAACAGGAATATGGGGAACGCTATGATGAATTGCAGCGTAATAAACTGGCAGATTATGATGAGTATATAAAAGATTCCCTTTCTGCGGCAATGACAGCAATGCAGAATGTCGGTATCACACGATCTCAGATCTCATCAATCATTTCTGAAGTAAAGACAAGGATGCTTACAGATTTACAAGCTTCCATATCCGGAGCCGATAGTAAAAGTGTATTGAAGACGAGGATGGCTGCAGAAAATATAAAAAGTAAAATCAACTATTATATGTCAACTTATGTCCAGCCGGAAGTCAATGGTTACAGCAAAAAAGTTTCCCATGCCGCCTCCAGACAATGGAATTCGTTTCAGAACAGTTTCAATCAAGAATTCAGAAATATAGCCAAAAACCTGTCTTATATAAACAGCGGGAACGTTAAAACATCATCTGTTCCTATGGACAATGATTCAATAATTTCACAATTGTCTAATGTGGCAAATACCATTGATGATGAACAAAATAATACCGTTGGAGCGGCAGTGGTTGGCGGATTTATTGGAAATTTCATTATTCCGGGAGCAGGCATCGTAATCGGGGCTGCAATTGGCGGTTTTCTAGGGTCTGTTTTTGGTAAATCACTGGATGAACATAAAGAGGATGCCAAAGCACAGGCAAAAGAAATCACAGATAATTTTGCAAAAGAAGTTTCATCTGCATTATACACCATAATGTATAATCAAATTTATACAGGACATTGCAATAATTTATCATCCAACATGAAACAATTCGCAAAAAATAACAAAGATACTGTTGAGGAGATGATTTCTTCGGAAAAACAACAACAAAAGGATTTGAAAACAAAAATTAAACAGATTGAAAGCAATTTAACTCTGCTTAAAAATATTGCAGAAAATTCTACTGCAATCATAGCTGCATCGTATTAAAATATGTTAACGTAAAAGTTAAGAAGTCATCCTGTGCTGAAAATTCAGTTTGAATTATTGGACAAGACTGTTATTGATGCAGCATACGATGACCCATTTGATTGTTTTTGCGGATTTTATTATGATACAGCATCAATTTTTTGCAGAGGCAGCAGTATTTTTTCGTGAATCAGCAAGATTTCAGGATAAGCAATGCTGCTAATGAACTTACTGCTTTTTTGAAAAAAAGAATTTTTCATTGCAACAGAAGGTGCCATAAAAAAGTTTAATTGCGAAAACTGATTTAGGGAAAATGTTGTGCAATGGAAATGAATTTTTTTGTAAAAAATTGCAGATGCAAGAAAACTTACAGGACATATCATTAAAAAAAACAAGGAGAGGCATATGGGATACGACTCGATTTTCCAAAAGTACACAGATAATCACCAGAAATTATCCGGTATTTTTGCTGAAGCGAAAACCTTTTTCAAGAACTTGGAATCAGCAGAAGAATTACAGCAATTGGTAAAAAATTCCGAGTCTTTGAACCGGGATTCATTTAAAGTGCTGGTTATCGGAGAATTCAAACGAGGGAAAAGTACAGTTATTAACGCTCTTTTAGGCGAGGAGGTGCTTCCCGCATTTGCTACACCATGCACAGCCGTAATAAATGAAATAAAATACGGTGAGGAAAAAAGAGCAATTCTTCATTTTGCAGATAAACTTCCCGATCCGATGCCCGAGCTTGCCGATGATGTGGTGGCTCATATTGCTGCTCACAAGAGGAATGGAAAAATCCCCCCGATGGAGATTCCTGTTGATCGGATTGAGGAATTTGTTGTTATTCCGGATCCGGGCAAAGATCAAGCTGAATCAGTTGCACAATCACCATTCAGTCGTGTTGAAATATATTGGCCGATTGATTTATGCAAAAACCGTGTAGAGATTATTGATTCCCCCGGATTGAATGAGCATGGAACCAGAACGAAGGTCACGATGGACTATTTGGCAGAAGTCGATGCCATCGTTTTTGTATTGACTTGTCAATGCTTGGGATCACAAACAGAATTACAGGTGATTTCTGATTCCATTATAGCCTGTGGACATGAAGATATCTTTTTTGTCTGCAATCGCTTTGATGAAGTAAGAGAAAGAGAACGTGCCCGGGTGAAAGATTATGCTCAAAAACGTCTCGGCGAAAAAACTTCACTGGAAAATGGGATTCATTTCCTGTCTGCATTAAATGCCCTTGAGGCAAAATTGTCCAATGATCTTGAGGCTCTCACTGCATCAGGTTTTCTGAATTTGGAACAGCATTTGATTTCTTTTCTGGTAAATGATCGCGGCAGGATCAAAATTGCCCGTCCTGCAGCAGCGTTGAAACGTCAAATAAACCATGCAATTTGCGAAACTATTCCGATGCAGCAGAATATGCTTTCGTCGGATTTGGCTGAACTTAAGAAACGGTATGATAATGAAAAACCAAAGCTTGATGAGGCGGAGAAGCGTCGTCAGTCGATCAAAGAAAAAATTGCTCGTAAAACATCGCGTGTGAAAGAAGAAACCCGCCGGGATATTATGCGTTACATGAAAGATCTTGCGCGAGATATCCCTGACATGATACTGTCTTATGAAACTGAGGCTCAGGTGACATTCCTTTCTCTGGATAATACAAAAAAGCAATGTGAAAATCTCATGCACGAGCTTATACAGAAGCTGGAGAATGATATTAATACAAGACAGGAACGATGGGTCAATACAGAACTTCTTCCTGATATAAGAAATAAGCTTCAGGATATTTTTGAAAATACGACTGCAGATCTGGAAGCATTCCTGAAAACGATTGACTCTGTTAAAAATAATCTTGCCGGTATTGATGTTTGTGATGACCAGCGAGATGTCCCGGCTTGGGAACGTGTGGCAGCTGCTGGTGTCGGAGCTTTGACTATTTCTTATGGTTCTGCAATACAGGGTGGTCAAGATGGATTTAAAGGTCTTTTACAGTCAATTCTGCCTCAGCTTGGAGTCGCTTTGGGAATGTTTGCTCTGGGAATTACCAATCCATGGCTCTTTATTCCTGCGTTGATTGCAACAGGTGGAATTTCTGCATATTTCAGTAACACCAGACTGGAAAGAATCGTTCGAGAAAAATTGGGTGAAAAAATCAAAGACTCTATTCTTGAGTCTATGGAAAAAAATACTGATACTGCCATTGAAAAATTGAGTAAGACTCTCGATAATATTGTAGAACGGGTTAATTCCGGCATGGAAAAGGAAATTTACGGAATTCAGCAGTCTGTAGATAACGTTTTGAAAATCAGAAAAGAAGGGGAGAATAAGGCAAAACAGCGTGAAGCACTATTGCTGGAACAGTGTAAAAAAGCGATTGCACTGATTGACAGGTTGGAAGATTTGCTGGAACAAATCTGATAATAAAAAGACTCTGCACTGGTACTGCAAAATAAGCCAGTGCAGAGCGAAAAATTATTTATACACGGAAGATGAATAATAGCTGGACAAGGTGAAAATACGGCTCGCAGGGCAACTGTTGGCTTTATTGTTGGCTTTATTATTGCGTTTGCAATTTCACGCAAAGAATCCTTGCCGGAAATTTGAGTAAACAGCAAAGTCAGAAATTGTTTCCATAAGGATTTGGTCGTTTTTAATATATAACAAGTCCCGACAATTCCAATTAACTCCGGTAATTTTAACGGACAGTAGTGATATACAGATTTACAGGCGGGCAGGATGTGACAGAGGAAATTCTCAGTTACATCAACGGAGAAACGGAATAAAATATCTGATATGAAATTGGAAATTTTTTGGATCTGTTGTTCCGTAAAAGGCTCCTCAATTCACGTTGTTTTTCCGATGATGCAGAGGGAAATTTTCTTTCATAAGGATAGTGAAATATAGCTGAAAACGGCGGGAAATTTTATCAAATGAGCAGTTGCCGATTTTGCTGCAGGTTGATAAAATGATTTGTTTTATGATCTTTTAACTTCCGGTAAAAAAAACAGCGGCAATCCCTGTAAAGGGATCACCGCTGTTGTTGGGGGAGAATATTTTTTGTTCGAAGAGACCTGCTTTTTTCATAGCATTGCCAATTCGTCCGGGTCGATCGTTTTGAATGCTTCGCAAAGAAGATGAACCTGTTCTTCGGTGAACACCGGATCTTTTTCCTGCATGCTGTTCATGTGATCATCCAGTTTTCTCACCAGGGAAGAGTCGTAATCTTTGTTGCAGGAACATACCTGCAGCGGCTCCAAAGCCCAGATTTTCTGCATATCCTTCTCGTGGATTATTTCAGCAGAGTCGCTGAACAGGACGATCGGCTTGATTTCCAGGTTCGTTTTACTCTGCAGGTATGCTGCTGCTTTTTTTGCGGCGAACAATGGAGAAATGACGTGGTTGTTTTCAGAGAAATAGAACGGCGGCTTACCATTAAATTCTTCTTCATCTGCCAGCCATGTACCGGAATGTTCAAAAAGAACATAGAGATAAAATTTTGATTTTCCGTCAGTCAGGGCACAGAGATGGAAATCTTCATGTACTTTTATTTCCATTGGAAGGAAATTATTCTGTTCTCCCCATTCAATCAGCGTTTCCCGACAAAAAAAGTCTTGTTGTTTTATTTGCTTGTTCTCATCATGATCATCCATATTTATGTTTAAACGAATACCCCCGGGATTTGCAGGAGCATTCTCAGCTTCTGCTTTTTTCTGATTTTTGATCAAATCATACAGATCCGGAAAATTCAGCACATGAGAAACCGGAACGACCTCATTCCGGTTTTCGGAACCGTCATCAGAAGAAATAATGAGATCTGCTTTACTGCAGCTTTTCAGTTTGCCTGCAAATTTCTTCGGGATATTAACCGGAAAGTAGTCCCAGAAATTCAGGCGCAGAACTCCTTTGTTGTCATGCTGACGGATAAAGAGTCTCGGATGTTTCACTTTTTTTATATCGTTATATGTCACGGAAATGTAGAAGTCGGCGAGTCCTTCACAGATTTTCAGTGTGTCTGTGCTGATATTAAATTTCATAGGTGTATATTCCGGGTGTTTCATCTTGCGTTTGCTCCATTAAATCCAATTGTGTTTGCAGAATTTTTGCTGTCATGACTGATAATGTGTTCGAAAGACACTTTCAGGAGGGCAAAATCCAGTTTCTTTTCTGTTCTGACACTAGTGCGGAGTGCGTGTTCAAGAACGCTTTTGATCACAGCAATGGTTTTGCCGTCTGTCAGTGCGACGAACTCTTCACGGTCCTTTTCTTCCAGTGCAAAAGCGTATTTCTGTTCGAACTTTCTGACATAGAGTGAGCGGGCATCGTTATCCGGCACGCCGATGTGGACGATACGGGTGAATCTTCCGGGACGGCGAAGTGCGATTTCGATTTGATTGACGTAGTTTGTTGAACCGAGAACAAGGAGTTTTGCGGATTCTTCCATACCGTCCATGTGGGAGAGCAGGGTATTGATCGCGTCCACGCGCCAGGACTGATCTGCTCTGCCGATGGAGTTCAATTCATCCATGACAACGATTGCCGGTGCCATTTTTTTTGCTTTGGAAAAGAGATCGTCAATTTTTTTTGCATCGGCAAAAACTGCGCTGTTTGCAAAGAATACCGGCACATCAGCCTGACTTGCCAGAGCTGCGATCGTTGCAGTTTTTCCGGTTCCCGGAGGACCTTCCAAAATATATCCGAGAGCCGGGGGCGGGAGTGTGGAATCACCATATTTTCCTGTGATGTAGTCCAAAGCATCCTGCAGTTCTGCAATCTGGGAATCCAGACCGACGATGTCGGAGAGACTCAGATTTTTCGGACGTTCGATTCTGTAAGTTCCGCACTCGATATTGCTTTGAGTGGTATATTTGAGATTCTTATAGGAAATGATGCAGGAGTCTCCCCGGTGTTCTTCTTCCACCGTGAAAGTCAGATAATCGCCGCGGACGGTACGCCGTGTAATATCGTGAGGGTAGACGGGAAGAGGATCGCAGTGGACTTCAATCTTTTCGATTCCCGGGAATCTGACGACAGCCTTATTGATCCGGTTGAACTCTTTTTTGATGACCATAGAGAGTTCCTTCGGGGAAAACTGGTGCGGAGTGGTCTGCATCAGGAGCGCATAGAAATCATTTTTTCCGGGTGCACTCAGCGCGATCTGATATTCTTTCTGCAAACTTTCTTCCAGGGCATAGAACTCTTTCCGGATCATATTTTCCAGATCTTCTTTTTTCAGCTCATTCAGGAAAATGAAATCCTGCATGGCGGCGAGCAGAGAAAGGTCGATTTGTTTATCGTTCTGATCGTCGAGCAGTTTTATCAGATCCTGGACATCCAGGGAATCTGTTCCGTTTTTCATAAGAAGATCATGCTGATTGTCTGTCAAAGACAAGGTGAATACCAGAATGTTGAACGGCAAACGGATGTTTTTCTGGAAGAATTTGTCATAAGCATCATTTTTGGTCAGTGCGCTGAGGATCCGTCTTGCGCTGTCGCAGCCGAACTGGATGTTTTCAAAGACCATGATCCCGCGGCGATTTTTCTGACTGGATTCATAAATCAGACCGGGGCGTGCGCATTTATAGGATTTATCTGATCCGAGCAGTTCGCAATCTGTTGCCTCATTGTGGGTGAGACAGCTGATGTCCAGAGCAGAGTAAGAATCTTTCTGAAGTCCCAGGTTTACGAATGCTTCCTGCATGGTCCGGGCAAAGAAACTTTTTCCGCCGCCTGCCTGGGAAAGCAGCAGGATCGGCAAAGGTTTCTGCTGATTTCCTTTGTACCAGAAATTGACCAGAGAAGAAGTCACAGCTTCGACAGCCTTTTCCTGACCGATAAGGTGAGCGTTCATATAATCGGAAAAACGTTTTCCCATTTCAATACATTTTTTCAGTCTTTCTTTCGGAGAAACTCCGGAATATTTTTCACAGCAAGAGAGATAATTATTGCAAAGTGTTTCGCTGAGTTCATTGTAATCGTTGGTGATGTTGTATTCAGCAAGAATAGCGGTAACACCGTCGCTGGGTTCTTTCAGGACGATGAATGCAAGATCAACCGGACTGAGAACTTTATCCGGAAAGAAACTTTTGATGAAGGTGAGGGGGGCTTCTTCTGTAGTATCAATCAGCAGGGCTGAAAGTTCATCGGAAAACTTGACCTTGATTCTCTGATTGAAGTAAGGTTCCCAGTTGATCTTCAGAACTTTGATCAGATCAGGAATATTTTTTCCAAGCAGTTCGGTTGTCACTTCCGGAACCAAGTGAGTGATTGCAGCCAGAATGTGCCAACTGAGAACAGTTTCGCTTTTCATATCTGCAGCGATTGCCTGTGCGATTTCCAGAGCTTGAAGCGCGTGATCTGTGAATTTATTGTTTTCAAGAATTTCTTTCAGCATGGTTGATCTCCTGAATAAATTTTTACCGTTTTACTTTTTTGTTTTACTGAAAAAATAATTTCAATTTTCAAAATAATTGATTTCGTTAAATGATACGGGGGCATTTTACGAATATTTCAACCAATTTATAAAATTTTTATTTTTTTTGAAAAAATCCGTTTTTTGTTGAAAACATTTCTGTGTTTATACCGGAAAATGATCATAAGCTCTTGAAATGTTAATATCCTCATATATATTATCTTGTAACCTTAACAACAGAGAGGAAATACGGTTATGAAAAAATTATTTTTATTGGCGGCTCTTTTCATCTCAACAGCGGTTTTTGCTTCAGAATCAGCCGTAAAAGAGGTGATCAGAGCGTATCGTACAGCAGATGCAGCTATGGATATCAGAGCATTAAATTATCTGACAAAAGACTTTACTGTAAGTGTTCTGGGAAAGAAAATAGGGCGCAATGATTTGATCAGGGTTCATCAAAATATAAAAATCATGATGGAAACGGATAATTTGGAAACTTTTATGGAAGCCGCTCTCCGAATACAGGGAGCAACTCTTACGGCAGATCAGCGCAAGCAGATTCGGGCAATGAAAGATTCCGATAAAAAACATTCTTTGCAGTCCGGAAAAAATAGTCTGAAGTATCTAATGGATCAGGCTGCTCTCGGGGTAAAGAGTTTGAGTTTCAAAAAGTGCGTAATCAAAGGAAATAACGCTGAAGCTGCAGCCTCTTATCTGGAGCCGACTTCCGGAGCAACTGTTACCGCTACCTATAGATTGGTCAAGCAAAACGGAAAATGGCTGATCAAATCCATGAAGATGGATATTAAGAAGTAAAGAGAATACTGAAAGAGTGCAGATTGCCCCATTGGTGAAACGGCTCGCCAGTGGGGCGTTTTTTCTCCCTTTTCATCATTCTGTTCTCTTGCGGAAACTTAAAATGTTTTGAAATTACCTCTTGAGAAAAAGTTTTTTTCTGTACGATATAAAAACTCCCCTTGAAAAAAAACATAATATCTTTCTGTTTTATTTGCATTTTGCAGAAAATTGTGCTAAATTAATCAAATAATAGCTATAACGATTTTGCAACAAAATAAAGCAAAAAAAACAGAGGAGAAATCCAAAAATGAAGAAGAGATACGCTGTCTGCGGTGTTTCTATGCGTGCAATTTTTATGTACATCCGTCCCATGTTCGAATCCTTTGCAGATTCTGCCGAACTTGTCGGCATGCTGGACATTGACCCTCTGCGGTTTGATGTTTGCAGAGATGCAGTTCCCGCAGCAAAGGATGTTCCCACCTACATGGCAGATGAATTTGAAAAAATGCTGGAAGAACAAAAGCCGGATGCGTTGATCGTTGTCTGCATGGACTGCGCTCACAAGCACTATGTGGTGGAAGGTCTGAAACATGGTCTGGATGTGATCTGCGAAAAGCCCATGACCACCAATACAGCAGATGCTCTTGAGATCCGTGAAGCAGAAAAGAACTCCAAAGGAAAAGTCATCTGTACATTCAACTACCGTTACAACCCCGTTCATACCAAACTCAAAGAGATGGTTCTCGCCGGAAAAATCGGTCGTGTCACCCATGTCGACTTGAACTGGTATATTGATATTCATCACGGCGCAAGCTACTTCAACCGCTGGAACCGTATGCGCGAAAATTCCGGAAGTCTCTCCATCCACAAAGCAAGCCATCACTTTGACCTTGTGAACTGGTGGATCGACGGTATTCCAATGGAAGTTCATGCTTTCGGAGCCCTGAACCATTATGGTCCCAACGGCGTTTTCAATCCCTCCAAGAAGAACGGCAGACACTGCACCGGCTGTCCGGAAAAGAAAAATTGTGCTTACCAGAGACGTTTCTCGACCCGCAACAAAGATCATTCCATTATTGACGATCACCTCGCGGCGTTCCAGACCGTGAAGAAACTGTTCACCAACTACACCCCGGATATGTGTATTTTTGATGAAGAGATCAATATTCATGACACCATCGTTGCAAATGTCAGATACAAAAACGGAGCTTTGCTGAACTACTCTGCAAACTTCTCCACACCTTACGAAGGATACCGTCTTGCCATCAACGGAACCCACGGACGTCTGGAAACAACAGAGTTCGGCGGAGTCGGGCGCAGCATTATTTCCGATTACCATGAAGGCGGACACCAGTACATTGATTACTATCCGATTTTTGAAGGCCGTGAACGGATCCACGTTCCCCAGGGCGGCGGCGGTCATGGCGGCGGCGACCCCAAGATTCTGGAAGATATTTTCCTCGGAGAAGATCCCGACAGAAAGTATGACATTCTCGCAAAGTCTGTCGACGGACTGCGTGCGATCTCCATCGGCGATGCTGTCTATAACTCCATTGTGAACGGCGGAGTACAGGATCTTTCTTCTTTCATGGAATAACAACCCTTTGACAGGAGGATTCAACATGAATGTAACAGAAGTGAAAAGATGTTTTACGCTGATCGAGTTGCTGGTTGTTATTGCAATAATTGCGATCCTTGCCGGAATGTTATTGCCGGCACTGAACAATGCAAGAGAAAAGGGGCGTTCTTCCGGTTGTATCAACAACTTGAAGCAGTTCAGCATGGCTGCTCAAAGTTACTCACAGGAATATGATGACTATTTTATGCCGCGTATGCACTGTGAGGTCGCACCCGGCAGAAACGGAGCCGTAAACAACTTTTTGACGGCTTATACTTATATTCCTACCTTTGTTGGTGCCAAGTATGAAACTTGGACAAGTGGAAAGAGTATTAACGGTTGTCCAAGCCGCAGTGATACAGGCAGAGCCGGTATTACCGCAAATCCTTATACTTACAAAGCAAGCAGCTATGCAATGTGTCAGCAGGTTTGCGGACAGGGGATGGATGGTACTGATACGACAAAGTGGGTTTTTCATAAAGTTACGGCATTGAAGCGTCCTGCACACTATTATCATTTCCACGACAGTGAAATGCACCAGTCCGGGCGTTCCAACTATTTCTTTGATGTAGAACGCGGTGATAATCACAATTATACAGACTTCCGGCATAATGGCGGAAATTCGGCAAACTTTGTTTGTGTTGACGGTCATGTGGAAGTCAGTAAACCGAAGTATATGTACAAAGTTGCCAATGAACAGGCTGCTGCCGTATACAAAGATGTTTATTCCAAGTACAATCCTTTGTCCAATAAAGAAAATGGCTGGAAATAAAATGGGGAAAATATGATCAGGTTCATTCAGTTTTTTCTTTGTTCTGCGATCATCTTCCTGAGTTGCGGATGCCAGATGACCCGTCTGACATCTGCCCCGGGAGCCCCGGAAGTCAGTGCGGAAGATTATGCACAGAAATACTGGAAAAAAATAGCCCGTCCCACACCGGTTTTTACCATGAAGAGGAAGGGTTTGTCTGAAGAGGAAACGGCTGCATATTTTCAAAATTATATCAACATGTTTCAAAAATTTGCGCCCTATCTTCCGGGCGAATATGAAGCATACGACAAAGGGCTCGGATGGCCGCGGGGGACATACCTGAAAAGGACGTTCTATCCGCTGGATCAGAAAGCAATGCTTGCAGGCGGGCATGAATGTACCAGTTGGGCGGTCCTCCCTGATCTTGCAGCAGAAAATCAGGTTTTACTGCATAAGAACCGCGATACAAATCTCAGAAAAAGCGTTGTTGTTCATCGGAATGTTCCGGGAAAATATGGTTATATCGGTTTGTCCGATATCGGCTGGATGGACGTTACGATGGGGATGAATTCCGTTGGTGTGGCGATCTCGATGAACAGCGGTGATCCCAGCAGTTTCTCCAGATTTTATGGAATGGACACGACCCTGATGGCGCGGATCATTCTGGAAAACTGTAAAACTGCCGATGAGGCATTGACAATGCTTATTGCCATGCTGAAGGAAGGTGTATATGCTCATGCGAATACAGGTTCTATCTGGCTTATTGCAGACAGAAATTGTGCATTTGTGATTGAAAATGATGCCGGACATTCCGGTGTGGAGAAATATGAATCCGGGGGTGTTCTCCGGGCAAATACCTGGAGCCTGCCGTCAATGCTGCGGTATTCCAGGAAATCTGCTGCCGGAGTCCTTCACAGCCGCAGCCGGGAATTTGCTGTCATACGGGAACTTTTTGATCATGGCAGAAGTTATAACCGTCCTGTTACTGTTGAACAGATGGCGAAGGCTGCCAGAGTCAGCCGGATCCCGGAGAATCCCAAAGCAGCAGTCCCCTGTGCCAGCCGGACTGTTTCAGCAGCGACCTTTTCCATTGACCGGGAATTTCCCGCAGATTTGAGTCTTATGTTTGCTGCTGTCGGCAATCCGGATTATACTTTGTTTATTCCCATTCCACTGACAGTCGATCAACTTCCGGATGTGCTGTTGAACCAGGATTTCAGTGCTGCGGTTTATAAAGCTCATGCCGCAAAAAGAAAAATTCTGACTGATCAGGAACGTTCAGCTTTGGAACAGAAGCTCAATCAGAATATCAGATCAGCCCGGGAAGAGGCTCGGGAAATACTTCGGGCAGATTTTTCAACAGAGGCGCGTCTGAAAGCAAGAAGAATCATGAATCAGGCATTCGCTGAAAATTGGAAAATCATCGGTCAAAAGCTCAAAATAAAATAAATTGCAGTAGATAAAGCAGCAGAAGGAGGTTACACAGAAGAAAACTGTACAGATACAGATTCGGAGAAACTCGGCACAGAGCCGTTTTTCAAATTACGGACAACTTTTTTTAACGAAAAGAAAGGAACCGGATGATTGCGAAAAATGATCCGGTTAACCAATCAACCATGAAAAAAATCTTACTCCTCTTATCATTGTCGGCACTGACACTTGTTTTTGCCCGCAATCCGAACTTGCTTTTTGATGCAACGTACGAAACCGATGGCAATAAGGCGGAATTTGCAAGAGGCGATAAAATCGCTTATGCTTTTGTTGCTTCTGACCGTGTCCTGAAAAAAGTTCCGGGCATGAAACAGGGAACAAAGGCTCTCGTCCGGACAAATGCTCAGAGAATGTTCTATCGCGCACCCGGAAATTTCACAGCTTCTCAGGGAACAGTCTCTTTCTGGTTCCAGATGGTCAATTATGATCTTGCAAATGATGATTTGCAGACGATTTTCTCTGTTATCGACGCTGACGGACGCAAGTGGCCCGACGGGTATCACTTCCGGATCCTCAAGAACAGAAAAGAGTGGAAGCATTTTATTGTAGCGCAGATCTACTATAAAGATTCCAAAATGTCTGCGGCGCAGAATATTCAGACTCAGCTTTACACCGGCGAAAAACCGTGGAAAGCCGGCGAATGGCACAATATCACCATCACCTGGGATAATAAACAGATGTGTCTCTATCTGGATGGTGTTGCCGGAGAAGCCAAACCTTCCAGTGCCGGGATCCCGCCCAATGTTCCTGTCAGACCTTACAATTTCCAACTTCCGGAAATGACAAAGGGCGCGCGTATTTTCATTGGAAATCTTTTCAATGCGAAGAAAGAGTGCGCTTCTGCTTATGACCGGATCCGGATTTTCAGCAAGCCATTGACCGCAGCAGAAGTCAAAGCACTTGTTGACGGTGATCTTGCAAATAAATAAGACAACAGAAAGGTTTTTTATGAAGAATTTATTGGCAGCTTTTATGCTGTTATCGGCGTGTTTTGTCTTTGCACAGAACCCGAATCTGCTTTTTGAGGCAAAGTATGATACTTACAGTCAGCATGCAGATTTTGCAAAAGGCGATAAGAAAGCATACGGTTTCCCGGAATCCGACTTGCAGCTCCGCATGTATCCCGGTGTTCCCGGAAGCAGCAAGCGCAACAGCTTGCAGGTCGCTGATACGGAACGCGTTCACTACAAGGCGTTTGGCAACTTCAACGGCGCGCAGGGAACCGTCTCTTTCTGGTTCCAGATGGTCAACTATGATCTCCGCGATGAAGTCCTGCAGACTCTGTTTGCCATGATCGACAACGGCGTGCCCGGAAAGTGGCCCAACGGTTATTACTTCCGGATCCTCAAGAACAGAAAAGAGTGGAAAGACTTTATCATCGCCCAGATCTATTATAAAGATCCGACGATGGAAAAGGCTTTGAATAAGCAGGTTCAGGTTTATACCAGACCTTTCCGCTGGAAAAAAGGCGAATGGCATCATATCGTTCTCACCTGGAACAAAAAAGATTTCCGGATGTATCTTGACGGTGTGCTTCATCCCCCGTCTCCCCGGGGCGGTCCGCGTATGAGTGAAGAAAGCAAGGGCATCCCCTACGATCAGGCTGACCGGAAGATGGATGACTTTGTGCTTCCCGCTGTAACCAAAAACTCCCGTATTTACATTGGAAACTACTTCAAAACCGCATCCAAAGGGAATATGACGGCTTATGACAATGTTCAGATCTATGACCGTCCGCTGAACGCTTCTGAAGTGAAAAAGCTCTATGAAGAAGTCAAGCCTGCCAAGAAGTCTCAGGCTCCCCTGAACTTTGTCGGGATCCCTTACACAGACAATCCCGCGCAGGCTGTCCGCTGTTTTATGCACTTCCCCATGGCAAAGCCCTCAATCAAATTCAACGCATGGGCTGATCTCCGCAGAGATGCTGAAAATCTTTATGTCACATTCACCTCTGACCGTCCCTGTCTGGTGAAGAATTTCACAAAGCGCGATGATACCCTCTGGGAAGATGACAGTTTTGAAATCCACCTGAAAGCTCCGGATAATCAGAACTATCAGTTTATCGTCAATGGAAACGGTGCTTATCTCGACAATAAGAACAAGGAAAGAAGCTGGAACGCTGTCGGTGTAAAGACAAAAGTTCAGCACAGAAAAGACGGTTGGACGGCAGAGCTGGTTATTCCGCTGAAGAATCTTTCACCGCTTCCCGGAGACTGGCTGCTGGATGTCTGTACCGCTGCAATTACCGGCAGCAAGAAGAACTATTACCGCTGGAGTAACATGATTTTTGATGGCGGTTTCACTCCCACCGGCGAAATGAAGTTCCTGCCCAAAGGTTACTGGTTTACAGTGGATAAAGTCGGGGAGCTCTCCACCGGAAATCTGGATCTGAATGTCCGTGCTTCCAGCAAAATCAAGGTCAAAGCATCTTATCTGCCTATTAGCGGATATCGCAACACCTATTCCGGTGACCTGACCAAAGGTCCCTGGAAGATGACACTCCCCGCCGGAGAACAGGCTTTGGATATTGAAGCCTCTTACGGAAAACTTCTTGTTTACCGCTATCATCTGGATTATTATGTTGACTTTCCCATGGAGATCAGTTTCAACACCTCCCAGAAGAAACAGAAAATTGAAATCTCTGTTGATTTTGCCAATGCAGGCGGGAAGAAGCTCAACAAGATTGCCAAAGAAGGCATTACCGGAACGATCGTTCTGAAAGATAAAAACGGAAAAGTCTGGAGTCAGGCTTCCTTTTCAACCAAAACACCGCAGTGCAAAGTCGATCTTGATTTTCCGAAGAATCTTACTTCCGGAAATTACATCCTCGAGGCAAAAGCGGATGGTATGGTCAGAGCGATCGCCTACCGCGTTCCCAACATGAGACCTTACATCGAAAAGGTCGGTCATGACACAACCGTTCCCGAGCCATGGACCCCGGTCGCAGATGCAGGAAAAAATGCGTTCAAGGTCTGGAACAGAGTTTATACTTTCGATGGAAAATCACCGTTCCCGCAGCAGATCACTGCCGGCGGAACCAAACTGCTGACTGCTGCACCTGTTCTGATTATGAACGGAAAAACCGCAAAGTGGAGCAGCTGGAAGATCACTGAAAAACGGCAGGACCGTTTCTGTTTTGCAGGGCAGGGAACCGTTGACGGCGTGCCTGTCTCCTACAAGTCAGAACTCTGGTTCGACGGGATGTATCTTATTGACTGGAACCTTGCTCCGGCAAAGAAACATCTGATCCGGAACATGAAGATCACCTATCAGATGCCCGCAGATTGTGCGGAATATGCTTACAATCCGGAAATGGTGCTCTGGCAGAATGGTAAAGTTGCCAATCCGCTGACTCCGATCCCGGCAAAACGCAACAGCAATGTTCTCTGGCTCAGCGGATTTGACAAAGGGCTCTTCTTCTGGGTCAAATCCAATGCAAACTGGGTCAACAAACCCGGCGAAAAACCGCTGACTGCCCAACAGAACGGAAAGACCGTCAACGTCTCTCTGAACATCATCACCAGACAGGCTGAACTGGCAAAGAAAGCGGATTACACCATGGTCTTCCAGGGAACTCCCACAAGACCTTTTGCTCCGAAATCCCGTGAAGTGAACTACATCAGCCACGGCAGATGCAGCGAAACGACCCATGAGTTCGGCAACACCGGATGCGGCAGTGACAGACCCCGGAAAGATGATGCTCATGTTTACAACGGCTGCTATCCCCGCGACTTCAAAGAGTTTGCCCAGCACAATGCAAACCGGAATGTCAAGAATCACATGTACACCACTCCCGGACATCTTTCTGACTATGCCGCAGATTTTGACTACTGGGATAAAGTTGCCCTCAGCAAACCCGGCGCAATGTTCACCGGAAAGAAGCTGGGCGTCGATCAGATGAGCTATTTCTTCTGCTCCAACGTTACCGATGCTCCCGCTGACCTCTGGAGCTGGTGGTGCGATGATGCAATGAAAAAACTCAAAAACTACAATGGTCTCTACTTTGACCTTGCACGCGTCCGTTACTGCGAAAGTGTCGAACACGGCTGTGCCGGAATTGATGCGTTCGGGCAGAAGTTCATCAGCAACGATGCGCTTGGGCTCCGCAACTTCTACATGCGCTGTTACAAGACCTGTCACAAGAATGGCGGCGATATGATGATCCATTGTCATCTTGCCTATATGCCCATGACTCACATAACAGACTTCTTCGCTCCCGGCGAAAATACCTGTGACATCTGCCGTAAAAACTACAAATGGGCATATTGCGAAGATGTTCCGCTGGTGGAATATCAGAACGCTTACAACCAGTACAGAAGCGGCGTGGCTTACAAGTTCATTCTTCAGAACGGTCGTGCAGTTGACCTGACACCTTCCATGAAGCACATCAAATATTCTCAGGACGTGGAAATGACCCTTCACTCTCTGACTCCGATGGTCGTTCATGATATCAGTGTCTGGGGACATTATGCGCATAAGCCGACCATTAATAAACTTTGGAAGATCAACAGGGAAATCGCTTTGAGTAAGGCTCAGTTCATGCCCTATTGGAGAAACAACATCGTTTCCAGTACAGCACCGCGTACATACGCCAGCTGGTACAAGTGGAACGGTGCAGCTCCGTACAAGGCAATGATCGCAGCAGGAAACTTCAGCCGGAAAACTCAGAAAGCCGGTCTCAAGATCGACTTCAGGCGAATGGGGATTGATCCTGCAAAAGCGGTATTCTTTGATCTTTGGAACAACAAGGCGATCACCCTGAAAGAACTTCAGCAGTATGAGCTCAAGGGCGGAACCTTTATGTTGATCGGTATCAAATAATATCAGTTCCAACTGACAGAAAAGCTGTTCTTCTTTTTGGGAAGAGCAGCTTTTTTTATCTTTTCGAAATGCTGTATTCTCATAAAAAACAGCATTTTTTTATTCCGGACGACACTCTTTTTATAAAAATAACAGAATATCCGGGCGGAGAAAACCAAAACATTGTCTAATGTTATGAACCCGTCCTTAAAGGACATAACAAGGGAGGTGTTTATGGGTTTTCTTATGAGAAGAAATGACAGGGGAATCGTTTCGGGAGGCGTGATGCTTCATGATCTGGTGCGGAGCTGGTTTCCGGATTTAACAGATGTTCTTTGGAAAGATCTGCTTCCGGATTCACGGATGCACGTCAAGGTCAATGATGATTCCGTATGTGTCCAGTTCGCGTTCGCCGGATGTAAACCGTCAGATTTTGAAGTCGAATCTTCCGGGACTTTTCTGACCGTCAGAGTTGCAAGACGGGAGAAACATCCGTCAGAAAACGGTGAAAAGCGTTACTCCTGCTGCGAACGGATCTGGGGCGAATATCAGGAAAGTGTAAAATTGCCTGTTCCTGTGATTTCGGCTGAAGCAAAAGCGAAATACACCGATGGCGTATTGGAAATCACTCTGCCCCGCTGCAAAAGCGGTGAAAACAGCGTAAAACAGATTGAAGTCCTTTAATTCTAATGCGAGGAGAGTTTATCATGAATGGACAGAAAGAAAAAAAAGTATATTCGGAACGTATTCCTGTGGCGGACATCGTGGAAGAAAATGACAAGGCGATGGTATATTTTGAAGTGCCCGGATCCAAAGCCGGGAACGTCAATATTGAGGTGAAAAACTCCATTTTGACGATTGAGGCGGAAAGCTGTCTGGAACGTCATGGGAAACCGATTCTTTACAAACGTTCCTTTGAGTTGTCCGATGCTGTGGATGTGGATAATATCAAAGCAACGACAAAAGACGGCGTTTTGGTATTGACTCTTCCGAAAGCAGAATCGGCTCAGATCAAGAAAATTGCTGTTGAATGAGCCTTTGACGGTAGAGGTAATTTCAAAAGCCTTCAAAAATGTCAGAAAATTCTTGTTGCGATCTGTAAAATGGGGCGTTTTCGGTTTATCCTCCATAGCTTCAGCGAAGGAGGATGGTAGCCACGCTCAACCTGCCATTTTCAGCTCATCAACAATCCTTTTTCAGACAAAATTTGCCGGACTTTTGAAATAACCCCGGTAAAAAAAACTCCTTCCTGCGGCTGTCCGCCGGGAAGGAGTTTCTGTTTTTTTTTCAGTGAAATCAAACCATCTTTTCCGGTCTGACTGCCTTGTCAAATTCCTCTGCAGAGAGGAATCCGAGTTTTACGCAAGCCTCTTTCAAAGTCAGATTTTCTTTGTGAGCAGTCTTTGCGATTTTAGCGGCATTATCATAACCGATCACCGGGCTGAGCGCAGTAACGAGCATCAGCGATTTGGAAAGAAGTTCTGCGATGCGTACCTCATCTGCTTTCAATCCGGAAAGTGCATATTTCAGGAAAGATTTTGAAGCATCAGTCAGGAGTCTGACTTCTTCCAGCAAGTCATAGATCATCACCGGCTTGAACACGTTCAGCTCAAAATTGCCCTGAGTTCCAGCCATCGCAACAGCAGTATCAAGTCCGATGATCTGAACACAGACCATTGTCATAGCTTCGCACTGAGTGGGATTGACTTTTCCGGGCATGATGGAAGAACCGGGTTCATTTTCAGGGAGGATCAATTCACCGAGACCGCAGCGGGGACCGGATGCGAGCCAGCGGATATCGTTAGCGATTTTCATCATTGCACAAGCCGCGGTCCGGACAGCACCGGAAGCTGCAACGATAGCATCATGAGCGGCAAGAACTGCAAATTTATTCGGAGCACTGCGGAAAGGCAGTTTGGTGTATTCCGCAATTTTTTCCGCAGCGGCTTCCGCAAAACCTGCAGGGGCATTCAATCCGGTACCGACAGCTGTTCCGCCGAGTGCAAGATCATAGAGTTCGGGGAGGGTCGCTTCGATTCTTACGATTGCCGCTTCGAGTTGAGCCGCATAACCTGAAAATTCCTGTCCGAGTGTGAGGGGAACAGCATCCTGCAAGTGAGTTCTTCCGGTTTTTACAATATCCTTGAACTCTTCCTGTTTTGCAAGAAGTCCGGCGTGAAAATCTTTGAGGGCAGGGAGCAGTTTTTCCTTGATTTCCTGAGCTGCAGCAATGTGCATTGCTGCCGGGAACGTATCATTGGAAGACTGAGACATGTTGACGTGGTCGTTGGGGTGAACCGGTTTTTTGGTTCCCTTTTCAAAGCCGAGGATTTCGTTTGCCCGGTTTGCAATGACTTCGTTAACGTTCATATTGCTCTGGGTTCCGCTTCCGGTCATCCACACTTTGAGGGGGAATTGGGTATCATAATCACCGTTCAGGATCTCATCGCAGGCGGCGATCATTGCAGAAGAGAGTGTTTTTTCCAGTTTTCCGGAGGCAGTATTGACTGCTGCTGCCGCCTTTTTAATCAGGACGAGCCCGCGGACAACTTCAATCGGGATCAGCTCATTGCTGATATTGAAGTGGATAATGGAGCGCTGAGTCTGCGCTCCCCAATATTTTTCTGCAGGGACTTCAATCTGTCCCATGCTGTCTGTTTCAGTTCTGAATGACATATCAAAAATCCTTTAGTGGAGTTTTAAGGTTGCAAGTCCGAGGATCGCGCAAATTCCGGCGATCAGCCAGAATCTTGTAACGATCTGGGTTTCGGTCCAGCCTTTCATTTCGAAGTGATGGTGGATCGGAGAACAGAGGAAAATCCGTTTGCCTGTCAATTTAAATGAGAGGACCTGGAGCATCACGGAACCGGCTTCCATCACGAAAACGAATCCGATGACGAGCAGCAGGATCTGCTGCCCGATCAGGACTGCGATCAATCCGAGCACACCGCCCAGCGGAATACTTCCGGTATCTCCCATGAAGACCGATGCCGGTTTGCAGTTGAACCAGAGAAATCCGATACAGGCTCCGGCGATGGCACAGGCAAAAACACTGACTTCGCTTGCACTCGGGGCAAGGGGAATCGAAAGATATTTTGCAAAGACCGCGTGGCTGCACATATAGGCATAGGCCGCAAAGGCAAGAGAACTGAACACCAGACAGCCTGCCGCAAGTCCATCTTTCCCGTCCGTCAGGTTGACTGCGTTGGAGGTCCCTGTTACGACCAATCCGTTGAACACAAGCATGATCCCGACGAACAGAGTCGTCCATGCGATCCCGAGGGTCAGAAGCGGATTTTTGGAAAACGGAGTCATGAGATAGACTTGCGCCGCATCAACATCCGGCTGCGCGATCACGGGATCTTTGAAAAACGGAATGTAGAGCTGCATTGTCACTGCTTCCGGAGTCTTATAGAGGAAATAAGCCGCAGAAAGGGAGATGAGGAACTGAACCGCCATTTTCACCTTTCCGGAAACTCCATCGCGGATATTACGTTTGTACCTGATTTTGATAAGGTCGTCCACAAAACCAAGGATACAGAGCGAACAGAGAACTGTAAGGAAGATGAGAAGCATTCTGTTCATCACACCCCAGAGCAAAGTGGAGATCAGCACTGCAACGACCAGCAGGCTGCCGCCCATTGTCGGAGTCTTTTTCTTGAGTTCTTCCCCTTCCTGTTCTCCCAGAAGATTCTCATATCTCCAGTTGGCGATACAGAATTTTTTCAGGAGAGCGATGACGGGTTTTCCGAAGAGCAGGACGATGAGCATTGCTGTAAACAAGGCTCCGCCTGCGCGAAACGTAACGTATTCGAACAGGCGGAAAGGACCAAATGTACTGCGTAAACTTTCAAGGTAGTACAACATATTGTATCAACTCCGGCAGCGGATCAGGAACATTTTCCATAGCCGCAGCTGAGACATTTCATACAGTTTTCCTGCATGACCAGTTTCTTTTCATTGCACTGGGGGCAGATCAGCATGTTGTTTTCCTTCTGGGAAGGTTCGGCTTTCTTTTCAGGAGCTGCTGCAGGGGCAGCTTTCTGTCCATGAATAATACCGATCTTTGCCAGGTGGCGTTCAATGGTTCTGCCGATATCAGCTGCAAGGCTGGGGATGTAGGTTCCTTCGCTGAAGTACCCGCCGTTGGGGTCATAAATGCTCTTGAGCTCTTCCACAAGGAAGATCGGGGCAGGGTCATGACGGAACACGGCTGAAATCAGACGGGTCATTGCAACGATCCAGCTGAAGTATTGAAGGTTCTTGGTGTTGATAAAGACTTCGTAGGGATGACGGCGACCGTCTTCTTCAACAACGTCGTTGATTGTAACGTAAAGCGCATCTGCTGCCAGCGGAGTCTTGATCTTGTAGGTGGTTCCTTCCAGTTCTTTGGGACGGCGGATGGGAGTCGGGCGGACGATCACTGTTTCCACTTTCTTGACTTCTGCCGGCTTTTCTTCTTTCTTCTCTTCTTTCTTTTCATCTTTCTTAACGAGGACGCCGGAGAAGAATTCGGAAGGACGGAATGTAGTGCAGCCCTTGAGACCCTTTTCAGCTGCCTTCATATAGATCTGCTTGAAGTCTTCATAGGGATAATCTGCCGGAACATTGATGGTCTTGGAGATGGAGCTGTCGACAAATTCCTGAAGAGCAGCCTGAATGTTAAGGTGTTCATCAGCTGTGACAGAAGAGCTTTCTACGAAGTAATCCGGAAGAGTTTCGTGATCTTTGAACTTACGGATGTATTCTGCGTAGGCGTAATCTGCAACATCAAATTCAGAAATTCCATCGGCATCGGTTCCGTTGCGGACTTTTCTTGTGTAGCTGAATGCAAAGACAGGTTCCAGACCGCTGGAGACGTTTCCGGCGAGCAGACTGATGGTTCCTGTGGGAGCAATACTTGTAAGGTGAGAGTTGCGGAGACCGTACTTGCGGATATCTTCACGGATATCTTCAGGCAGAGTCTTGATGAAGTTGCCTTCGCAATACTTTTCTGCATCGAACATCTTGAAGACACCTTTTTCTTTTCCGAGTTCGATACTGGAACGGTAAGCAGCGTGAGTGATGGTACGCATGATCTTGCGGGCAAGTTCGATGGACTCATCAGAACCATAACGAATCTTGAGGAAGAGGAACATGTCAGCGAGACCGGTGATTCCGATACCCATACGGCGTTTTGACATTGCTTCTTTCTTCTGAGCTTCCAGCGGATAACGACTGATGTCGATGACGTTATCGAGCAGACGGACAGCCGTAGTAACGACTTCTTTCAGGAGATCGAAATCGACTTCGGCGTTATCTCCGAACGGATTTTTGACGAACCGGGTCAGGTTGACGGAACCGAGGAGACATGCGCCATACGGGGGCAGGGGCTGTTCGCCGCAGGGGTTGGTTGCACGGATATCTTCGCAGTACCAGAGGTTGTTCATGCGGTTGATACGGTCGAAGAGAATGAATCCGGGTTCAGCGAAATTGTAGGTGGACTTCATGATGAGTTCCCACAGATCCTGAGCCTTGATGGTCTTGTAAACTTTGCCGTCAAATTTCAACTGCCAGTCAGCTCCTTCGCGAACAGCTTTGAGGAAGTCATCGGAGATGGCAACTGAGAGGTTGAACATCTGCAGCTGAGCGTTTTCCCGTTTTGCGGTGATAAATTCTTCGATATCGGGATGATCGCAGCGCATGATCCCCATCTGAGCTCCGCGACGCTGTCCGGCACTCATGATGGTACGGCAGGTGGAGTCGAGGACCTGCATGAAGCTGAGAGGACCGGAAGCAGCTGCTTCACAACCCTTGATGGAGTTTCCTTTGGGACGGATCGTAGAGAAGTCGAATCCGACACCGCCGCCCTGTTTCTGGGTGAGCGCAGACTCTTTCACTGTTTCGAAAATCCCTTCGATGGAATCGGGGATCTTGTTCATAACAAAGCAGTTGAACATGGTGACTTCAGAGCGGGATGTTCCTGCGTTTGCAATGATACGCCCGCCGGGAAGGAACTTATAGTCCTTCATTGCTTCATAGAATTTTTCTTCCCAGTAGGTTTTGTTTGCTTCTTTTGATGCCGCTGCTTTGGCAACGCGGCGGAAGCTGTCGTCCGGGGTGATATCTGCCGGAATTTCTGCTGATCCATGATACTTGTACTTCCGGTTCCAGATTTCGCCGCCGATGTCGTAAATTTGACGTTCGCCCATTTCGCCTTTCCTCAGTTTTCAGTGTTCTTCTATTGATAAAAATTTTATAATATCCTCATGGGACAATATAAGTCTTGTTCCCGGGAAAAGCAAGAAAGTTTTTGAAAAAAAAAGGCAATCTTTTTTTGACATTTCCGGGAAAAGGGACTTGACACCGGAGGCTGTAAGTTCAGAATGAATAAAAAAGGAGAAAAAAGTAAAAAAAAATCCCCCGGGAAAAATTTTCCGGGGGATGGATGATTGCCGGATCAGGCTTTTTGTTTTTCCGCACGCTTTTTGGCGTAATAGTCATCAATACGCTTTCCAACGTCTTCATAACCAACGTTAACAGCATAAATATCCTTGAAGCATGCGAGAGCTTTTTCGGCTTCTCCGATCGTATCGTAAGTAATCCCGAGATGGTAAACTGTTTCCATCTTTGCTTCGTCCATAGTCGGCATTTCCTTGACCGCTTTTTCGAACTGTTCAATCGCCATATCGTACTGTTCTTTTGCAGCAAAGCAGCGTCCGAGATATGCAATTGCATAGAGGCGTTTATGCGGGTTTCGCTGAGCGAGCTGGAACTGTTCCAGGGCTTTTTCCACGTTGCCGAGATCCCAGTAAACAACAGCTGCTTCATAACGGATAAGCGTATCGTTGGGATAAGTCCGGATGCGGTCTTCGGCGCGTTCCAGACGGTATGCGTTGATTTCGTCTTCGACAGCTTTGATTTCGTCTTCTCCGGCACCAGCTTCCTGAAGTTTTGCGATTTTCTGCTTTTTGAGCTGGATGGTACAGAATTCGATTGCTTTGTCGATGTTGGGGTCGAGGGTTCCCAACCGTTCCACGATCCAGTTATAGGTGTCGATAGTCTTCTGGAATTCAGAGACTCTCTGGTAAAATTCCGCGAGTTTTCTGCGGTTATCAATGGAGGTATCGCCGTTTGCGATCAAACCTTCATAGTATTCGATCATCTTGCGGATATCCTCTTCAGAGCGGACAATTCTGTCATCACGGAGGAGATCGGATGTTGCATCGGTCTTCTTATACATGCCGCCGCGGTCATTGTTGCGGGCATTTGCTTTATTCTGTTCCATAGAGGCAAGGGCAGCTGCTGCGCGGAGATTTGCCTGAGCTTCCAGAGAATCAGGATGTTTTGCCGCGATCATCTGGCGGATGCGGAGCACTTTTGCTCCTTCGCCGTTTGCTTCATAAACTTCTGCAAGAGTCTTCATGTTTGCTTCATTTTTGTCATCCAGTTCCACGATCCCTTCGAGACCTTCCATCTGGATGAACGGAGCTTCACATGCTTTTCCCGCATCGACCAGGAGGGTGAGCGGACCTCTGGCAAGGAAGTTGTAAGCAAGAGCATCTTCCGCATAGCTGAGGGCAAGTTCCGGATTTTTCTTGAGAACGGAGCGTCCTTTTGTAACGAGGGGCATCTGTTTCAATCCGGCGATAAAACGGGCAAAGCCGCCGAGAGATGCTGAATATCTGCGTTCTGCTTCTCTCAACATATTTCTTGCTTCGATAAATCCGGGTTCTTTCTGAACAACGCTTTTCAATAATTCAATGGCGTACTCAACGCTGTTTTTGGCAAATACAGAAGCTGCTTTCTGGTACACGTTGCGTGCACCGGGGGAAACTTCTGCCACGGTTTTCTTCTCAATTGCCATTTTCTCATTCTCCTCACGGCATTTTTTCTTTAAAATAAATCACTGTAACTATATCATAAATAAGAAAGAAATCAAGCCATTTCTTTCAGAAAATAGTTTTTTTCTTCTTTTTGAACGTGCACAGAATATGATTTTTTTGTCATCATAGCACAAGAAAACGGAATTAAACCTTGAAAAAACGGAGAAAAGGTGTATTTTAAATAGTTTTAATTTTCAGCTGATGAAGGAGACTTTCATGTTCAAAAAATTGTTCTTGCCAGTTGGCATGGTTTTGGCTATCGTAATCTCATTTCTCTATCCGCCGGTGGGAATCTGGATGAAAAAAGTGATCGGTTCCAATCCGTTTATTGTGATCATCTTTTTGATTTGCGGATGGCGTACGAAGTTTGGAGAGATGAATTTTGACCGGAAATTTCTGCTGAACTTTTTTGTATGCGGGATCATTTCATTGATTGTTTCTCCGCTGATCGGACTGGGCTTGGGACGAGCTTTGCGTCTGGATGAAGCTGCGATTCTGGGGCTGATCATCATTGCCTGTGTTCCTCCCACACTTTCCAGCGGGATCGTTATGGCGGAAACTGCCGGAGGAAATGTTCTGCTTGCCATGATGATGACAGTGATCTACAATCTTGTCGGTGTTGTTACAATGCCGCTGGTGATTTCCTGGTGTGTCTCCGGGAATGCAGATGTTGATACCAATCCGCTCAGGATGTTTCTGGATCTGCTTTTACTTGTGCTGCTTCCGTTCTTCATCGGCTGGGCTGTTCAAAAGTTTGCCAAGCTCAAATCTCCTGCGTGGACGGGATATCTCCCTTCTGCGTGTGTGATTTTGCTGATTCTCGGTTTCTTCTCCGGTGCAAGAGATAAATTCCTTTCCTATGATTTGAAACTTCTTGCGATTGCGATCGGGGCAGGGATCGTGCTGCGTCTGATTTTTCTTGCAATCTTCTTCTTCGGCGGAAAGCTGCTCAAAATGCAGCGTGCTGACCGGATCGGTGCAATGTTTACTGCCGGTTCAAAATCTTTGACTATTGCTCTGACAATGCTTGCGATCATCGGGGCAGGAAACAGTACCGCCATCATTCCGTGTATGGTGTTTTATGCTTTGCAGGCAGTGATCGACTCCCTGCTGGCGGCAAAACTGAAAGAGTGATTTTCTGCCGCATTTTCTGAAAAGCTCCGCAGACTGTTCTCCGGAGCTTTTTTTATTTCGAAAATCAAATCGTTATAAAATATTGGTGTTGCTGAAACGTTATTAGGAATATCAGGTTCGGGCTGATTAAACTTTTTGCAAAGTTCCATCCGGAGTCTGTTCCTCGCCGTTCAAATGGAACTGCGTTGTATTTTTCCAGCGCAGGGCTGGCGTTTCTGAGTTGGTGATCCGGCATTGTAACCCTTTGGTTTTCAATCCTTCGATTCCCCGGAGAACCAGCGCGCCCGCTCTGCGCTGGCCCTGCCAGATGTTCGGAACCGCCAACGGATCCGCTTCCGGTTCAATATCCAAGTCCTCTGCGATTTTCAGAGATACATTTTTCATAGAGATATTCCTGATCGCGCCTTGTATTCCTGTGCCGATCCAGCTGGTTGCGCAGCCTTCTGCTTCGATCCCGGAAAAGGTGAGATCTCTGATATATCCTTTATATTCTTTTTCCGGCAGCTGGCAGCCCGCCCACAGAAAAAAGGCTCTGCCGATATGTTTCATCGTGATATCCTGAAAACTGATCCGTTCAATCTGCGTGCCGCTGTCCAGTTTGGCATACGGGCAGGGTGTGTTGAGAGAGAGCATATCAATCGCGGTCCTGGTGTCGTGGATCGTCAGATTTTCAAAACGGCAATCCCGGATGGGGGCATCCCCCTCATAGCCGAGTCTGATTCCGCAGGTGGCAGAGGTCAGATCGCAATCAGAGACGACGATATCTTCACAAATAAAATCTGTTCCGGTCCGGCTGGAATCGCTCTTGAGAGCAATGCAGTCATCCCCGGCGGCAAGGCGGCATTTTGAGATCCGGACATTCCGGCAGCAGTCGATATCAAGGATATCTGTGTTCGGTCCGCTCCGGCGGTTGTGGACGTTGATGTTGTTGATGACTATTTTTTCGCTCCCGATGAGCCAGACGGTATAAGCTGCAGCATCTCTGATGGAGAAATCTTTCAAGGTGAGCCCGGAACAGCCGGAAGCGTAGATCGTGACGATCCTTTCCTGCTTCGGAGCGAGAACGTAATATTGCCAGAGGTGATCCGGGATCTCATCAGGCGGCTCTTCCCCGTCTTTCAGCGGCGGAACCGTGGGATCCAGATACTCCCGTTTCCAGAAAGCCGGACCGGAGCCGTCAATGGTTCCTTCTCCGGAAATCGTAACATTTTTTACATGATCCAAATGCAGAAAATAATATTTCAGCGATGCAGCCGGAACGGCAGTATCTTTTTCATACGCAGAGATTTCCGGGAGAGCTTTCAGAATTGCTCCTTTTGCCAGATGCAGTTCTATATTGCTGCACAGTTTCTGTGTTCCGGATAAGTAAGTTCCCGGTTCAAAGAGCAGTGTTCCGCCGCCGTTCTCTTTCAGCTTGGCAATGGCTTTTGCTATGGCGGCAGAATCATCTGTTCTGCCATCGCCGGCAGCTCCCGTTTCTCTGGCGGATATCAGCATTTTTTATTGCTCCGGGAAAGCCAACCTTCGTAAAGAGTGAATCCGATGAAGACCAGCAGACTGCATGGAACAACCAGGATCGTTGCCCGGAGGTCTCCGAGTCTGTCGCCCATAAAGCCCATGAACCAGGAGAAGAAACCGCATCCGGGAACGCCCAGCGCAGAGAAATAAATGTAGAGCAGGGTGGAATCGCAATGCGGCATTTTCTGAACGCCGAACACCTGAGTTGTGGGCCAGTAAGGCGCGATCCCGAGACCGCAGAGGAACAGCAGGATGAACAGAATCGTGAACGTTGCCCAATCCGGCATGACTCCGGGTTTCAGGAAAACAAGACCCAGTGACAGCGGGATCGTTGCAAGTGCGGCAAATAAGTTGATATAGCGGAGCCGTCCGGGTCTGGCGATATAACCGAAAAATGTTCTGCCGAGGAACATCCCGACAGCAATGGCTCCTGTTCCGAGACCGGCAACAAACACAGAGGTCTTGAAGGTCAATTCAATATAAGCTGCGGACCAGAAAGTCAGTCCGAATTCTGCTCCGGCACCGAAGAACATGGCTCCGCAGCACCGCCAGAAACATTTCTGCTTTACGATCAGACAGGTGCGATCCCAAAGAACTTTCAGGTCGATTTTATCCTCTGTTTCCGGATACTTCTTCTCCGGATTTTCTCTCCAGAGGAAGAACAGGGATGAGATCATGGAGAGTATGCCCAGCCCGCCGAGAATTGTGCGCCAGGAAACACCGAGTGCCAGAAGTCCGCTTGCAAAAATCACTGCTGCAAAGATCCCGACGGACCAGAAAGCGTGCCCGATATTGACATAACGCTCCGGTGCATCAGAGTGAAGATCCTGGATAAACGGTGTTGCGATCCCCTCGCAGATCCCTTCTCCGAATCCGACAAGTACCAGGCATGGCAGCAGCATCCAGTAGTTGACACTGAAGGCGCAAGCCGTGATTCCCGCGCCGAAGAACAGAACACAAAATCCCATTGTCAGGCGTTTTCCGATCCTTGAGGCAATCAGACTGCACAGAACGAGTGCTGCGATCATGAGAGAACAGCGCGCTGCATGGAGCAATCCGCCCGCAGACATTCCGCCTTTATCCAGCGGGAATCCAAGATCTTTTCCCATGGCAACAATCATCAAAGGAATCGCCAGAGAACAGACAGAGTACATGGTGAAAGCTGAATATGATGCAACATCATAACGCCCGAATTTCAATGGTTCGCGAGACATTTCTTTCCCTTATAAGAATTGGTTGTGAATAGAGGCAATCTCTTGCCTTTACATAATTCTGAAAGACATGTAATATACACTGTCTCAGCCCGAAATTCAAGTCCGGTGTGAGAAATGAAAAATGGCAGTTTTAACATTTTTATTTTTTTTGTTGTCAGTTTTTTTGATTTTTGGTATCTACATAGGTGAAGAAAATAACAAGAAAGGAATGAAAAATGTTTGAGACTTATTCAATGCTGAATTATATCGGCGGATGTATGCTCTATGTTCTCGGCATCGTCAGAACATACTTTCACATGTTCGAGTAATATAAATTGAGGAACAAAACACGACGGCGCCGGAGGACAAATTGCATACAAATCAAAAATCTGCTGAGGAAACGGACGGTAACGGATCAGAAGGAATTGTAACGGAGATGATTTTTCTGTTGATTCCCGTCATCCGCCGTTCGTTCTTTTTTTTGTTCCTTGAGGCAATTTCAAAAGTCGCCAAAAATGTCAGAAAATCCTTGTTGCGCCCTGTAAAATGGAGCGTTTTCAGCTCATCAATAATCTTTTTTCAGCCAAATTTTGCCGGACTTTTGAAATTACCTCACCTTTTTTGAAAAAAATCCTGACAGATATTCCGGTAAATCCTGTATTCACTGACAAAATCTCAAAAAACTGCATGAAAAGGTCTCTTTTTTTTGATTTCAGAATTGATAATTCCGGAAAGTGGTGCTATATTTCCAAGATGTTTTATATTTTTGTCATTCATAATTAAGGAGAAATACTATGGCAGAACAGGCTGGAGGAAAGGCACAGATCGACTTTCTGTGCGTGGAAGATGGTTGCGGCGGAGTCGTGAAATTTGATCTGATGAGTCTTGCTCAGGATGATTTTCAGGTTCTTTGTCCGAAATGTCATAAGCCCTATCAGTTTGATGCGGAACTCCGCGGAAAACTTTTGAAATTGAAAAATCTGATCACGGCAGTCCGTGAAGCGGAACCGATTCTCGGTGACTGCAATGTAGCTGTGGCAGTTGCCGGCGGCGAAGTGAAAATCCCCTACGCTTTGCTTTTGACCAGATTGAACACAATGATCACTCTTTGTCTCGGCGATAAATCTGTTGATTTCCATCTCTGGATCGAACCCTCTTCTGCAGATACATTCCGTTGAGTCTCAATCATTCAGTCCAAAATGAGGTCTATTTATGGCTTTAGTAACAAATATATTAAAAGCGATCTTCGGCAGCAAGGCGGAACGCGATGTCAAGAAAGTCCGTCCTTATGTCAATAAGATCAATGAGTTGGAAGTTCAGTATCAGTCTTTGACCGATGATCAGCTGAAAGCAAAAACTCAGGAGTTCAAGGATCGTCTCCAGAACGGTGAAACTACCGATGACATCATGTGCGAGGCGTTCGCAGTCGTGAAAAACGCCTGCCGCCGTCTTTGCGGAACAACCGTTGAAGTTTGCGGGCATCAGCTCACCTGGAACATGGTTCCGTTTGATGTTCAGATCATTGGCGGGATCGCACTGCATCAGGGAAGAATTGCAGAAATGGCGACCGGGGAAGGAAAAACTCTGGTTGCGACCATGCCCCTTTACCTGAACGCTCTGACCGGAAAGAACTGTCAGCTGGTCACTGTTAACGATTATCTCGCGCTCCGTGACTCCCAGTGGATGGGAACCGTTTTCCGTTATCTCGGTCTGACAGTCGGATGTATTCAGAACCAGATGTATTCTGAAGAACGCCGCGCCCAGTACAACTGCGATATTACTTACGGTACCAACAGTGAATTCGGGTTTGACTATCTCCGCGACATGGGGATGGCATCCTGCAAGGAAGAGCTCGTTCAGAGAAATCACTTCTTTGCGATCATCGACGAAGTCGACTCCATCCTGATCGACGAAGCAAGAACTCCGCTCATCATCTCCGGTCCTGTTGCAGTTTCCACTCATCAGTTTGATTCATTGAAGCCTGCCATTGCAGATCTTTACAATAAGCAGAATCTTCTCTGTTCCCGTCTGGTCAGCGAAGCCAATGCTGTATTCGCAAAAGAAAATCCCTCCGATGACGAACTGGAAGAGGCGACCATCAAGCTGGTTCAGGTCAAAATGGGTATGCCGAACCACCGTCAGCTGATGCACACTCTCGAAGATGTGGACATCATGAAGCGCGTGGAAAAGATGGATATGTTTGTCCGCAGCGACAACAACCGCGGTATGCTTCAGGAAGTGGAAAGCGCGCTTTACTTCTCCATGAGCGAAAAGCAGCATGAAGCTGACTTGACGGAAAAAGGCAGAAATGCCATTTCTTCCGATAAGAGTGCTTTTATTCTTCCTGACCTTCTGGAATCCATTCATGCAATTGATACCGATGCATCTCTGGATGAAAAAGCGAAGATCGAAAAGAAGAAAGCGTTCCAGGAAGAGTTTGCTCTCAAGAGTGAACGGCTCCATGACATTTCCCAGTTGCTCCGTGCATACTGCCTCTTTGAAAAAGATGTGCATTATGTCGTTCAGGAAGGCAAGGTCATGATCGTTGACGAGCATACCGGACGAATCCTGCCCGGCCGCCGTTTCAGCGAAGGTCTGCACCAGGCTCTGGAAGCAAAAGAAAACGTCACCATCGAACGGGAAACTCAGACTTTTGCGACCATTACCATTCAGAACTATTTCCGTATGTACGAAAAGCTTGCCGGTATGACCGGTACTGCAGAAACGGAAGCCAGCGAATTTCATCAGATCTACAAGCTTGATGTTATGGTCATCCCCACAAACCGTCCCTGCAAGAGAGTTGACTTCAATGACTGCGTTTACAAGACAAAGAAAGAGAAGTTCAAAGCGATTCTTGACGATGTGGAAGAACACTACAAGACCGGTCAGCCTGTCCTTCTCGGTACGATCTCTGTGGAAGACTCCGAAATTCTGAGCCGGATGCTCAAACTCCGGAAGATCCCCCACAACGTTCTGAACGCAAAGAATCATGCGATGGAATCCGAAATCGTTGCCCGTGCCGGAGAAAAATTCTCTGTGACTGTTGCCACCAACATGGCAGGGCGCGGTACAGATATCAAGCTCGGCGAAGGCGTGGCTGAACTCGGCGGCCTTTATGTGATCGGCAGCAGCCGTCACGATTCCCGCCGTATTGACCGCCAGCTCCGCGGACGTTCTGCACGTCAGGGCGACCCCGGTGCATCCCGTTTCTATGTCTCTCTGGAAGATAACCTGATGCGTCTGTTCGGTTCCGACCGTATCGTTGGTATTATGGAACGGTTCGGGATGCAGGAAGGTGAAGAACTGCAGCATCCGTGGCTGAACAAATCTATCGAAACCGCTCAGCGGCGCGTGGAACAGCACTACTTCTCCATCCGAAAACGCACTCTTGAATATGACGATGTTATGAACAAGCAGCGTGAAATCGTCTACGGCATCCGTAAGAATGTTCTGTTTGACGAAAGTTCCAGAGAGTTCATTTATGATACTGTTGCCGACCGCGTTGACGGAAAGATTCAGGAGGCGATTGCTGTTATCGACAAAGATTCCAAGGATAAGATCAATAAAGAAATTCTTCTCAGCTGGCTGAATATGACGTTCCCCATCGGTTTCGATGAGTCTGTTATCGTTTATAAAACGGATTCTCTTGTTGATGAAGAGGCGACAGCGAAAGCAATTTGCGACAAGATCACCAACATGTACGAGATCAAGGCATCCTATGAAGAGCCTGAAGCGATAGCATGGTTGGAACGTCAAATCATTTTGAATGCGATCGACCGTCTCTGGCAGCAGCATCTGAATGCAATGGATCAGCTCCGTTCCAGCATCGGACTCCGTGCTTATGCTCAGAAAGATCCACTTGTCGAGTACAAACAGGAAGCTTTCCGCATGTTCGATGAACTCATGATGGCAATTGACCAGGAGATCATGACCAACATGTTCCGGTCAGCCACCAGCGAAGCCGCATTTGAAAATCTGTTTGCAAATATTCCTCAGCAGATGTTTGCGATGGATGATCCCATGGATGCCATCCCGGTTGATGAAAACGGAATGCCTGTCATGGAAGCTGCCCCTGAAGAACATCCGGAAATCCAGATTACGTTCAAGCGTGAGCACGACAAGATCGGCAGAAACGATCCCTGTCCCTGCGGTTCCGGCAAAAAATTCAAAAAATGCTGCGGAAAATAATCCATGAAAAAAGCCTGTGTGACAATTTTTCTGTTGAGTCTTGTGCTTTTGGCGCAGGCTTCAGAAAAATTGCTCCTGCTGGCTGAAGATGGATTCCATGAGTTCCTGAAGCAGGACTTTCACCGTTTGGCTCTTACATTGTCAAACAGATATGACTGCAAGCTGACCTCTGTTCCTGAGGCTGGCGTGCAGCCGGTTCTCAGGATCAGCACAGTCAAAGAGAGCGGAAATTATAAATCCGTTCTTTTTGCTGTCCGGGGCAATTTGTTCTTTGTCAATGAAAAAAATCCTGTTGAAGGCTTGACTTCAGCGGATTTGAAACAGATTTTTTCCGGAACGTTCCGGAAATGGAAACGGACCAGTGTCCCGCTGCGTCAAATCTGTTATTGCGGAAGCAGTCAAATCGTTCCGGGTAATCTGGAAAAAGGTTCTGTACCGTGGGTTCGTTTTCCCGATCCGGGATTTGCGCTTCAAATGGTTGCTGCAGATATGACTGCGCTGGGGATCATTTCCCTGGTCAATGCGGATGTTACGGCGAAAGATACCAGATGCTTAACTGTTGACGGAATCACCGCCACTCCGGGAAATGTGATGTCCGGAAAATATCCCGGTGCGAAACTGTATTATCTTTCCGTCCGGAAGGATGCGCCCCGGGAAGTTCAGGAACTGTTTCAGAAACTGTGTTCAAAACAAACCAAATTCAAATTACTGAAAGCCGGGATTCTTCCGGCTGTGGAAGGAGATTGAAATATGAAATATGACATGAAATCATTCGATCCGGGCAAGATCCTGGTATCACCCTCTCTGCTCGCTGCAGATTTTTCCAAACTGGGCGAACAGGTTGCCGAAGCTGAAGCTGCCGGCTGCCAGCTTCTTCACCTTGACATCATGGACGGTCATTTTGTACCGAACCTGACATTCGGTCCGGCTCTGGTCAAAGCTCTCCGGAAAGACTCCGGTATGTTGTTTGACGTTCATTTCATGCTTACGGATCCGATCAAATATGTAAAGCCTTTTGCAGATGCCGGTGCTGATTTGATCACTTTCCACATCGAAGCGAACGGAAATCCTGCTGATACCATCGCAGAGATCCGGAAACACGATTGCCGTGTCGGTTTGACTCTGAAGCCCGGAACTCCTGCAGAAGCTGTTTTCCCCTGGCTGGATCAGGTAGATATGATCCTTGTGATGACAGTTGAGCCTGGATTCGGCGGACAGTCCTTCATGGAAAATCAGATTCCGAAAGTCGCGGCGATTTTTGCAGAAATCAAGAAGCGCGATCTGCCTGTCTTCATCGAAGTTGACGGCGGTATTGATGCCAGAACCGCACCTGGAATCGTCTCTGCCGGAGCCGATGTCCTTGTTGCCGGAACAGGCGTGTTCCGTGCTCCTGCAGGAATGAAAGCAGCAACTCAGCAGCTTCTCAGCCTTTCTGATCTTCTGCCTGCACGATGAAACAGATCCTTACCCTGAAAACTTATTTTCAGCGGAAATACGGCGCACCGCTTCAGCGGATCCCTCTTGATCCGGGCTTTCCGTGCCCGAACCGGAGACCTGACGGATCCGGCGGTTGCGCTTTCTGCCCGGGCGACGGTTCCCGGGCGCAACATTTAAAACCCGGGATGCCGCTTGCGGAACAGGTGCGTTCCGGGATCGCCTTTGCAAAAGCCCGTTACGGCGCAAAGCCGCCTTATGCCGCTTATTTTCAAGCCTATACCACGACAAACGGACCTGTGGATCAGCTCCGGGAGATGTACCGCGAAGTTCTGGCAATGGCGGATTTTCCCTGTGTGATTGTTGCGACCCGCCCCGACTGTCTGCCGCCTCAGGTCATTGATCTTCTGGCTGAGCTGACTCAAAAACATGAAGTCTGGGTGGAACTGGGGGTTCAGACAGCCAACGATGCCACGCTTCAGACGATCAACCGGGGGCATGACTTTGCCGCTGTGGAACGTGTCGTTCCCCTGCTGGCAGAGCGGGGGATCAAGGTCGCGGCGCATGTGATTCTCGGTTTGCCGGGTGAAACTATGGAGGATTATCGCCGGACTGCGGAAAAATTGGCAAAACTGCCGTTGTCCGGGATCAAGACACACAATCTTCTGATCTATCGTGACACCCCCATGGAGAAACTTTTCAAGGCTGGTAAACTCAAGCCTTTGAATGAATATGAATATGCGGAGGCTCTGGCTGAATTTCTGCGGATCCTGCCGGAAGAGCTGGTTGTGATGCGGCTGTGTGCCGATGCGCCGGATGACGGTTTGGCGGTCCGCAACTGGTGGATGGAAAAAGGCGCGTTCACTGACATGTTCCTGAAGATGTATGAGTCGGGAAATACTGCTCCGGATTGCATGAAAGCTGTCCGGACGGCTGACGGATCTTATACTTTTTATCATCCGAAATACCGCCAGCATTTTCACAGCGTTGCCGGAGCAAGGGAAGAATCCGTGAAAAAGTATTTGGAGCCTTGTCTTGTTGAAAAAATGCTGCGGGACGGTAAGACTGTTGATGTTCTGGATGTTGGTTTCGGCATGGGCTGGAACGTTCATGCGGCAGTAGAGCTGGCTGAAAAGATCCGCTGCGGAACGTTGCGGATCACCAGTATGGAACTTGACCGGACTGCTATTGATAATGCCTTGCGTTTGCCGGGACGGGAAGATGATCCGGTCATCCGGGCTTTGGCTGAAACCGGAAAATATGAGTCCGGGTTTGCAGCGGCAGAAATTCTTTGCGGTGATGCCCGACAGACCATTCAAACGTTAGAGCAGAACTTTGATGCGATTTTTCTTGATGCGTTTACGCCGGACACCAATCCGGAACTCTGGACCACAGAGTTTATCGCACAGCTGAAGAATCATTTGAAAGAGCATGGCAGGATCGCTTCCTACTGTTCCGCATATCCTGTGCGCGGAGCATTGATCGAAAACGGTTTTACTGTTTTGGAATCGGAGGCGTTCGGACGGAAACGCGGCGGTACTGTTGCCTCGTTGATCCCGGCAGATGATTTGACTCCGCTGCCGGAAAAAGAGTTTATGATCACAACAAAATCTACTGCCGGAACACCCTACAGAGATGCGGGGCTTTCCTGTTCAAGAGATGAGATCCTGCAGCGGCATACGGACGAAATCAAAGCCCGCCGGGCAGCCGGAATCCCCAAGTGGTATCGTCCCTGAATTATTGCGGACGCGGTTTCCCCGTGCCGCGGGCTGCGACTGCGGAAAACGGATCTTCGGGCCAATTGTGTTTCGGGTAACGTCCCCGCATATCTTTCCGGACAAGAGCATAACTTCCGTTCCAGAATCCTCTGAGATCCCGGGTCGTCTGCACCGGACGCATTGCCGGAGAGAGAATCTGGATCGCGAGTGGGATCCTTCCGCCTGCCAGCATGGGAGTGTCAAGCATTCCGAAAATCTCCTGCAATCTGACGGGGAGCAGAGGGATCCCGTCAGCGGTATCGTAATCGATCCGGATCATGGAACCGCTGGGAACTTTGATCCGTTCCGGGGCTTCTTTGTCGAGCATCTGCCGCATCCGGTAATCCATCATATTTTCCAGAACGTGGAGAAAATTGATTTTTTTCAACTGATCCAATCGGGTCATGCCCTGAATTTCCGGAGCCAGCCAATCTTCCATCGTTGCCATCAGGGCTTCATCCGATAAATCCGGGAAACCGGCATCCGGCATGACTTTATGCAGGAAATTGACTCTTGCCCGGAAAGACTGCTCAGCTTTTTCAAACGGAAAAACATGAACTCCGGTTCGTCTGATCCCTTCGATCAAGCCCGCACACAAAAGTTCAGCCGGTGCATTATTTGCGCGTTTTGCTGAGAGTACAGCTTTTCCGATACAGGTACAGCGTTCAGCCATGGAAAATTGGCGTTCTGCATCCCAGCCGGAACGGAACTCTTCATGGATCAAACCGGGCAGGGCAAGCTGCAGCTGTTCTTCCGTTACAGGAGCAGCGGTAAAAATCGTCTGTTTGGAGCCTTCGCCCTCCACATCTGCGGCGGCAAGAAGCGGAAGTTTGGAAAGATGATCCTGTACCCGGAGTTTTGCGCCTGTGCCGTTGCTGAGAGAAAATTCTCCTTCTTTCCCCTGCCGGCGGCATGCGATCCGATCCGGATAGGCAAGCGCAAGAATCATTCCGGCAAGATCCGGATCAACATCTTTTTTCCGGATCCCTGCGGCATGGGCAGCTTTTTCTGCCGAGAACAGGATCCGCTTTGATAATGGCTTTCCTGAGTTCAAAACCATGGAAAAACGTTCCCGTAAATCACAAGTCGCGCCATTCAAAGGATCTTTCTCCTCAAGGATTGCTGCAGCCAGACATGCCGTATAGCCGTGGTGAAAGAGTTTTTCTGTCTGAAGAACGGCATGAGCTGTCCGGGGGTGAAGCGAAAGTTTCAGCATGGCTTTCCCATGTTCTGTAATATGTCCGTCGGAAGAAAGTGCATCCAATTCTTTCAGCAGCTGTTCTGCCTGTTTCAACTTGGAATCCGGCGGAAGATCGAGCCATTTCATTGCGGGGATCCCCTCACGGGAAACGCCCCAGTTTGCCAGTTCCAGCAACAGCGGAACCAGGTCTGTTACCATGATTTCGGGCAGATCAAAAGGCTGCATTCTCTGTTCATCTTCTTTTGACCAGAGCCGCAAACAGAGCCCCGGTGCCAAACGTCCGGCACGACCGCGCCGCTGTTCAGCCGAGGCAAGCGATATTTGCTTTGTTTCCAGACGGCTCATGCCGTTGCGCGGAGAGAAGACGGGTGCTTTCCGGAGCCCGGAATCAACAACAGCCCGGACACCTTCGACGGTCAAACTTGTTTCTGCAATAGGCGTGGAAACAATGACTTTTCTCCGTTCCGGATCCGGTTTGATCGCTGCATCCTGGGCTTCAGGAGAGAGATCTCCATATAATGGTACGGCGCAAATTGAGTCCGGAAGAACAGTCTCCAATGCTTTGACAGCATCTCTGATCTCTCCGCTGCCCGGAAGAAAAACAAGCACATCCCGCTCAGATTTTTCCAAAGCATATTGCACAGCCGATACCAGATGTTCTGTCCGGGAAATCAACTGATTTTTATGGGGATAGTAGACTGTTTCCACCGGGAACAATCTTCCGGAACAGGCGAGAGTCGGTGCATGATCCAGCAGCTCTGCAATTCTGGGAGAGTCGATGGTTGCGGACATGACAAGGATCTTCAGCGGAAGTTCGAACGCGCTCCGTGCTTCGATGGCAAGAGTCAGTGCGAGATCGGCATGGATGCTGCGTTCATGAAATTCGTCGAAGATGAGCATCCCGATCCCGGGAAGATCCGGTTCGTTCTGGATCATGCGGGTCAGAATTCCTTCTGTGACGACTTCAATCCTGGTTTGAGCGGAAACTTTTGTATCAAAACGTGTCCGGTAGCCAACGGTTCCGCCGACCTTTTCCCCAAGAAGTTCAGCGATTCGGACAGCAGAAGCCCTTGCTGCGATCCGCCGCGGTTCCAGCATAATGATCTTTTCATCCGGACAGCAATGTTGCAGAAGATATTGGGGAACTGTTGTTGTTTTTCCTGCTCCGGGCGGTGCGCAGAGGACCGCTGAGCCGTGAGAGTTCAGAGCTTTTGCAAGATCAGGCAGGATCGCCGCCAGCTCTTTTGTTCCGGAAAACTCCATCAAAAAAGCTCCGGCTGAAGCTCAGATGGTTTCAGGACTTGCGATGCCGGAACGATCTCTCCATCCAGCAGAAATGCCTGTTCCAACCGGGTGAAGATCCCGCCGTTGGAGCGTTTTTTCAAGCACTCCAGGTCGCCGATGACCACCAACTCACAGCGGCATCGGGTATGCGCCACGTTGATCCGGTTCGGATGATCCGTAAAACCGATTTTTCCGTGAGGATTGCTGCGGACGTAGCTGATCACAACAGCATCGCTTTCGCCGCCCTGGAAACTGTCGACTGTCGAGACCCGGCAGGTCAGGAAGTTTTTCCATTCTTCCGGATCGTAATTTTTTCCGAGAAGACTTGTCAATTTCTGACGGATCAATTCGGTCTGAGCACGGTATGGAGTAATGATCGTGATTTCATCCAAAGGATATTTTTTCAGCAGTTCCGTCACTGCTTTAACACAGATATTCGCTTCCATCCTGTTGCAGATCCCGGGTTTTCCGGCACCGCTGCGCCCGGGAAGAATGACCGTTTCCCGGCGGTTCGCTTCCAGAGAAGTCGTGATCCAGCGCAAGGTGGACGGCGGAAATTTCCGTTCGCGTTCCGGCAGCGGAAGCGAGTAATATTCTGCTCCTGTATCCGGTTTGATTCCCGCATTATAGAACGCGCCTGAAATAAACCTGAGCAGACGCGGATTCTGACAGCGGTAGGAGGTGCTGAGCCGGATGGACGGACACTCCCGGTGTTTGACAAGCCACTCCATTGCAGATTCGGAAAGCAGGGCAAGCAGTTCTGTTTCAATCACTTCACCGTTTGCGGTGAGAGCATTCATGACCGCCTGCGGCTTCGGGAACGGCGGAAGCTGTTTGTAGTCCCCGAGCATGATTGCCCGTTTTGCAAACATGGCACAAAGGATCACCTCTTCCATGTTGGACATACCGGCTTCATCAAAGATGATCACATCGAACGGTCCGATATTTTCAAAATCAAATTTAATACAGAGGTCTTTCAGCAGAGCGGGGTGGGTTCCGGCATAAATGACCTGTTTCCCCTCTTTTTCCACTTGCCGCATGTTTTTGACATTCTCACGTTCCCCGATCCAGTGTCCGGGGAGAATATCCGGCGCAATACTTTCCGAGTGCCGCCCGCACCGGAGATAGGGGAGATCCCCGATTCCACGGCAGATATTATCTACTGCCGCATGGGATGGTGCGGTAATGATGATCCGTTTTCCCCGGGCATGAAGTTCTCTTACGATTTTCCGCAAAACATGTGTTTTTCCCGTTCCGGGAGGACCCTGGATCAGCACAAGGGGATTTTCTTCGGTTACGGCTGCATCGAAAGCGGTTTTCTGTGAGGGATTCAGTTCTGTTGAAAACTCTGAACTTTCCGGGAATTTGAAATCAACAGCGGTCAATCCGGCAATGATCCCGCCGGAATGAAGTTTGGAAAGAGCTGTCTCCGGTTTCAACTCTTCCCGGATGGCATCCAATCGTTCTTTCAGAAACTCGGAAGGTCCGCGGATCAGAGTTCCGACAGCTTCGCAGAGATCGGTGTTGATCTTGTTCGCAGTCTCCACAGTGAGCCGCCCGAGGATCTGTACACCGTCAAAAAAATCAACCCGGAACGTCCCTATTTTAGAGGAATCTGTCCGTCTGCGGACATCCAGAATATCATCGAAAAAAATCGGTGCGCCTTCGGGGGCTTCCAGAGAGAGAACATAAACCGGATGCGCTCCGCTGACAACGGTCGCATCCTGAAAATACAGTTCGAAGTTCCGTTCGAACTCGATCATGAGCCGATCAGTTTCAGAAAGCAGTCTCAGCATTCTGGAAACCTGCCAGAATGTTCTGGCAGGCAGGGATTCTTTCCGGTTTACGATTTCCGTTTCCTGTTTTTTTTCAATACGGGAATAGGTTCCGAAGAGAGGGAGTTCCATCTGGCTGCCGAGTTCGTCTGCTGCACGGTCGGAAAGTGTTTTTTCGAATACGTTTTTCAGCTCCTCAAGTTTCAGCTTTTTCAGAGCTTTCCGTCCTTCCGCCGGGTAGGTTTCCGGCAGGAGTTCCAGCAGATTTCTGAAATCTCTCTTCTGGAATTTAGAGAAATTCAGCTCACCACCGGCTGCCTGATATTTTCCGATGATCAGCTGAGCTGCATCATATTTCCAGAAATCATCTTCTTCGATCGTGTTATGATTTTTATGAAAAACGATTTCCGGCGTACCTGCATCTGTGAACCGGAGAAGATATTTTTCACAGAGTCCATCTGCATTTTCCAGATTTAAAATCATAGACTCTTCCGAATCATCCCAGCATGTGAATGCATTGCAGGATTCCGCTTTTCCGGGTGGAAGGATCTGTTGATCAAACAGAGAAATCCCGTCGATCGGGATTTGAAAAGGTTCCGGATTAGCGGCACTTTCCCACAATTCGTAGAAACGACGGGAGCGGACAAGCTTGGAAGAAGCCTTCCAGAGAGCTTGTCCTTCTTTAAAGTAAGTCTGTATTTTTTCTGCTTCAGGACTCATTGTAGACTTGGGATTTCTCAAGCGTTTGCAAGAGCCTGATCGAAGTCAGCCTTCAGGTCATCAATATGTTCCAGTCCAACAGAAAGTCTGACCAGGTCGGGGGAGACTCCTGCAGCGATCAGTTCTTTTTCGGAGAGCTGACGGTGAGTCATGCTTGCGGGGTGCAGCACGCAGGTGCGGAGGTCAGCCACATGAACACAGATCGCAGCCAGTTTGAGGCTGTTCATAGCCCGTTCTCCGGCTTCTTTTCCGCCTTTGACACCGAAGCACATAACGCCGCTGGCACCTTTGGGAAGATATTTTTGGGCGAGTTCGTACTGATTGCTGGACTTCAAGCCGGGGTAGTTGACCCATGCGACTTTGGGATGTTTTTCCAGAAATTCAGCCATGGCGAGAGCATTTTCGCAATGACGTTCCATACGGACGTGGAGGGTTTCGCAGCCGAGCATGGAAAGGAAACCGTTGAAGGGCATCATGGGGGTTCCCATATCGCGGATCCACTGAACACGGAGTTTGGTGGAGTAGGGCGCGGCAGCAAAATCTTTGGTGTAGATCAGACCATGATAGCTTTCATCGGGTTCGGTAAATTCCGGGAATTTTCCGTTCGTCCAGTCAAAACCGCCTTTTTCCACAACGATACCGCCGACACTTGTAGCGTGTCCGTCAATATATTTTGTAGTGGAGTGCGTGACGATATCTGCCCCCCATTTGAACGGATTGCAGAGGAACGGGGTCGGGAAGGTATTGTCAACGACAAGCGGCAGACCGTTTGCATGAGCAGCTTTTGCGAATTTTTCGATATCAAGCACGATCAGGGCAGGGTTTGCGAGAGTTTCCGCAAAAATAGCTTTGGTATTGGGCTGGATCGCTGCCTGAATCTCTTCTTCGCTGGCTTCCGGAGAGATCATCGTGAAGAGGATCCCGGTCTTTTTCAAGGTGTTGGTGAACAGGGAAACGGTTCCCCCGTAAAGACTGGAGACTGCAACGACATGGTCTCCGGTGCGGGCAATATTCATCAGCGCGAGAGCGTTTGCGGTCTGACCGGAAGACGTTGCAACTGCAGCGACACCGCCTTCCATTGCTGCGATTTTCTTTTCAAAAGCATCAACCGTGGGGTTCGCAAGGCGTGTATAGAAGAAACCGGCAGCCTTGAGGTCGAAGAGATCAGCCACACTCTGGACATCATCATATTTATAGGTTGTAGACTGAGTGATGGGAACAATGCGGGCTCCGCCGTTTTCGGGGGTGTAACCAGCCTGTACAGCAATAGTTTCAAGTTTCCAGTTTTCCATGATTTTTTTCCTTCCGCTGAAATAAATGATGAACAGGAGAGAACAATTCAGTTCTCTCCTGCAGACAGTTATAATGTATCACAAGTTTTTAAATTTTCAACCCCGGGATCAGAGAAGATCGTCCTGCTTGACAACTTTCGGAACAGGAAAATCTTTTTCTTCTGTGAATTTTACACCGGAACGTTCAATGATCAGTCTGACCAGTGTCGGAATCGGAATCGTTGTGACGATGGACAGGATGATGATCGCGTTGAAGAAATTATCATCCAGCATGCCCAGATCTTTTCCGACTGCAGCTGCAGCAAGAGTTGCAGAAAGCTGGGGAACAGTCATCAATCCGGCACAAAGCCCCTGACGGTTGCCAAATCCGCTCAAACGCATTGCGATCCAGCCGGAACCGATCTTGCTAACAATCAGACCGACAACCGTGAACAGGATGATGTAGATATTTTCAACCTGAGAGAACGCTCTGAAGTTGGAATTCATGCCGATGGAGATAAAGAGGAACGGGATGAGAAGTCCGTACCCGATACTTTCGAACCGTGCCAGCAGTGGGATTTCGCCTTCGGTATGTTTGACCAGACGCGCCAATGCAAGCCCCGCGATAAACGCGCCCACAACCATATTGATCCCGAGAAATTCTCCGACAAGTACTGTAATCATGATGATCAGAAGAACAACGGGAACCATAGCTTCTTCACTGGGACGGAAACTCTTGAGCATCCATTTTCCGAATTGGGAGACCAGGAAAACGGAAAGCGCAAGGTAGACAAGAACGATCAGCAGGAAGACAACTGTAAAGTATGAACCGAAAATGTTTGCATCAATATAATCAAAAATAGAAAGTGTTTTCTTTGCTGCTTCTGCTGCTTCGGAAGAACCCATTTTCTTGATCTGAACACTGACCGCAAGAAGAATGATACTGGCGATATCAGTAATAACGGTTGAAATCAGAACCGCAGCTCCAAAACGGCTCTTGGTAAGTTTCAATTCCCGGATAACAGGGAATACGATACCGACAGAGTGGGATGCAAAGAGAGAGGCATAAAGCAGTTTCCCGGCAAAGTCATCTGACCGGAAATATTGGTAGATGAAGAATCCGCTGATGGCAGGCAGCAGGAATGTCAGGATACTGAGCATTATCACAGGCTTTTTGGCTTCGCGGATCATCTTGAAATCCGCTTCCATACCGGCTTGTGCCATCAGGAATACAAGCCCGAGAGAACCGAGAGAACCTACAAAAGTCGTAAAATAATCATAGCATGCTTTCTGATCGCCGCCGAGAAATTTGGCACCCTGAGTGATGATACCGATCAAATCCAGACCGTTAGGGCCGATGATCATTCCTACGATCAGGAGCGCAATCACTCCCGGAACTTTTATTTTCCGGAATGCGAGAGGGGTGATCCCCATAATGGCGATGAAACTGATGAAAAGAAGAAGAAAGGTGTCGTTGTTCATGGTGCTTTACCTCCTTGATTTTGAATTGCATCGCAATGTAACATAGCAAATGTCAGTTTACAAGTTTAAAAATTAAAAAAAAGTGAACATTTTTGAAGTACACCTCAAAACCTGTTTGTAGAAAACGCATTTTAATGGTGTTTTTTGTACGGAGTGAACGGAGGTTACAGAGATTACGGAAGGGGTTTTGTATTAAAAAACAACCGTTGCCCAAGAGAATTTTTTTTATTTCTTTTGAGAAATCATCCGGTAATAACCAAAAATGCCTCCGTACACTCGGTAAACTCCGTCACTCTGTACGAAAATGCTCTTTCAAAATGTTCAGGTTTTGCAACAGCCACTTCGTTATTGTCCCATTTCCCGGGGATTATGACCGTCTGGAGAAAATCAGGGATCTGATTGTTTCCAGCGGGATCACAAGGAACGCAAGGCCTGCGCAGATACCCCATGTCTTGAGCGTCAACGGGGTCACTGAAAGAACCTTTCCGCCGAATGTGACGAAGAGGAACTGCAAGCAGATGATTCCCAGCATGACAATGATGAAGTTGCTGTTTTTCGTGATACCCTTGAGCGGGTTGAAATGGGTGCTGCGTGCATTGAAACCGTTAAATGTGATCGCCATCATGAAAGTTGCAAAAACTGCTGAACGCAAATAGTCAACATCATTGGTTCCGAAGAGATCATGGATCGGCTTCCAGAAGAGGATCGCAAGACAGAGTACGGTGATATACAGAGCATTGGAGATGATCTCCCCGAACATATCTTTGCTTACGATACTTTCAGACCGCGGGATCGGTTTGTCCTGCATGTACTCTTTCAGAGCCGGCTCACTTCCGAATGCGATTGCCGCAAGCGTATCCATCGCAAGGTTCACCAGCAGAAGCTGAACAACGGTCAGAACAACACCATCTTTTGCGCCGAGAATGGGACCGAGGAAGCAGATCAGCACAGCTGAGACGTTGACCGTCAGCTGGAAAATCAGGAACTTCCGGATTCTCTGGAACATGGTTCTTCCGTAAAGGATCGCCTTTTCGATGGAGAGGAAGTTATCATCAAGGATCGTGATATCCCCGGCAGCTTTTGCGACTTCTGTACCGCTGCCCATGGCAAAACCGACGTCAGCTTTTTTCAGGGCTGGGGAGTCGTTCACACCGTCACCGGTCATACCGACGACCATATTCAGTTCCTGAGCGAGACGGACGAGGCGGCTCTTATCTGTCGGGAGAGAACGTGCAACCACGCGCAGATGGGGGAGGATCTGTTTCAGTTCATCATCGCTCTTTTCGCCCATTTCAGCAGAGGTGAGCGCGATATCGTCGGGAGAGGTGAGCAAGCCGGATTCTTTAGCGATGGCGACAGCTGTTTCTTTACGGTCGCCTGTGACCATGACCACCTGGATCCCTGCGTTCTGAACCTCACGGATCGCATCGGCGGCTTCTTTGCGTACATTATCGCGGATGCTGATAAGACAGACCAGTGTCAGTTCGGAACTGTCATCATTGCCTTTTGTTTTAGCCACAGCAAGCATACGCATGGAGCGTCCTGCCTGGGTATCAATGTAAGCGGTAAGGAAGTTCTTTTCAACAAGCTCTTTTTCCGCACCGTTTTCGTCGATATAACGGGCGCATCTGTCAAGGATCTTTTCCGGTGCGCCCTTGATATAGGTGAATGTTTCACCATCGCGGGAGATCGTCACACTGGAAAATTTCTTTGCGGAATCGAACGCATTGAATGCGCGGACTTCTTCCTTGTTCATGGTTTTGTCGAGTTTGGAATCAACGAGGAACGTCATCATGGCGCGGTCGGTGCTGTTTCCTCCGATGATGGAACCGCTGCTGACGGATGCACTGTTATTGACTCCGATTCCTGTTACGACATCCAGCGCGAGGGAGGATGGCATGTCCTTCAATGCTTTGAACGGTCTGACATTTCCGGTCACGAGTTCAACAACAGAGAGTCTTCCTTCCGTAATGGTTCCGGTTTTGTCTGTGAAGAGCAGAGAGAGACTTCCGGCGGTTTCCAAACCGTTGATCTTGCGGACAAGCACGTTGTCTTTTGCCATCTTCAAACTCTGCAGGGAGAGCAGGATGGAGGTGAGCATGGGCAAACCTTCCGGAACTGCGCAGACGATAACCGTCACTGCCACGGTGATTGCGTTCATGATCAAGCGGATCCATTCTGTTGCTTCGTTGGGGAGCGGTGCAGAACCGAAGAATGTCTTTGCAAGAATCCCGATGACGATTGCGGTTGCTCCGATATATCCGAAGAGGGAGATCTGTTTTGCCAGTTTGCCGAGTTTAACCTGAAGCGGAGTTGCCCGTGTGGTTTCCTGAACTTCAAGAGCAAGTTCCCCGAACAGAGTTTTATCGCCGACGACTTTGACTTCCATGTAGGCTTCACTGCCGCAGACAACTGTTCCGCGGTAAGCGTAGTGCTGATTCAGAAGATCTTTGATATTATAGGATTCTCCGTTTTCTACAGGCTTTTTCGTTGCTTCTTCGGTTTCCCCGTTCAGTGCAGCCTGATCAACTTTGACCATGCCTTCCACGATTTCACCGTCGGCAGCGATCTTATCGCCAGCCTGCAGAAAAACGATATCCCCGACAACAACTTCGCTGACATGGATTTCGCTGAGTTCCCCGTCGCGAATGACTTTTGCCATCTCTTTAGCTTCTTCCTCAGCTTTCAGGGCAGAAGCTTTGCTTTCCTGGCTGCTTTCGCTGATGGAGGAAACACCGTTTGCGATCAGGATCGCAATAAGAACGCCTGCCGGTTCGTACCAATGAGCTTTGTCAAGACACCAGAGAACCACCTGGACGACCAATGCCACGAGCAGGATCATGATCATAGGATCCTTGAATCCATGCAGGATCTTTTTCCACAGCGGATCGGGCGGAATCTGAGTTAAATCATTGGAACCATGTTCCAGACGGCTCTTTTCAACAGCTTCTTTTGTAAGTCCTTTTGGGATCATAATTATCCTTTCACTATAGTGTATGAAAAATTTCTGTTTCTTTACGGAGGTAATTTCAAAAGTCCGGCAAAATTTGGCTGAAAAAAGATTGTTGATGAGTTGGAAATGGTAGTTTGAGCGTGGCTACCCACAGGGTAACCACCGAAAACGCTCCATTTGCAGATCGCAACAAGAATTTTCTGCC
>JAFTJI010000165.1 GCA_017456495.1 Lentisphaeria bacterium | reverse complement strand
TTTGCAATAGTTAATGCACGAATTGCAGAACTAAACGCACAAATTCACCTCTGAAAGAGATTAAAAAAATCCACTGTAACACTAAACGCACAATATCTTAACCTGTTTCCATGAATTGTGCGTTTAAATTTTCAATTATCAACAGGAAGTCTTAAACATAAAGTTATTGTAATGCAGAGCATAAATAAGATTAACAGCACCTCTATCCAGAACACTTTATTTAATTGCTCCTGTACTGCACTTCCCGCTTTTATCACCACTCCGTCAGAGTGCGTTCTTTTTCTTTGAGAGCTCCAAGACGGAGTTCCGGGGAAAATCTCAATTCCGCAGAATCCAGTTTTTCCAATTCCAGAACGATGATCTCATTCGTACCTTTTTTGAGCACAGGAGAAGGAATGTAAAGCGTTTCCGTGGGACCTTTGTTCCAATATCTTCCGAGATTGAAACCATTGACCCAGACAAGTCCCTTTGTGCCGGGGCGCATGAGGAATGCTTCGCCGATCTCATCAAGTTCGAACGTTCCGCGGTGGAACGTAGCCGGATCGTTGGAAAATGCGCCAAAGGAAAGACCGCTCAAGTCGTTCATGGGCAGCATGTTGTAATCCCAGTTGAACCGGTACTGCATTTCCAAAGCAACGCCGCCGATAATCCCTTTGAAATCTTTTCCGACTTTCGGACCGTAATTGATCCTGCCGCAATTTTCCACAAGAACATCCAGACGGGATCCTTCCGCCGGAACTTCCGGGATCTCAATAGGATTTCTGCCGTTCTCGCGCCAGCGGCTGCCGAGGAATTTGCCATCCAGCCAAACCAGTGCAAAGTCGTTGACGTCGATCAGGCGGATCACTTCCTGATAACCGCCGTTTTTCTCTTTGGAATAAAGCGGACCGTCGATCATGGTAGAATAGTGGAGAAAACCGAAGTTTTCGCCCAGCTGCTCCATTGTCGGCGGGGTGACAGCATGTCCTTTGATGGTACTGAGCGCGGGAATGTTCTGCAGCAGCGGGGCACTTTCGTTCAGCACAACATTGGCAGGACAGACCTTTTTGACAGGTGCGACCGGCTTAATATTTGGATTATTGGTATATTTTGCAATGACTTTCTGGAACGCATAGAATTTTTCGGTTGCATCGCCGCATTCGCTGACGGGGCAGTCGTAGTCATAGCTTGTGACGGTGGGGGAATACTCTTCGGCGAAATTGCCGTTTGCGCCGTTTGTAAACCCGAAATTTGTTCCGCCATGGAACATGTAAAGGTTGACTCCTGCGCCCATTTTCAGCATTTCATCCAGAACGATTGAGGCATCATCCTGCCGGATGTGGTGTTCTTCGCCCCAGTGATCGAACCAGCCGTTCCAGAATTCCATGCAGAAATCCGGGTTGTCCGGACGGTACATTCTGCCATTTTTGAAAGCATTTTCCGGGTTTGAGCCGAAGTTGAGTGTCATCAGGACACCCGGCAGAGTTCCGCCAGTGATATAGTGACCGACCGCACCATCGCTGGTAAATTGCGGGACGTTGATCTGATGTTTTGCGTAAAGATCGCCGATGTATTTCAAATATTCTTTATCGTATCCGAACGAGCCGTATTCATTTTCCAGCTGAACCATGATGACCGGACCGCCGTTGGGATAAGTTTTTTTCTGAATCATGGGCAGGAGAACATCATAATATCTTGTAAGAGCTTCCAGATAAGGCTTGTTCATACGGCGGAGTTCGACTCCGGGAACCGCAAGGAGCCATCCGGGGAAACCGCCATTGTCCCATTCCGCGCAGATGTAAGGTCCTGGACGGAGGATGAGTTTCAGACCATGAGCCTGCACTTTGCTGATGAATGCGGGAAGGTCAGTGATCCCTGAAAAGCAGTATTCCCCGGGATGCGGTTCGTGCAGGTTCCAGGGAATATAAGTTTCAATGGCGTTCAGTCCCAGTGCGACTGCCTTGTCCAGGCGGTCATCCCACAGTTCGGGATGGACCCGGAAATAGTGAAGTGCGCCGGAAATCAGCTGCACAGGTTCATGATCAATAAGAATTTTACCATTTTGGATTTCAACAGTTCCCATAAGAAGCTCCTTTTTTTACTGACGCTGTAAAATTTAATACAGAAAGCGGAAAATGCAACGGAAGAAAGGAAGAAATTGAGAAAAAAGAGAACGAAGCCGTGAAAAAAGGGAAAATCAAGTTGAATTTCCACCGATTTATGCTATGTTTTTCCGAAAACACGAAAGGAAATAATACTATGGGTATGTTCAACGATTTTGCATTCACAGCTGTCGATACTTTTTTGAAAAGCGAGGTCCAGAAAATGATAGACCGGTGGCTCTCTGAACAGGGTGCAGAACAGCTGGTCGGAATGATCCCCAACAGCGGTCGTCCGCTTCCCATGCCGGTCAAAGGAACTCTTCAGGCGAATATCAGCGGGATCGAAATTGATTACACCGGAACTGCCATGCGGAAAACACAGGATCGCGTGGTAAAACTTCAGGATCAGGTGAAAGAGATCCCCTTTGAGCGCATTCTTCCGGCAAAGAAATTTGATAAAGTCTTTGAAAATCTGGTGGAGAAAGCCCCGATCTGCGGGGTGGTCAGCCTGACGACTGACGTTTCCATCGGGGGGATCGGAATCAGCGAAGGCATGGGCGGGATCCGTGCGGAAGTGAACAGTCTCCGGTTCCATGCTGAATTGAAACTTGCGTTCAATCAGGAAGGATAACCGTCATGAAGAAAGGAATCGGCTTCATTTATTTTATGCTGATCCTCTGCGCTGTCATGATCGCAGCCGGGACGTATTTTATTGTAAAATCAGTTGATTTGCTGCGGTTTGAGACGGAGAAGCTGCGTGCAGCGATCCAGGATATGCCTTTGGTGCCGCAGGTCATGCAAGGAGTTTCCGCAGCCGGAGCGAATACTGTTCAGAATAACAATATTGCCAATCTCAAGTATTATGATCAACGGGCTCAGCGGGGCGGGCGGTTCGTCTCAGTTTCTTTCAGCGATACCAAAAATATGAACAGCCTCATTACCAATGATGCGTTCCTTTCCAGTCTTTCTTCCTATGTTCAGGATTCTCTGACAGAACGGAATTTTGAAGATATCGGCAAGTTTGAACCGATGCTGGCAGAGTCCTGGGAGCGTCTGGATGGCGGGCTCCGGTTCCGCATCCGCTTGAGAAAAGGCGTTCTCTGGCACGATTTTACAGATCCCGTCACAAAGAAAAAATGGGAAAATGTGGAGATGACCGCAGCAGATTTCAAGTTTTATGTGGATGTCATCAAAAATCCGAAGACTGATTGTGCACCGCTCCGCGCCTATTTTGCCGATCTTGACCGGGTCGAAGTGATCAATAAATATGAGTTCGACGTGATCTGGAAAAAGAAATATTTCCTTTCCGAAGAGGTCACTTTGGGTCTGCAGCCGCTGCCGCGGCATCTTTATCACGCCTATGAAGGTCCCTTTGATCCGGAAAAGTTCAATAACGATAACGAACGGAACCGGATCATCATCGGAGTCGGTCCCTATCGTTTTGACCGCTGGGACAAGGGACAGCGGATCGTTCTCACCCGCTGGAACAAATATTACGGTGCAGCTTACGGTATTATGCCGCCGCTTCAGAATATTGCGATCGACGTGATTCCTCATCCGGCGACTCAGCTGCAGTCCATTATCTCCAAAGATGTGGATGAGATCAACCTGACTCCGGATCAGTGGGTGCACCAGACCGGCAATGCAGCGTTTGATGAAAAGAACGGCTGGCTGCGTAAAATAAAATATCCCTCTCTGGCGTATAACTACATCGGCTTCAACCTGAAGATGCCTGTGTTCGCAGATGCAAAAACCAGAGTTGCACTGAGTCATCTGGTTGATAAGGACCGGATCGTCCGGGAGCTTTATTACGGCTTGGCGCGTCCTGTTACCGGACCGTTTTTCCCGGATTCCCCCGCTACGGATAAAAGCATTCCTGTCAGAAAATATTCTCCGGAACTTGCAGCGAAACTGCTTGCCGAAGCCGGTTGGAAAGATACGGATGGAGACGGGATCCTTGATCGGAACGGTGTTCCTCTGAAGTTTACCGTGATCTACCCGAAAGCGAACCCGATTTACCCGCGTCTTCTTCCCATCGTCCGTCAGGATATGGCAAAAGTCGGCGTAAAAATGGAACTTCAGAGTCTGGAATGGTCTGTTTGTATCCAGCGTTTGGAAAAGAAAAACTTTGAAGCCTGCGCCATGGGCTGGCAGGGCGGGATCACGCCGGACCCGTTCCAGCTGTGGCACTCTTCCATGGCAAACGTTCCGGCTTCCAGCAACTTCATCGGTTTTGCAAATCCTGAAGCGGATAAGCTCATTGAAGAGATCCGTATTACGTTCGATATAAAGAAACGGACGGAACTTTATCACCGGTTCCACCGTCTTATTTATGATGAAGCCCCCTACATTTTTATGGTTTCCCCATTCTCTTTGAATGCGATTTCAAAACGGTACAGGAATCTCCGGGTGTTTCCGCTCGGTTATACCTCCCGGATTTTGTGGACCCCGCGCGGTCAGCAGTTGGCGGTCCCGGGAATGTAAGGAGTTGTCAACATGAACGACGATATTATTATCAAGGGTGCCGCCGAGCACAACTTGAAGCATATTGATGTGACGATCCCCCGGAACTCTCTCACGGTGATCACCGGCTTGAGCGGATCCGGAAAGTCTTCTCTTGCATTCGATACCCTTTATGCTGAAGGTCAGCGCAGATATGTAGAAAGCCTTTCCGCATACGCCCGCCAGTTCCTCGACCGGATGCAGAAACCGAAAATCGACCATATCGAAGGTCTCTCCCCGGCAATCGCCATCGAACAGCGTGCCGCTGGTTCCAATCCCCGTTCAACCGTAGCAACTGTCACAGAAATCTATGACTATCTGCGTCTGCTTTACGCTCATTGCGGTGTTCCGCACTGTCCAAAATGCGGAAAAGAGCTTGCCGCTCAATCCGCAGAAGCCATTTGCGATAAAATCAAACGTCTGCCGGAAGGCTTGAAAATGATGATCCTCGCACCCATTATCACCGGGCGAAAAGGGGAACATAAAGATGTGTTGGAAAAAATCCGGAAAGACGGGTTCGTCCGTGTCCGAATTGACGGACAGATCCTTGAGCTGACGGACAATATGGATGCTCTCGCCAAGACGAAACGGCATGAGATCGATGCAGTTGTCGACCGTCTCATGACCGGGGAAAGTCTGGAAGATTCCCGTCTGAACGATTCTGTGGAAACGGCGTTGAAGAGCGGGAACGGTGAATTGATCCTGCTGGTGGAAAAACGTGATTTTGACGGAAAACTAACGTGGAAAGAAGAACGGATCAGCGAAAACCTTGCCTGCGTGGATTGCGGGATCAGCTTTGGCAGATTGGAGCCGCGCCACTTCTCGTTCAACAGTCCTTACGGGGCTTGTCCGAAATGTAACGGGATCGGTTCTCTGATGGTCATGAAAGCAGAGCTGGCGATCAATTACGATCTTTCCATCCGGAAAGGCGCGATCCCCGGCTGGCGGCGCGGTCCCCACCGGCTCATCATCTATTACAATCACCTGCTGCGCTGTATTTCTGAACACCTTCAGATGCCTTCCATGCTGACCACAAAGTTCCGGGATCTGCCGGAACATGTTCAGAATCTTCTGCTCTACGGCAGCGGCGAGGAAGAGATCGACTTCAGCTATTATCTCCGGGGCAAACGCTATAACATGGTGCGTCCCTTCGAGGGGATCCTTGCCAATCTGCAGCGCAGAGAAGAGGAGACCGATAACGATGCTGTCCGGGAACGTCTGAAACAGTATATGGTTTGGGAAGAGTGCCCGGAATGTCACGGCAAACGGCTGAGACCGGAATCTCTTGCCGTGACAGTCAATGGACTTTCCATTCATGAGTTCAACTCCATGTCAGTGGAAAAGGCTCTGGAATTTGTGCGTACTCTGAAGCTCAACGAAGAACAGACAATTGTCGCAGGGGAGATCCTGAAAGAGATCGGTTCCCGTCTCTCCTTCCTTAAAGAAGTGGGCTTGCCCTATCTGACGTTGAACCGGGAAAGCGGAACATTATCCGGCGGTGAAGCTCAGCGGATCCGGCTGGCAACTCAGCTGGGCTGCGGGCTCGTTGGCGTGCTTTATATTCTGGATGAACCGAGTATCGGATTGCATCAGCGGGATAATGACAGACTTCTTGCCGCCCTGAAAGACCTCCGTGACATCGGGAATACCGTTGTGGTCGTGGAGCACGATACCGACACCATCCGGGCGGCTGATTATGTGCTTGACCTGGGACCTGCCGCCGGAGTTCACGGCGGCGAACTTGTCGCAGCAGGCCCTCCCGCAGAAATCGAAAAATGTGAACGCTCTCTGACAGGACAGTATCTGACAGGAAAACAGAAGATCGAAGTTCCCGCTGAACGGGTCCCCGGAAACGGAAAATTCCTGACTCTGGAAGGCGTCTCTCACAATAATCTGAAAAATATTACGGCAAAGATCCCCCTTGGGACGTTTACCTGTGTGACCGGCGTTTCCGGTTCCGGGAAGAGCAGCCTGGTCAACGGCGTTCTCCGTGCCGCTCTTCAGCAGCATTTCAAGATCGAAGATGCACCGGTGCCCGGAAAACATAAGAAAATCACCGGACTGGAACATATCGACAAAGCGATCGTCATTGACCAGAGTCCCATCGGAAGAACACCCCGTTCCAACCCGGCAACTTATACCGAAGCATTCGGCGTGATCCGGGATCTCTTTGCCTCCCTGCCGGAATCAAAAGTCCGCGGCTACGGTCCGGGCAGATTCAGTTTCAATATCAAGGGCGGCAGATGCGAAGAGTGTCAGGGCGACGGCATCAAGAAGATCGAAATGCAGTTCCTGCCCGATGTTTATGTCCCCTGTTCCGCCTGTCACGGAAAACGGTTCAACCGGGAAACGCTTACCGTTCAATACAAGAAACGTTCCATTGCAGATGTGCTTGATATGACCGTTTCCGAAGCGGTGGAGTTTTTCTCTGCCGTGCCGAAACTTCACAGAAAACTCAAGATGCTGGAAGAAGTCGGCTTGGGTTATATCACGCTCGGACAGCAGGCAACAACTCTTTCCGGCGGCGAAGCACAGCGCGTGAAACTTGCAACAGAACTGGCGCGACCCTCACGGGGTCACACCCTTTATATTCTGGATGAACCCACGACCGGGCTTCATCTTGCGGACATCAAGCAGCTTATGGAAGTGCTGCTGAAACTCCGGGATAAAGGCTGTACCGTCCTTGTCATCGAACACAATCTGGATGTGATCAAGATGGCTGACTGGATCATAGATCTCGGTCCGGAAGGCGGCAACGAAGGCGGAAAGATCCTCGCCGAAGGAACCCCGGAAACCGTCGCAAAAAATAAGAAATCCTATACTGGAAAATATCTCAAGGAGATGCTGAAATGAAATTTGCCGGAGCTCATGTTTCAATTGCCGGCGGCGTGGAAAATGCCCCCCTGAATGCGGCTGCCATCGGAGCAACTGCATTTGCGATGTTTACGAAAAATCAGCGGCAGTGGAACGCTGCGCCCATTACTGAGGCTTCTGCCGCCGCGTTCCGGGAAAACTGCAAAAAGTTCGGCTATACTCCCGATCATATTCTCCCTCATGACGGCTATCTGATCAACATGGGAAACCCCGATCCGGAAAAACGGAAAATCTCCGTTGCAGCCTTCACCGATGAAATGTACCGGTGTCAGTTCCTGGGCTTGAAACTTCTGAATCTTCATCCGGGCAGTCACCTGAAACAAATCTCCGAAGAGGAGTGTCTTTCCCATATCGCCGCCGGGATCAACTCTGCTCTGGCAGAAACAGAGGGCGTTGTTGCCGTTCTGGAAAACACTGCCGGACAGGGCAGCAATCTCGGATTCACCTTTCAGCAGTTGGCAGATATCATGGAACAGATCAAAGATCCCGCCCGTGTCGGAGTCTGTATCGACACCTGCCACAGTTTTGCTGCCGGATATGATTTCAGCACGCCGGAAGGGTACGAAAAGACCATGGAAGAGTTCGACAGAGTCATCGGCTTCAAATATCTGCGCGGAATGCACTTGAACGATGCAAAAGGTGTCCTTTCCGGAAGATTGGACCGGCACGATTCTCTTGGAAAAGGGAATATCGGCATGGAAGCGTTCCGCAGGATCATGCAGGATCCCAGGATCCGGGATATCCCTCTGATTCTGGAAACACCGGACGAGGCTATCTGGAAAGAAGAGATCGCCACTCTGCTCTCTTTTGCGAAGGAAGCGTGACCCGCTCCGCAATCGTCCTGCTGCTGAACGGATACTCTTTCCGCAAGAGCTGATCCGGCAGTTCAATCTCCAGCACAGGACCCTTATTTTCCGATGTAATCATCCGGATCCTGACATGTTTCATCGCCGCATATCCGGGAACGACGGTTGTCTGACCGGATATTTTGTTCAGTCGCAATATGGGCATTGACGGCGGTTCCGGATGATTTTTCCGGATTGCCCCGGCGGTTCTGGCATTCCGTCTGATCCTGTCGTGAAAATAAACAGCTTTTACCGGGAACGTGTTCAGAATGAATTGACCGCCGCCGCAAACTTCACTGCGGGCTGAATCAAAGTGCAGTTCATCAATTTCATTGATCCCTCTTGTCTTCAGATAATCCGAAACCAGCCGCGCAGTATCACCCGGCGGAACGTTCCAGACCGTCGCTTTCCCGGCCGCAGGATCACAGAAAAGAACCGCCGGAACCGGAACCGCTCCGCGACGGAGAATCACGATTTCCGGATCAGGTTGAGGAACCGGAAAGATCTGCAGAAGACCTGTCAGGAAAAGAAGAACGGCACAAACTGCCAGGCTCCGTTTTCTCCGGAAAATAAAAATCCCGGCCAGTGCAAACAGAAAGAGCACTCCAAGCCAAACCGGCGGCGGAGCAACATAAAAAGCTCCCGCATCCGCAAACTGTTCCGCGATCCATGCACAGAGTTTCAATGCCGGAGCAAGAAGTCTGCCGATCAGTTCCACCGCCCCGGGGATCCATTGCAGCAGAATCGCCGGAAGAAACAGCGCAAAACAATACCAAGTCACCGGAAGCATCAGAATATATGCCGGGACCGCCCATGGAGTGAACAGCGATTGAAAATGCAGCGAGACAGCCATACTGCAGAGCCATGCCGCAACTGAAACTCCCACGCAAAGCACAAGTTTCGCCGAAACTCCGCGAACCGTTATATATTTCCGGTGCGGGACAAATTGATCCCGAACCGTCATCGCATCGGAAACTCCCCGGAAAAAGTCACTGCTGAGAATCAGGAAAAAGACACACAGAAACGAATAGATGAACCCCACGTCAAACAGCTGATACGGATTCAGAAGAAGAATGATCCCGGCTGCCGCTGCCAAAGAGTTCATCCCGCGGTTGTTCCTCAGAAACACTCGCGCCAGACACCATAAAGTCAGCATCAGAAACGCCCGGAACGCCGGAGCCTGCATCCCGGTGGACAGCGCATAAAGAAAAACCGGAACCGGTGCGGCAAACCAGCGGATCCGATAGGGAATCACCGAAAAGAAAAACATCATCGCAACAAAAAACAAACCTATATGAAACCCGCTTACGGAAAGAACGTGGAGAGTCCCGCTGTAAAGAAAATCATTTTTGATTTCTCCTTTGACCGGCTGACGGATCCCGAAAAGCAAGGCGGGTGCCATGTCACGGGCGGCTCCTTCCGGCATCTCTGCTGTCAATTTGGCAAGAAATTTCCCCCGCCAATCATAAATCGACCGCAGAAAGCCCTGTCCGGTTTTCAGACGTTTGACCGATCCCGCGTGAAACAACAGGGAACTTCCCCGTGCTGCAGCATATGCCGGAAAGTGAAATGTCCCGGCTGGCAATACCGGAGCCTCCGGCTTCTCAAAATACCCTTCAACCTGAATAAGATCACCGTATCCGAGATTGGAAACTTCTCCGGAACGGGGAAAAATTGTCAGGAGAACCGTACCGTCTGCCGGTTTCAGGTTGTCAGGTTCGTCAAGGCTGACGCTCTGCAGTTCAGCCTGAACATAGTAAGGTGTATTGGGCATCCAATCCGGAATCCCGCCGCATAAAGAGGGATCTGTCAGACGGAACACAGCAGTCGCTCCGAGACGGTCAAATGATGCCATTTCCTGTTTCTCAAACTGCTTTTCTGATTCTGCGATCAGCAGCAGGGAACTGATGATCGCCAGACAGACCGCAGGAATGAAGCGCAAACAACAGTTCCGTAATCCGAAAAGAAATCCGGCGATCAGGATCCCGGGTGTTGCGAAGAGAAAAACATCCCCGAAAGATGGCAGCGAATCAGAGAACCAGACGGCACAGAAACCGTTTAAGATCCCGGACAGAAAAATAAAACATGGGTAAGAGTCCAGCTTGCAGCGAATTTTCCGGAGCAGTGAACCCATAATAATAACGGATCAGGCAGATTTCCGGATCACGCCGAAGTAGCTGTAAAGCAGGAATACAAACGTGGGTCCGACACCCCCGACCAGCGGAGGAACATAACCTTGCTGACCAAGAACCAGAAAGATTTCTGACATGACGTGGAACACAACAATGGCAACAACAGCGACAATAATAGAAAGGAAGATCCCTGAGCGTTCATTTTTAACAGCCAGCGGCAAACCGAGACATACACAAAGAATACAGCAGAACGGGAACGTCAGACGGTAGTACAGGAACGTCCGGTACATATTCTGGAGAGACTTCTCCATATGTTTATTGTTTCTGAGGATCCCGATAAGGTCCTCAGAAGAGAGATCTTCCGGCGGCTTGATGGCGTTCTGGATCTGTGTTTCCGTTTCCTCAATGACATCCGGACGGCAGACAAACTCTGCAAACTCTCTGGACGGACTTGCAAAAGGAATGTATTTTGTCTGTTTGGCATTATAGAAGATCCAGCCGACAGCAGGATCGTATTTTGCTTTTTCTGCAGTAAGTTCCCATTCCAGTTCCCGGACGATACGTCCATGGAAATTGGAAACTTTAAAATATTTCAGGATGACATTTTCCCACTCGCCTTTTTCGTTAAGGTTCTGAAGGAACCAATCCCGCTTCTTGTCTGCACTGCGGAACTGGAGCATACTGAACATCATACGGTCATAGTCGGGATTATCCAGAGACTGGTGAATGATTTCAGCCTCCATGGTACACTGGGGGACGACTTTTTCGTTGAACCAGAAGTTAACAGCAGTAATGATAGCTGCAACTGCAAAAATTGCCCCGCCGCACCGGATCGTGGAGATCCCGGAAGCACGCATGGCAGTGATCTCTCTTGACCGTCCCATATTGGCGACAGTGTACATACAGGAGAGAAGAATGGATATAGGGAAAATAAACCGGATGTTTCCGGGCATTTTCAGAGTAAAATATTTTACTGCAAGGGAAAAGGCATCGCTTCCCTTGTAGCCGAGGAAATCAGGGAGGTCATCAAGCAAATCCCCGATCAGGAAGAGCAGGATAAAGGTAAAACAGAGAACGGAAAACGGAATCATAAATTCCCGGAACATATACCTGTCTAAAACAGAAAGATATCCGAACCGTCTGCCTTTCTTTGTCTCTTTTCTCAGTGTTTTCTGCACATCCTGCATAAAAAATCCTCTCGGTAAGTATAAAAACGGCATTTTCGCCGGGAACGATAAAAAAGGGGATCACACCGGAAAAGCGGGATCCCCATTGCTGTCAAAAAAGATCAGCCGCGATGACGCTGTGTACGGCGTTTCTTTTCGCTGGGCTTCTCAAAGTGTCTCCGGTTGCGGAGTTCCTTGAGGGTGCCTTCCTTGTCAAGCTTCTTTTTCAATCTGCGGAGAGCGCGATCTACGGGCTCGCCTTTTTTCAGTCTGACTTCCGTGCATTCCATGTTGTTCACCCCCTTCCTTTCTATGTTAATCTGTTATTCTTAATCCGTTGTAAAATCTGCTTCATCAGAAAGCAGAAGTTTCAATTTGCTCAAAGCCTGGTTCTGGATCTGTCTTACCCGTTCACGGGTGCGGCCGATTTCCTGGCTGACTTCTTCCAATGTACGCGGACGGTTGTTATCAAGACCGAAGCGCATCTGCAGGATCATCCGTTCTCTTTCATCAAGATCACAGAGAAGATCTTTCAGCCGCTTCAGGGATTCCACGTCTCCGAGGATCCGGTCAGGAGTCATTGCTCCGCGGTCAGGAATAATATCCTGAAATTCTCCATCTTCCCCCTGCTGGATCGGGTCATGGAGTGAAAAGGTCTTCAGATCTGCCAACCGGAGTCCGGCAACTGTACGTTCGGAAAATTCAAGATTTTCTGCAATTTCCGCATCCGTGGGCTCCCGTCCGAGTTTTTCGGTCAGCTTCATCTTCACAGACTTGATCTTGTTGATCTTTCCGGCAGACTGGACAGGAATACGGATCGTACGGCTCTGGTTTGCCAGGGCACGGCGCATGGACTGCTTGATCCACCATGCTGCGTAAGAACTGAACTTTGCACCTTTGGCAGGGTCAAACTTTTCCACAGCACGCATCAGACCGATGTTTCCTTCAGAAATCAGGTCCAGCAGCGGGAGTCCGAGTCCCTTGAAGTCATGGGCGATCTTCACCACCAGACGCAAGTTCGCCTGGATCAGAGTCTGACGTGCTTCGTCATGTGTCTGGGAATTTCCGCCATGGATCTGTGCCGCCAATTCGATTTCTTCCGTCTTGGAGACCAACTCAATTCTTCCGATGTCAGTCATATAGACTTTCATCGTATCATTCTTGGAGGTGGCAACACCGGCAGCCTTATCTTCTTTGGCTGTGCGCTTCGCAAGTTCTGCCACATCTTCAAGGTTATCAATATTTTCTTCGCTCGCCTTGCTGTATGCTTCCTGGTCATCAAGAGTATCCAGCTCATCGACTTCGGGAACCTCTTCTTCAATAGGTTCTTCCGGTTCGGGAACAGGCTGCATTTCTGCAAGTTTCGCTTCTTCCAGGGACCTGGCATAAGCAGCCTTCAAAGCATCCAGTTCTTCCTGTTCTTCTTTGGAACGTTTCAGCTCAAGCTCTCTCTTGCGGCGGGCTTTCTCTTCTTCAGCTTTCGTCTTTGCAAGACGTCTTGCTTCTTTCTTATCCAGAACAACAGGTTCTTCTGCTTTGGGTTCTTCAACAGGTTCCGCCTTGACAGCCTTTTTTGCCGCTTTAGCGGGTTTTACCTCTCCAACAGGTTCCGCCTTGACAGCTTTCTTTGCCGCTTTAGCGGGTTTCACCTCTTCGACAGGTTCCACTTTGACAGCTTTCTTTGCTGCTTTGGCAGGTTTCACCTCTTCGACAAGTTCCGCCTTGACAGTTTTCTTTGCCGCTTTAGCAGGTTTCACCTCTTCGACAGGTTCTGCTTTGACAGCTTTCTTTGCCGCCTTAGCTGGTTTCACCTCTTCGACAGGTTCTGCTTTGACAGTCTTTTTTACCGTTTTAGCGGGTTTTACCTCTTCGACAGGCTCTGCCTTGACAGCTTTCCTGGCAGCTTTCACAGGTTTTGTTTCCACGACGGGTTCAGCCTTTTTCGCAGTTGCTTTTGCAGGCTTGACCTCCTCGACCGGTTCTGTCTTAGCGGATTTTGCTTTTGCAGGAACGGGCTTGACAGCCTTCTCTGCCGCAACGGGCTGAGTCTTTTTAACAGCCTTTTCCGCAGTAACAGCTTTTGCCTTCGCAGGAGCGGGCTTTTCTGCCTTGACTTCCTGTTTGGGTGTCAGCTTTTTGGAAACGGACTTTTCAGCACTTTTCACAGCTTTTTTCGCTGTCCCCGCCTTTGCAGGAGCGGTTTTCTCTTTGCTATTTTTCGCTGCCATGGAAACTTCCACTTGTTTTTTGTTGAATTTGTGTTATTTTTATAGTTGTTACGATTTTTTTGAAAGATAAAAAATCAAACAACGTACATACTAAAACGTAAATAGTAATATATCACAAAATGCGGAAAAGTCAAAGTGAAAAAGAAAAAAAACGAAAATATTTCCATAAAAAAATGGTTTGAGGTCTCTCCGGCTGATGAAGATACCATCTTCTTTACGGAGAAATCGACAGCTGCTCTGGAAGTTTTCCGGATCGCTTCTGCCTTTTACCGCAAAACCGGAAAAAAAATCGTTGTTGCCCTGCCCACTTTCTCTGAAGCGGAACAGCTTTCCGGAGATACAGAGGTGTGGAACCATACGCTAGAGACCGGTTTGACCACTGCGCTTCTTCCGGAAGGGATATGGAAAGGGAATCCCACACCGGAAGATGAAGCTCCCCGGGCAGAAATGCTGGCAGCGGCTCTCTCCCCAAAATCTCCGGATATCTTTTTCGCTTCTGTCCATGCACTCCTGACTCCTGTACCGGATAAAAATGAGTTCTCTCTCGGAAAAATCGTTCTCCGCAAAGGCGATACCTGCAAACTCTCCGAACTGGCAGAAAAACTGGTAAAGATGGGCTACGACGATGAAGCGGAAGCGACGATCGTCGGAGAATTTGCCCGCAGAGGGGGACTCATTGATATCTTTTCACCCGGTATGAAACTGCCCGTCCGCATTGAATTTTTCGGTGATGAGATCGACACCATGCGGCAATATTCCGTCGATACAGGACGTTCTGTACAGAATATTGATGAGTGCGAGATCCTTCTCCGGTCAGGGACGGTTCTTCCTGTTACAGGAGAGGCTTACAGCGACTTTTCCTCTTATGTTCCGGACAGGATCCTGATGATCTGTTCCCCGCAGGAGTGCCTGCTCAACCTCAATAAATTCGGCGAAAAAGGCTCTGAACAGCACTGGGAGCAGTTCCGTCAGGCGTTTGCAGAACATCCGGTCATTTCGATTCTTTCTGAAGCAGATGACGACTGGAAAGATGTTCCCGACCGCGACTGCATCGGCATCACGCCCCAGCTTCAGGCAGAAGCCGGACTCAATACAGATACCCTGGAAGAACTTTCCAAAGGCATCGCATCCAATATGATCCGGCGTCAGCTGGAAGAAGGATACCGCGTTTACTTCGCCGCCGCAAAAGAGTCCGATGAAGTTCACATCTCCAACTGGCTCAAGGAAAACAAACTGAACGGTGCGCCCGGAACTGAAATCGTCCGCATGCAAATCCCCTGCGGGGTCACTTTCCCGAAACTGAAGACCTCCTACCTGACAGAACGGGAACTTTTTATGACCACGTTCACAAGCAAACGGACGGTCCCCCGCGCGGCGATCATCAAAGAACGTGATCCCGGAGAGATGCAGAAAGAAGAACTTGCCCAGATGTCCGATATCGAAGAGGGCGACTTCACGGTTCACCTCAACTACGGTCTTTGTCTGTATCACGGGATCAAAACCATCACGAGCGGATCGGAGAAAGTGGAATCGCTTGAGCTGGAATTTGCAGACGATGCGATCATCTATGTTCCTGTCTGGCAGGCGCATCTGCTCTCCCGTTATGTGGGGTCACGGGTCAATATATTGCGACTCTCCAAACTTGGGGGGACCCGCTGGCTGAAGACAAAAGAAGATGCCTCGGGTGCGGCGCGGAACCTTGCGGCTGAAATGCTGCGGCTTCAGGCGATCCGCAACTCCTCAAAAGGAGTCGCCTTTGATCCCGACGGCGTGGAGGAGAAGATTTTTGATGAAGCATTCCCCTACGAAGCCACGGAAGGACAGCTCCTTGCCATCGAAGCCATCAAGAAAGATATGGAATCTTCCAAGCCCATGGACCGTCTGCTTTGCGGTGATGTGGGGTATGGAAAAACGGAAGTTGCCATGCGTGCGGCGTTCAAGTGCGCCGCCTCCGGACGGCAGGTCGCCGTATTGGTTCCCACAACTGTCCTCGCCCAGCAGCACTATCTGAGCTTCCGGGAACGGTTCGCTGAATATCCTTTTATCATAGAAACTCTTTCCCGGCTGAAAACTGCCGGAGAAAAATCTGCCATCAAGCGGAATCTTGCCAGCGGGGGGATCGATATCATCATCGGAACTCATGCGCTGCTCTCCAAAGAGATAAAATTCCGGGATCTCGGGCTCCTGATCATTGACGAAGAACAGCGGTTCGGCGTAGCGCATAAAGAACAGTTGAAATCCATCCGTTCCACAGTGGATATTCTCACTATGACAGCAACCCCGATCCCAAGAACGCTTCACATGTCGATTTCCGGTTTGCGTGATCTCAGCACCATCACAACGGCTCCCACAAAACGGCTGCCGGTCCATACCATTGTTGCACAGTATGATCCCTCTCTGGTGGGCGCGGCGATCTCCCGGGAACTGGTGCGCGGCGGACAGATTTTTTATCTTCATAACCGGGTCAAAACCATTGATGCCGCAGCGGAAAAGGTACGGAAACTTGCCCCGGATGCCAAAGTCGCAGTTGCCCACGGACAGATGACCGCATCCCAGCTGGAAGATATCATGAGCGATTTCGTCAACGGAAAAATCGATATTCTTGTCTCTACAACGATCATTGAGTCCGGAATCGATATTCCCAATGCCAACACGATCATCATTGAACGTGCCGATCACTTCGGGCTGGCGGAACTGCATCAGCTGCGCGGGCGAGTCGGACGCTGGAACAGGCAGGCTTATGCTTATCTTCTCATTCCGCCGTCCGGTGTCATGACCACTGATGCAAGACAGCGTATGTCGGTGATCCGGCGTTATACTCACCTCGGTTCCGGGTTCAAACTTGCCCTCAGTGACCTTGAGATCCGCGGTGCCGGAAACATCATCGGCGCGGAACAGAGCGGTTATGTCGATACCATCGGGTTCCATTTGTACTGCCAGCTGTTGAAAGAGGCGGCAAACACTCTGCGCGGGATCAAAAATCCGAAACTGGTCAGCACGGAACTGACGCTTGATTTTGTAACATTTGCACTTGAAACATCAAAAGACAAACTGGCGGCAAGCATTCCCACGGATTACATCAGCGAACCGCGTTTGCGGCTGGAGGCTTACCGCAGACTCGCCTCAATGACCAGCGAAGAGGAAGTCGATGATTATGAACTGGAACTGCGGGACAAGTTCGGTGTGATCCCCCCGGAAGCAAAAAACTTTCTGGCAACTGTCCGGCTCAGAATCATTGTTCATCAGGCTGGCTGGAGTTCGCTCTCATTCCGGGATGGAAAGATCTATCTGGAACGGAACAACGAAATGTACCGTCAGAAAGGCGCACTTCCGAAGATCCCGGCAATGTTCAAGCCGAAAGAAAAACTGGAAATGCTTCTCTATTTTGCCCGTCAGGTCCGCGAAGAGTCCGGAAAATAAACGGAACTCAAAAAGAGAAGTTATCTTATCCCCGGAGAAAAAATCTTCAATCATTTCTTTCTTCCGCTTGATTTTTAAATGAGGGCAGATATATTATTCCGTTTACCAGAGAGGTAATTTCAAAAGTCCGGCAAAATTTGGCTGAAAAAAGATTGTGATGAGCTGAAAACGCTCCATTTTACAGGGCGCAACAAGGATTTTCTGACATTTTTGGCGACTTTTGAAATTGCCTCCAGACATAATGAAGGAGATCTTATGGCAGATGTGCCCACAAACCTGACACCGATGATGAAGCAGTATATGCAGGTCAAAAGTACTGCACCGGCTGATTCTATCCTCATGTACAGAATGGGGGACTTCTATGAGATGTTCTTTGAAGATGCCAAAAAAGCCAGTCCGGTTCTGGAAGTCGCGCTGACTGCCCGCGCCGGAAGTCCCATGTGCGGGATCCCTTATCATGCTCTTGAACTTTATCTGCCGAAACTTCTGGAAGCCGGTTTCAAAGTTGCCATCGCGGAACAGCAGGAAGATCCCGCATTGGCAAAAGGGATCGTCAAACGGGGAATTTCCCGCATCGTGACTCCCGGATCCATTCTGGAAGGTCCGCTTCTTGCGCCCAACAGTAACAACTTTCTCTGCGCCTTCCTGCCCGGAAAAAAGTTCGCCCTCGCATGGCTGGATGTCAGTACCGGTGAATTTATGGCGGGGGAATATGATACTATCCGCACTGTCTCTGATGAACTTGCAAAACTCAAACCGAGAGAGTGTCTGATCCCACGGACAACAGCCATCCGCTGGCAGACCGATTCAGAAGATCGCCCCGATGTCTCCTGGCAGCTCCTCTGGACTGATCTCGACGATTATATCTTCACTTATGATCACGCATTTGAACTGCTGACTCGGCATTTCAGCACCATGAACCTGAACGGGTTCGGATTCCGGGATGAATCCACAGCCATTCAGGCAGCCGGCGCAGCATTGTACTATACTGTCGAAAATCTGAAGGTCAATGCCGGACATATCCGGAAGATCGCCCTGAAGCGTTCCGATATTTATCTGGGGATCGACCCCAACTCCCGCCGGAATCTGGAACTGGTGGAACCCCTTTCCGGTTCCGCTAAAAATTCCACGCTTCTCCATGTTCTCGACCGGACAAAAACACCCATGGGCGGCAGATTGCTGAAAAACTGGATCCTGAACCCCCTGCGGGATGTGACCGCAATCGTGGAACGTCAGGACGTTGTGGGCTTGTTCAAAGATGATCCGCTCACCCTTGCTGAGCTGCGGGAAACCATCAGCGGCATCCGCGATTTGGAACGCATTACGGCAAAACTGAACGTCAACTCCGCCAATCCCAGGGATCTTGCGGCTCTCGCAACCGGTTTGCAGATGATCCCCGGTGTCAAGGCGATCCTTGCAGCATACGACCTGCCGCTGCTCATCCGTATCAACGATGATCTCGTAGCAATGGATGATCTTGCAGCTCAAATCGAAAATACTCTTGTGGACGATCCCCCGGCATCTGTTTCCGACGGCGGCGTGATCCGTCCCGGCTGTTCCCCCGAACTGGATGAACTCCGTTCCGCTTCTGCTGACGGCAGAAACTGGATCGCTGCGCTTCAGGCAAAAGAACAGCAGCGGACAGGTGTCAAATCCCTGAAAGTCAATTATAACCGTGTCTTCGGGTTCTATATCGAGATCACAAAATCCAATCTGGAACATGTGCCGGAAGATTATATCCGGAAACAGACCCTCGTAAACTGCGAACGGTTCGTCACTCCGGAACTCAAAGAGATGGAAGTTAAAGTCCTGGGTGCAGATGATAAAGCAAAGGCTCTGGAAGCAAAGATTTTTGAAAATCTCCGCAGCGAAGCCGCAAAACGGACAACTGATATTCAGAAAACCTCTGCCGCTCTGGCAATGATCGATGCCCTCTGCTCTCTTGCCGAGTGCGCCGCTCAATACTCCTATTGCCGTCCGCGAATCACCGACAGCGATGTGCTGAATATCTCCGGCGGACGTCATCCGGTTCTTGATGCCGCCGCACGGGAAGAACGGTTCGTTCCCAATGACATTCTTCTGGATGCCGACGAAAACCGGATGATGATCATTACCGGTCCGAATATGGCTGGTAAATCAACTTACATCCGTCAGGCGGCTCTGCTGGTCATTATGGCGCAAATCGGTTCCTACCTGCCCGCAGACAGCGCAGAAATCGGGGTCGCCGACAAAATCTTTACCCGTGTCGGCGCAAGCGATGATATCTCTCGCGGACAGAGTACCTTCATGGTGGAAATGCTGGAAACTGCCAACATTCTGAACAATGCAACCCCCCGCAGTCTGATCATTCTTGACGAAATCGGACGCGGAACGAGTACCTTCGACGGTCTTTCCATTGCGTGGGCTGTGGCTGAGTTCATTCTTGACAATAAAGAGTGTCACGCCCGGACAATGTTCGCAACTCATTATCACGAATTGACCGAGCTTGCAATAACCCGCCGCTGTGTGAAAAATTATAACGTGGCAGTCCGGGAATACGGCGAGCAGATCATTTTCCTGCGGAAGATCGTCCCGGGTGCCGCTGACAAAAGTTACGGGATCCATGTGGCAAAACTTGCCGGATTGCCCGCACCTGTCATCACCCGTGCAAGAGAGATTCTGGAAAATCTGGAAAACAACGCCATTGCGGAAGAAGGACAACCCTCGTTGGCTGTCGGCATGGCACGGGAAAAACGCGGTCTTTATCCCCGTACCAAACGCCCCAAGACTGAAAATATCCAGCCCAGTCTGTTTGATTGAATCCGGCAGAGCCGACAGGAATAGCGCACAAGCTAAGGATCGGCTGGGGAACTGGGAGTACTAAGAGTTCCGGGAGCTCTGGGAATACTGTTTTTTTTGCGCCGGGGTACACAAAGAATTTACCTTGCGAAAAGCCTGTATATTCCCAGTATATCCAGCCCAGTCTGTTTGATTGAATCCGGCAGAGCCGACAGGAATAGCGCACAAGCTAAGGAT
>JAFTJI010000164.1 GCA_017456495.1 Lentisphaeria bacterium | reverse complement strand
GTACCTGCAAAATTACAATCTCTATCTGACTTCAGCAATGCAAGATCTGCCGCACCTGTCCGCTTCAATCCGCAAACGATCCCTGCCGCCTGAAAGCCCGCCGGGGAGGTCACTCCCCCATTTTCTACAAATTCCATATTCAAGTCCTTTCTATGATAGGTCCCGGAACCTCAGATTTTTGCCTGTCCGGAACAATGTTTTTTCATACAGGATAATTTACCACATCATTGATATTTTTTCAAACAGATTTCTACTTGAAATGAAGGTTCTTTCAAAAAAAAAACGACTCAAACGTCTTTTTTCCTGATCAATATGATTTTTTTTTGCAGGACTTGACTTTTTTATGATATGAGTTTATATTGCCGATATCCGATTATTCTGGTCAAAATTCAATAGGAGGAAAAAATGGCTGGTTTTAAAATGAATTGTACACACTGCGGCGCAGAAATGATGGTTGATGATCAGTGGGTTGGTATGTCTGTCAGCTGTCCAAGCTGCAAAAAGGGCGTTCTTGTTCAGGCTCAGGGAGCTCCGGCGGCTCAGCCTTCAATGGCACAGCCGATGGGACAGCAAATGGGACAGCCGATGGGACAGCAGATGGGACAGCCCGGTTATTACCCCGGTCAGGCACGCCCGGCTTTTAATCTCAAAGTTCTGCTTTCCGTCAAATTCAAACAGATAGCAACTGAGATTTCTTTTGCACTCGCTTTCCTGCTTTTCCTGGTCACGTCAATTCTTTATTTGGCTGATGAATTTTCTGCTGGATCTATTATTTCACTCTGGGGAAATTTTTTCCTTTTCGCTTCCATCGTAATTGCAGTATTCCCGCTGGAAAAAGAATAAAAGCCGGAACTGCACAAATATAACAATCGGACTGCGGTAAGAAATTGCCGCAGTTTTTTTTATGGATCACGCAAAAAAAAAGCGTCCGGATATTTCACCGGACGCTGATTCGGATAACTTTAATTACCGCTGCGAGAAATAAGCTGTGTTCTTGATGTACTGATCAATGTTCTTGCTGGTGATCATGACATAACGCATTCCGAATGCTTCATCAAGATTTTCCGGAGCCGGTTTTTCATAGTCAGCTTCTTTGAGACCGGTTTTGCCGACAACTGCTGCAACGATGACTTCTTCGCCGGGTTTAGCACCTTTGAAGTAGAATCCAAGAGAAGAGACTTCTCCGCTGAGCAGAGCAATTTTCTGCTTTCCTTTTGCTTTCCAGATGGAAAGTTTGCCGAGTTCGCGGGGTTCAAAGGGAAGATCTTCGAGAAGAACAAACAGAGCTTCGCCGTTTGCCTTGAAGAAATCATTGAATTCTTTTGCAGTTGCTCCGGGCATTGCAGCCATTTCATTTTCGTTGCGGACATAATTCAGAGCTTTAACTTCTGCATTGGGAAGATATTTTTTGAGACGGTCAACGCGTTTCTTGTTGTATTCGTTCTGTTCCCAGTTGGTTCCGCCGGGAGCGACGATGATGACTTTCTGAGAAGCATAGTTCTGAGTGATGAAGTCAGAGAGGGATTTCAATCTGGATTCTTCAAATCTTTCTGCACTTGCCATCATATCACGTTCTTCTTTGCTGGCACGGAAAATACCGTTGTTGTCCAAGTACATGAAGGCACCTGCCAACAGAACCAGAAGACAGACTGCTGCGATGGGTTTGGAGTTCGGATTTTCTTTCTTTGTTGCGCAGATGATCATTCCGACAAATGCGGCAAGAGTAATGACAGCGACTAACCAAGTTGGCATAACATTTTCTCCTTAAAAATTTTAGTTCTTTCTTTGCGTCTTTTCTACTCAGGAGAGACACAATTCTCCCCACAACTGCTAAATATAACAGAATTATGTGATTTTACAAGGGAGAAATCAGCGGAATCCATAAAAAAATGAGTTTTTTTTCTCATTCAGATAATAAATTACGGCATGATTGTCCCTGATTTGAAAGAAAACAGGTATCTTTTCCAACTTTTGTTTCAGTAATTGAGCACGAAATGACTCTGTCCAGATCTGCGTTCCTTCCTCCGCAGAATATTCCTGTTTTTCCAATTCTTCCGCGCAAATTTCAGGGGCAGGAGAAAACCATGCATTGTTCCGGATAAAAAAACCGGGTTCCGTTTCACGGGCGAACTTGGAACTGCCGGAAAGAATTTGGTTTTTCCGTTTTTCCCATTCCCCGTTGATCAGGGCACGCTGCCGGCTTTCCATGAGGTTCAATTGTTCCAGTGCATGTTCCCGGGAGGAATACAACCCGGAAGCATGGAGCATTTCTGCAAGATGATCCATGGGAAGATCTCCGGTCAGAATACTTAATGGGATCAGCATTTCCGGTGCAGGGGAATCGGTTGGCGGGGCAGACTTGATCCCGATCGGATCGATCAGAACAATACTCTTTCCATCGGTCATCAGATTCCCTGCATGAAAATCCGGATGTGTCACTCCCGCTTTGGCTGTTCGTGCGAGAAAACGGCAGAGCTGAGCGGCAAATTCAAAATCCGGGTCCGGTCGGCTGAACCAATATTGTAAAATCGAAGTATAACCATCCGGCAGGGCTTTGGAGACCACGATGCAATCCCGGAGTCCTGCGGACCATGCCGCATATTCTGCGCAGGGGATCCCTTTCTTTTTCAGCAGAGAAAACGCCTTGAACTCTTTTTCTGCTTTAGAGGTTGTAAACGGAAAATGAAGCCGCATTTCCCGTTTGACAAAATAATCGTTTCCATTGCTGGAGGTCACCCGCCAAACGGTGCGTTTCCGGTTTTGTTTGATCAGAGTGCCGGGGATTTTATCGGGATTTTCAGCCCAGGGGGAAAGCAGAGAATCATCGCCTTCGCAATGCCAGAGCCTGCCGTATTTGCTGAGCTTTTTCATTTTGTTCCGGAAAGAATCTTGATTTTCTTATAATATTCCAATGCCTGAACAGAACGTGTTCCGTAAGGACTTTTGTTCTGTTTCCGGAGAGAGACTGCTTTTTCCTGATATTGAATGGCAGCGTCGATCCGGCAGATTGCAAACTCTGCCCGTGCGGAGATTTCCAGAACATTTGCATAAAATTCCGGATCATTGGAAATTCCGGGGGTGTTCAGAAGCTGTTTGCACAGTTCAAGCACCTGTTCCGCAGGGAAATGAAACCGCGGAGACATGTCCACAAGGAACGCTGCAAGATTCAGTTTGTCATCGGGAGAATCGCTGTTTTTGACAGCTTCCCCGACGGCTTTCTGCCAGAGGGAAAGATCTCCTGCCCGGATGATCCGGTCAAGGAGCATCAAACGGATCCCTCCTGCATTTTTTCCGCATTTTGCAATGCAGGATTCCAGGAAGAGGACCGCTTTGGTGTTTTGTTTCTTTATTTCATAAGAATAGAGAACCGTCTGAATGGAAGTAATATCATTGGGGACGGATTCCAGAATTTTTTCAGCAGTTTTTGCTGCGACATCGGGCAAACCGGAGCGGAGAGCCGTCTGCATTTCCATTTTCATCCGGGAGATCTGCTGATATTTTTCCCGGGAAAAGGTCCCATCCTGAAGAGAGCCTATGACGTAATCCAGATCCATTGCCGGACCGAGCCAGGCGATCGCACCGTCAATTCCGATCACAGCATGGGGGACTTGCGCTACGACAAAATTACGGAAAGTTTTTCCGTTGATATCAGCCCCGACCCCAATGAAGGAAGGTGCTCCGGAAGCTTTCAAAAACTGTTCCAGAGACTCTTTGCTGTTGGGAACAACAAGCTGAAATTTCCGATTCCAGCCGGGGGCGTTCGAACGGCGGTATTTGGATTCCAGACTCTCAATGTAGCGGAGAGTCTGGACACTTCCGGGGGTGTTGATGTCTG
>JAFTJI010000163.1 GCA_017456495.1 Lentisphaeria bacterium | reverse complement strand
GTACTCATAATGCTTTCCCGATGGAGGACACCCCATTCCAGATCTTCACGCTGGATCATCCCCTCAACTTCCGCAACAGAATCGATCAACACTTTGAATACATCTGTCTTCGTGTGTTTTCCTTTCAGAATGAACACCCGTTCTCCGAGCAGTTCACTCAATGCAATCTTTTTTGTATCATGAGCCATTCTGTACCTGCCTGTTTTTTTGTGATTTTTCTGCCTTGGGAAATACTATACACTGTTTTTTCTGTATTTTCAAACACAATCTGCGTTTTTATCAGCAGGAAAAAGTTATTTCTCCCGGATAAAACGCTTTTCTCAGAATTTATAAAAGAAAAAAGGTCATCGGAGAACCGTTCTTTTTTTCATGAGGTAATTTCAAAAGTCCGGCAAAATTTGGCTGAAAAAAGATTGTTGATGAGCTGAAAATGGTAGTTTGAGTGTGGCTACCCGCAGAGTAACTACCGAAAACGCTCCATTTTACAGGGCGCAACAAGGATTTTCTGACATTTTTGGCGACTTTTGAAATTGCCTCTCATAAATCAGAGTTTTCTTCTTTCAGATAAGCGATAGCATCTTCGCGGCTTGTCAAAATACCATCCAGCTGCAAATCTGTGATTTTATTCAGCAAAGCCCCCATAGATTTTCCGGGTTTATATCCGAGAGCAATCATATCCTTTCCTGTCAACAACGGCGGAGGCACAGCAGTCTCCCCGCTCAATTCATGAAGAAAATCAAGCAGATAAAGATAATCTGTCATAATTCCGTGACAGGATGCACAATCCACACGGAGGACTTCCAGAGTTGCAGGAAAACTTTTTTCGGAGATCAAACGCCGCAACGTGTTCCGGCGCATATTTTTAACTCCGGTGAAACGCATGTGATTTTTCACAGCTTCACTGACGATACAGGTCAAATCTCTGGAACTGCGCAACCGCTGCATGATTTTTTCAGCCATAGCTGCGCCGACAGCTTCGTGTCCGTAAAAATGTATTTTTCCATCATCGTGCAGCTTGGCAGTTACCGGTTTTCCGACATCGTGAAGCAGAATACTCCAGGCAGTTTCCGGAGTCGGATGAGCCATCATCCGCAGCATGATCATGGTATGTTCGAAAACATCACCTTCCGGATGAAACTCCGGCGGCTGCTCCACGCCTTTCATAGCAGAAACTTCCGGAAGAACGATATCCAGAGCCCCGATCCGGTCAAGGGTCCGGAATGCCAGCTCAGGATTCGGTCCGGTCAGCATCTCTTCCAACTCAGCCTTGATCCGCTCTGCAGACAAAACCCGTAAATTTTCAACCAGTTTCCGTGCGGCATTTTCTGTTTCAGGAGCCATCGGAAAGTTATAACGGGCATGAAACCGGACAGCCCGGAGAATACGCAGAGCATCTTCGCGGAATCGTTCTTCTCCATCGCCGATGGTCCGGATGATCCCGCGTTTCAAATCTTCGAGTCCGCCGACAAAATCAAGGATCTCTCCGTTTACCGGATCCAGCATCATCCCGTTTATAGTAAAATCGCGCCGGGCAACATCTTCCTGCGGAGAGACAGTATAAACAGTCTGTCCGGGATGACGCCCATCGGAGTAAGCACACTCTTTCCGGAAAGTGGCTGTCTCGAATAAAAAGCCGTCGATATGAATCGTTACGACCCCGAAAGAAACGCCGGAATCATGAGTTTTCGGAAAGACTTCATGGATCTGTTCCGGGGTGGCAGAAGTTGCGATATCGATATCGGAAGGAGTCCGTCCCATGAGAAGATCGCGGACAGCTCCGCCGGCGAAGTAAGCAAGGAAACCAGCAGCGCGCAGCTGCTCAACAGCCTTTTTTGCGGACAGAAATGCCGCAGAACCTGAAAAAAATTGAAAATTCTTTAACATATTTTAAAAACTCCACTTGTTTATCTTGAAAAATGAGTTAAAATATCACATATTCAAGAATTATTCAAGTGGAGATGCAAAAAAAACGATGAAAATAGTGTTTTTCGGAGGGACCTTTGATCCTCCCCATAATGGACACCTTGCGCTGGCGGAAGCAGTCCTCAATAAAGGGATCGCGGACCACGTCATGTTTGTTCCGGCTTGGATCCCACCGCATAAGATCTTGAAAGGAAGGCTCCCCTACCCGGACCGTCTGAAAATGATGGAACTGGCAGTGGGAGACCGGAACAACATGTCTGTTTCCGGATTGGAAGGGGAACGCGGCGGCGTTTCTTATACCATAGACTCGCTGGAACATCTTTCAGAGGCTCATCCGGAACATGAGTATATTTTATTGATCGGCGGGGACAGTCTTGCCCAGCTTCACACCTGGCACCGGGCGGGAGAACTGGCAGAAAAGTTCCGGATCATATTTTGTCCGAGACCGGGAGAAACGCCCGATCTCGATGAACTTTTGAAACATTGGCCGCGGAACATCGCGGAAAAATTATTGTCGGGTGCAATTGCAGACTTGCCGTTGTCGGATCTTGCTTCAACCGGGATCCGGCAGGAACTTCAGGAAGGAAAGGTCCCTTCCGGAATCGCGGATCAGGTCATGGATTACATCCGTCAGAGGAGATTTTACATGAATGAAGAAACAAAAGCTGTCAAGCCGACAGCAAAAGAGTTGGCATGTTTCTGTGCAAACGTTGCCGACCAGCGCAAAGCAACAGATGTCATTGTTTTGGAAATGACCGAACTTTCCGCTATTGCCGATTATTTTGTCATCTGTACCGGAACTTCCGCCCCCCACCTCCGGGCTATCTCTGAAAACATTCAGAAAGAAGCCAGAGAGAAAATGGATATTCGCGGAAAGATCGACGGCACACCGGAAAGCAACTGGATCATCGTCGATATGGGCGATGTTATGATCCATATTTTCACACCTGAGTCCAGAATGACTTATCAGCTTGAAGATCTCTGGGGCGATGCCGTCAGAATCGATGCTGTCAAGAAAGAAGAAAAACAGGTCAAGTCCAGACTTATCTGAAAGAGAGCATAATGGATTACAAGGACTGTTTCTCCTGGAGTGAATTTGATTGGGAACGGGAAATCCGGAAGGATGATGCCCGTGTCTCCGCCTATATCACGGAGCTGCCCAAATACATTGATCTCCCCGGAGAAGACAGCATCCTGATACGGACGATCAAGCGCAGGCTCGGGACAGAAAAAGATGAAGATGACTGGGGTCCGCTTCCTTATGATGAAGAGGATAATCAGGAGATGTTCCCCTTTCCGGGTGCAGACAACTGGCGGGCAGTTCCAGGCGGTCCGGTCTATCACAACTGCGCCGTACTTGCCAGAGATTTCTCTCTGGGTGCTGCAACCTGCACAAAAGAAGAGTACCGTCCGAAAATCATGCGGATCCTGACTCTGTACGGACAGCTTATGGCGAGATCTGCCGATCTCATCGACATGTCTCTGGAAAAAGAACGCGCAGCGATGGAAAACGAAGAGTGCGATATCCCCGTAAATCTTATGATCGCTGTTGTAAAACGGCTGCTCTCATTCCAAAACAAACTCTCAGCGGAGCTGCGTTCTCTCGGCGAAGAATCACAGGAACTGGCGGCACACGCGGATGCACATCTTGATGCAACCGGAATGATGCACGACTATCTCATTGACTTGCTGTATTTTCTGCGTGGCAGAAATGTTCCGGCAGAAGAAGATCCCCCATTCTGAAAAGGTGCAGCATGCTGAAAATCATCCATTTTTCCGACATTCACATTTCCGCCCCCCTGGGCTCAGCGGCAGCTCTGTTTGATAAAAGAGTGATCGGCTATCTCAACGGTGCGATTTTCCGCAGACATGCCTACCGGCAGGAACGGCTGGAAAAAGCAGTTCCGATGATCCTGGAAGAAAAGCCGGATGTCATTGTTTTCACCGGAGACGCAACGACATGTTCCCAGCCGGAAGAGTTTGAAAAAGCTCTGGATATTCTTCAGCCGCTTATCAAATCCGGGATTCCCATTCTTTACACCCCCGGAAATCACGATTGTTATGTGAAAGACAAAAAATGCGTGGCTGCTCTCAGGGATTTCCGGATCGCGCTGACCGGTTCAGATGCAGCTCAATCCAGATTCGAAACCGGGGAATGTTCATTCCTGATTTTTCATTCTGCGGTTCCGACTTCACCCGTACTCTCCTGCGGATATTTCAGTCAGGAATCCGTGGATTTTCTGAAAAAAGAGTGTGCTGAAAAAACGAAACCGCTGATTGCCGTATCTCATTTCCCCTGGGTAAAAGTCGAAAAAGGCATTGCCGGATCAAGAAGAAAACTCTATGGAGCTGAAACCGCAAGAGAATATGTTGATTCCGGCGATATAGATCTGGTTCTGTGCGGTCATTTGCATACCCCCCATGATTTGGTCGATTGGACCGGAAGAGGAGAAATTTGCGCCGGATCTCTCACAAAAAAAGGGATCTTCCGTCGTATCACTTATGCAGACGATATGTTTCACACTGAAAATATTTATACAAACTGAAGAGGTTTTTCATGAGAAAAGTTCACAATCTGAATGGCATTTGGGATTTTGAATTTCTGTTCAAAAAACATTGGCAGGAAGTTGATTTTTCAACGCTCAGCTATCAGGAACGGATAACGGTTCCCGGCTGCTTTGATGCGGTTGCGCATTACGAAAACAAACGCGGAACCGGTGTTTACCGGACCTTTGTTGAATGCGGCGGAAAAGTAAAACTGGAACTGGAAGCAGCCGGACTTCGCGGAGAAATCCTTTGGGACGGCAAGAAAATCGCATTCCATGACCAGCCCTATACTCCGCAGATCCTGATTTTTGATGCAGGTGCTCCCGGAAAACATGAACTCGTTGTCTCCACCGATAATTTTGTCGTAAAAGGCGATGATTCCACATTCTCTCCGTTTTATGATTTCTATCCTTTCGGCGGACTCTACCGCAGTGTCACTTTGACGGAACTTCCGGAACAATACATTGACAGAGTGGAAGTTCTTCCGCAGAACACCGAAACAGGAGAAGTCCTTGTCAGAGTGGAAACAAGCAAAGAGATCTCTTCCGTTGACCTCCTTTTTGATACCGCAAAAGCAGCGATCCCCTGCCACGTCAAAGATGGAAAAGGTGAACTGCGCTGCAATGTTCCGGATTTCAAGGTCTGGTCCACAGAAACGCCGAATCTTCATACCCTCAAGGCTTCCACTTCCGATGACGAATTGACTGTCACATTCGGGATCAGAACGATCGAATGTAAAGCCGGAAAGATCCTGCTGAACGGAAAACCGGTCAAGCTGATCGGATGGAACCGTCACGAAAGCCATCCGGCATTCGGTGCCGCTGTTCCGGAATTTCTGATTTATACCGACCTTCAGCTTATCAAACAGCAGGGAACGAATTTCATCCGGGGATGCCACTACAAACAGAGCAAAGCCATGCTTGATCTCTGCGACCGTATGGGGCTGCTCGTCTGGGAGGAATCTCTCGGATGGGGAAATACAAAAGATCAGCTGGGGAATGAAAATTTCCGGAAATTCCAATGCGCATAAACCGCTGCAATGGTCCGCAGCAGTATCAACCATCCCTGTGTGATCATGTGGGGCTTCCTCAACGAATGCGCCAGCGATACTCAGGAAGGTCATGAATGTATTGAACAGCTTTGCAAAACGATCCGTGCGCTGGATCCGTCCCGCCCCATCACCTTTGCCTCCAACCGCCAGCAAGCCGATATCTGTCTGGATCTGGTGGATATCATTTCCATCAATACTTATCCCGGATGGTATGACTATCTCAAGGATGAAGAATCGGAAGGCTTGGGCAGAGTTGTTCCCAAAATTCAGGAGCTGGAAGAATTTGCCTCCAAGCCGGAATATATCGACAAACCGTTTATCATTGCAGAGATCGGAGCAGCGGCAATCATCGGAGATCATTCCGGTGTTCAGTGGTCCGAGGAATATCAGGCGGACCTGCTGGAAATTGCAACCAGATACATTCTGAAAAGTCCGAGAGCTGCAGGTGTTGCCATGTGGCAGTTCTGCAACGCAAAGACTTACAACAGGATCTTCGCTGTTATCGACCGTCCGAGAGGATACAACAACAAAGGTGCCGTTGATGAGTTCCGCCGTCCGAAACTCAGCTGGAAACGGATTGCGGATGTTCTCAAAGAGAATGCTGAGGAAAAACAGGGATTGAACAGACTTGCAGATGCTCTTAAAGGATAAACAGAGAAATATTTCTTCAAATAACTGAACATGTTGACCCGGATAAAAAATATTCTGTTTCTGCTGCTTCTGCTTCCGTTCATTCTTTGTTCGGAACCGGTATCAGAACATCTGATTTACGGGATTCCTTCGGCAAGTGATATTGTGCTGAATAAAAGGGGATTTTCGCTCGGCTACAGTCAGAAGTATAAACAGGCGATCTGGGTCAGTTATATTCTTGAAGCAAACAATCTGCTGCGGCAACAGGTTCCGCGCCGGAATAAGTTCCGGGCAGATCCCAGCGTAAAAAATCCGGTCAAGCCCTCCGATTACAGCCGGACAGGTTTTGACCGGGGACATTTGGCTCCTGCTGCTGATATGACGTATTCTGTGATCACAGAAAAAGAGTCTTTTTACATGACAAACATGTCACCGCAAATTCCGGGCTGCAACAGAGGAATCTGGAAACGTGTGGAAGCACAAGTAAGGGCATGGGCAATCAGAGAAGAGAGGATCTGTGTGATCACCGGTCCGATTTTTTCCGCGAATTATAAAAAAATGGGAAAAGCTGATATCGCCGTCCCTATTGCTTTTTATAAAGTTATTCTTGATCTGACACCGCCGAAAAAGATGATTGCATTCATCATTCCGAACCAGCCATCCAAACGCAGAATACAAAGTTTTATCGTTCCGGTAGATACGGTGGAAAGTATTACCGGCTACACATTTTTCAGCGAATTGCTGTATCATTCGGACTATAATCTGAAGAGAAGATCCAATTATTCCGATTGGAAATGATTTTTAATCAAACCATACAAAAAGGGGCTGTTACAAAACCAGAAATTTTACAATAGCCCTTATTTTATTGTTTTATCATTTAAATAATTTGCATACATCCATGTTTGTATATAAAGTTTTTATCAGTCTGCTCAAATGTCTTGATTGAGGGAGCTGCCCCGAATGGGGCAAAGGCTCTGAAGGAGCCGTCAGAACAAAGCCCAGGGTAAGCGGTCTGAAGGACCGCGCAGCCCTGGGTATAAATCACAAATCATC
>JAFTJI010000162.1 GCA_017456495.1 Lentisphaeria bacterium | reverse complement strand
TTTGGCTGAAAAAAGATTGTTGATGAGCTGAAAATGGTAGTTTGAGTGTGGCTACCCGCAGGGTAACCACCGAAAACGCTCCATTTTACAGGGCGCAACAAGGATTTTCTGACATTTTTGGCGACTTTTGAAATTGCCTCATTAAGATAGAGTGACTGAATACGGAGTAAATTATGGGAAAAACAGAAACAATTGCGCAGATCCTGAAAGAAGAGGTGATCCGGGGAACTTATCCCGTCAACTCCAGATTTCCATCCGAATACGAGCTTTCCGACAGATTCGGCGTCAATAAAAAAACCGTCAATAAAGCGGTCACGCTTCTGGTCGCAGAAGGTTTTCTGGAACGCGGGCGCGGCGGAAAAGGGACAATTGTCTGTGCAACTTCAAAATTCCCGAAGCATCATGTTGTTTATCTCGGAAGCTTGCGGCAAAGTTATTTCGCAAAGCTCGGGGACGGCATTCAGATGGCTGCGCTGGAAAACAACTCCATCATGAGCGTTGTCACACCGACCATCGAACAGTTTCACTCCGTTCTGCAGAACCTGAACAACTCCAACATTGACGGTATTCTGACCTCATCTTACGGTCTGCTCCCCGAGATGAAAAAGCCGGTCATCTATATGGAAGATCAGAATGGCGACATCAAGTATCCCGATTATGTTGCCTGCGACTCTTATTCTGCCGGATACAATCTGATGAAAGAGATCATCTCACGGGGACACCGGAACATTGTTCTTCTGTTCCACTTCATGAACAATCCGAAACGGCTGCACGGGTTCTACGATGCCATGAAAGAATCCGGCATCACAGATTACAAAGAACGCACCTTTATGTCTATGGAATTTACCGTTGAAGAATCCAACATGCTCCTGTCCCAGATGCGACGGAAATTTCCCGGTTTCACAGCCGTTGCAGCCTGTTCCGATGATGATATTTTCCGTGTGATCAGAAGTATGCAGCACTTCGGACTCCAATGGGAGGGGAAAATCGCCATGGCCGGCTTTGGAAATATTCCGGAGATCAGTTCCTTTTATCCCATTGCCACTGTTGAGCAATATCCTGTCCGGATCGGAAGACACGCTTACAAAAAGCTGCTGCAAAAGATCGTAAATCCGGAACTGCCTGTCCGGGAGCTGATTGATACGGAACTGATCAATGCAGATAATATTCCGGTGATAAAATAGAGAGTTGTCAATTTCTGTTCTGTATTTTTCAGCAGCCGCTTTGAAATAAAACCGCTCCTCCAACGTATTATTCTGAAACAGGCGAGGTGAAAAATGAGTGATGATGCACCCGGTGAAATTCTGACCATTACTGCTGATTCCAAATATGTCGGCAACAATATGATCGAAGCAACCGAAGAGTTCAAACAATACAGAAAAATTATCATTGAAGAGGGGATCGCACACATTTGTATGGGCGCGTTTCAGGATTGTACGGAACTGGAGGAAATCGTCATCCCGGGAAGTGTTGTCCTGATCGGTGATATTGCTTTCGATGGCTGTACCGGATTGAAAAAAGCGGTCATTCAGAATGGCGTGAAAGTCATTGGCTGGGGCGCGTTTTCCAAATGCAGAAGTTTAACGGATATCGTCATTCCGGACAGCGTGGAGGAAATTGAAAATTTTGCATTTTCCCTGTGTACGGGGCTGAGAAATGTTACGATTCCCCAAAGTGTGGAAGAGATGGGCAGAAATATCTTCATCGGCTGTACAAGTCTGCCGATGATACAGTTCGGATCAACTCTGCTTTCCTGGCAGTCTGCCGCCGGAGACGTGGTGATCCCGAACAGCATAACAGAAATTGATGAAGATGCCTTTTCCGGCTGTACCGGCTTGAAAAGCATTGTGATCCCCGGCAGTGTACATACCATCGGCTGGCGGGCATTCGATCAGTGTACGGAACTGACCGGTGCGGTGATTTCCGAAGGAGTGGAAGAGATCGGAGATCACGCGTTTGCAGGATGTAAAAAACTGACGGATATTGTCATTCCGAACAGTGCGGCGTATATTGGTTGGCGCGCATTTTCCGGCTGTACCGGCTTGAAAAGCATTTCCATTCCATCAGACTTGACTGAAATCGGCGGGGATGCGTTCCCGGAAAACTGCGAAATTATCAAACGGAGCTGATTATTGTACAGGGAGCCAAACAGAACGCTGCTGCAGGCTCCCTGATTTATTCTACGGGCAAACCGCAGATCCGAACCGGATTTGTTTACCGGCACAGACCTCCTTTATCCCGGTATTCTCATTCTTCAGTCAGAATATCGTAATCTACATTGTCAGATGAGAATTTCCAGGTTCCTTTTCCGGTTTGAACGGCTTTGCCGCGCAGGGATCTGTACTTCTTTCCTGCGGGCAATTCAAAGGTTGCTTCAACAGGTTTTGCGTGAATGGAAACCAGAACCACAGCTTCCTTACCGTTGTCAGCAATGAAACGTTTTCCGCGAACAATGTTTTTCCTGTTGATGATCTTCATTTCCGGCGCGGTCTTATCGCTGAGAATGTAAGGGGTGAGCATTTTCAGCAGTTTTCCGGATTCAGCCACGCGGGGCCACATTTTTACATGGTGGTTGGGGTCGATACGACTTGCTTTTTCAAAGATTCCGTGATAGGAGAAGTAATAGAACCCTTTTGCACCGTAGATCGCACCGAGCAGAGTCAAGGCGGAAAGCTGACGTTCTTCCGGCATTTTTTCATTGGTCTTGCCGCGATAGATCCCGCGGTCGTATGCCTGACCGCAAAGCCACCAGGGGATTCTCATATCCTGAAGCATCCGGAACGATTCATCTGCGCTCAGGAGGTTGTTTTCGCCGGGATCGTGATCTGCTCTTGAACCGAAGGGGTAAATGTCATAGACAAGAACATCAGCGGTGGGAGCAAACACGGTGAAGTTTTCGGAATTGTTGGTCAGAGTCAGAGAAATGTGATTGGGGTCGACTGCAGCGAGAAGTTCCCGGTTTGCTCTGACATCGGGAAGTTCCAGACGGGGATTTTCATCGGAAAGGTAGTATGCAAGCAGGTTGGGATGATCTTTCAGAGTTTCCCCCACAAGCCTGACGATCCCCTTTGCAGTTGTTTCGTTTCCGAACACTTTTTCGTACTGGCGGCGGAGTTTTTCTTTTCCGGGGACCATCTGAACCAGCTGGAGGATTCCCTGCAAATCATATTTTTTCAGAAGGTCAAGCATGGCACGCAGCTTTTCCGGGGAGTTTGAGCTGATTCTCTGCAAGTTTCGGAAGTTGATCCCGAAAGAGACGAAGTTGAATCCGGCAGCAGAAATGCGTTTATAATCCTCTTCGCCCATAGACTGATAGGTGAAAAATCCGATGGGAAGGACTTTTTTTCCGTTCAGAATGGTTCTTCCTTTTTCATCCAGACGGGTTCCGACCTTATTTGACTTCGGAACGGTAGAGAAACGGCAGGTATGTTCTGCCAGGATCTCTTTTTTCGCTGAATCCAGCAGTTTTACAGTGACAGGGAAATAGGTTTGAGCAGGGGGCGTGATTTGAGTTTCAAACCGCAGATTTTTGTCGGCATCTACGATCCGTTCGGAACCGTTGATGTTCATGTAAAGTTTCAAATCTTTGTATGACGGATGATCTTTTGTGTAGAAATAGGTTTGGAACGCGATTTTTCCATCTTTCCCCAAAGCGGAGTTGTAAGGCTTGACGGGGATGATCGCGGAGTTCATATCTGCGGATTCCACCAGAATTTCATCGTACCAGACTTCGCCGGTATGCCACCAGTCAAAATTGAATTTCAAGAGAGCATCTTCTTTAATATTATCCGGCATTTTGATGGTTGTATAAAACTTTTTCCAGCTTTCGGAGGCATTGAATTTTGTATCTCTGAAATGCTTGTGTGCTTTTTTTCCGGAGTTATCAGTATAACCGATTGAGCAGAGAAAAATACTCATTCTGTTCTTTGTTTTGTCTTTCAGCTGAAAGTTTTTGACCCGGTACTGGAAAGAGATCCGGTACGTTGCTCCGGGTTTGATTTTGATTGGAAAAACAGCGGACGAAATACTGTTTTTTTTGCTGACTCCATGGAGCGCAGCGGTTCCGAGGATTCCGTCTTTATTGTTGACGGAGAACTCTTTCGGGAGTTTCCAGCCGGGTGCGCCGGAGTTGAAGTTTTCGGAGCAGAGAGCTGCGAAATCATTCTGTTTGTACCCTTTCAGCAGAGCGGATCCTGCGAAGAGGGAAAATGATGCTGTAACGGTTGCTGCAATCAACATAAATTTGTTCATAGTTGTAATCTCCTTGCGTTCTGTTATCAATCCGGTTTCCATCCGCGCCAGTAGGTGTTCAAACCGTAAGTGGCAACATGACCGTCCTTGAAAATGAAGTTTGCAGAGTTGTTATGCTTGGAAAAGTCGATTTTGTAAGAATAATTACCGCTGCTGCGTTCCTGATTCTGATAAGTATTGGTCAAAGCGTTGGAAGTCTGGGTATAATATGCCAGTTTGTTCCCTGCGCTGAAGTCGGTATATTCAACTTCAACCATAAGAACGGTTCCGTCGGCGATTTTATTGAGTTTCCGCGGATCATAACCGTAGTGAACGGATGATGCGGCGTTTTTGCTCCATCCGCCGACAGGCGAACCATCTGCGCTGTCGGGGCTGAATGTCGGACGGTAGGTGGGACCTTTGACGATCGGTGCGGTTGCGGTTCCTTTTTTGCGGTCAAAGCCATAAACATCCCGCTGAGCCGGACAGATGAACACCGGATTCAAGGGGAAGGATTGGAGCTGACTTTCAAAAGCCGGTTCTTCCGTTTCTCCCGGTTTCTTAATGTAAGGAAGCCCCAATGCCTTTGCAATATGAACATTGTGCGTGTTCCGTCCATATTTTTTAGGAGCGTATGAGGTGGGCGGCAGATAATCATCGCTGTTTCCGGCATACATCAAGGCTCCCATGCTGACTTGTTTCATGTTGTTGGTACAGGAAGATTTCTGTCCGGCGGCTCTTGCATTGTTCAATGCAGGAAGAAGCATTCCGGCAAGAATTGCAATGATCGCAATTACGACGAGCAGTTCGATCAAAGTGAAATGTTTTTGTTTGTTCATCTTTGTCTCCTTCATTTTTATTTTAATCTTGTTTCAGTTCGAACAAAAGGGATTCAGGACCATCTGTCTGCCAGACGATATGGTTCGGATGACCTTCAAATTCTTTGCCGGAGTAGAGTTCTTTTCCGAAAGAGAATCCTTCCGGCAGAGTTAAGCGCAACTCCTGTTTATCCTTGCAATGCACCGCCATGAAACGGCTGTTTGCATAAACCGGCAGGGCGGCATCAGTATAAATATGAACGCCGGCTTTGACTGCAAGAGTTTTGAGATCTTCTGAAGTCAGATCAGCGGGATTCCGGATAAAAGCGGAACGCCAGCCGGGCATATCATTCAGTTCAAGTCCAGCCGTAGAAGAAAGGGCTTTCCCGATCCATTTTTCACAGCGGGACTCATCAAGCGTTTTTCCGTCACTCAAACCGGGCGCGTAAAGCCAGAGAACAATGCGGTTATCTTTCAACAGATATTTCCTGAGCAATTCCTCTTTTTCCGGTGTGATTTCCCAGGGACATGCCATGACAACAAATTTGATGTTATCCAGATTCGGGATTTTCGGAATATCATCCAGACAATAACACTCAAAGGGCATACCTGTTCTGTTCAGCTTGATCCGTGTACTGCAGGCGAACAGCCCCTGCCGTTTCCAGTCTGTACCGTGGGCGATGTAATAACTTGCATCAGGATCAACGACCATGATGGTCTCTTCCACAGGGGAAACGGGAAGTTCGACTTTTTCCGTATAAATCTGTTTCATCTTTGCAAAATAATCGAAAAGCTCCTGTTCCTGATAGAATCCGCCCCACATATCGAACCACCACAGGGATGACTGATTGATCAGCGCAAGGGCAAATTCCCGCTTGATCCCTGCCAGATCTTCTTCGTGATTTTTCCATGACGGAACATTGAAACTCACATAAGGCGATAAGGAATGGTTATAAGTATGGGTTCGCTGATCGCATTCGTGCATGTGAGTTTTTCCGGCGAGTTTCTCCGTTCCGGCGCAGCTTTGCCAGCCGCTGCCGCCGCCCATATCACGGTCATCATAACTTCCCGGAGAGATCATAAAATCAATATCCGGACAGTTTGCGACCTTTTCGTAGTCAAGATGGGTGCTTTCTGCGGCTTCTTTCCGGTCGACGACATAGCCGTAAAAAACGCCGATCTCGACTTCTTTCCGGATCCGTTTCCGGGTTTCAGCAGCAAATTCACAGATGGAATCGCCAACGAGTTCGTTGCAGAACTTGCGGTAATCGAAAACATCGGAAGATTTTTCCGGATCGAGCAGGAATCCATCATAAGCCGCCTTGCAGAGTCGCAGGGCAGAGGGCGGTTCGCCGTAAGGAAGACCTTTCTTTTCCCGCCATTCCACATATTTCAGAGCTTTCGGCAAGCCGCAAAGATCGTTGTTGTGATCAAACCACTCATCCGTATGACCGCATGCGATCACATACGCCGTAATGGAGTCAGCGTGATATTTTTCTGTATGTTCCAGAAATGCAGCAAGATACTCCATTGTGGGTTCTTTCCAGTGAATATTGGCTAAAGAATCAGTCAGATGGGTGAAACTGTCGCCGGTTTCCCGGTAAAGACTCATGCGTCTTGCAAGCCATTCCGGACAGTTCAAGTCGATCATACAGATCAATTTGATATCTTCTTTGATCTTCTTCAAGTCGCTGATCTGCTGATCCAGAGACTCAAAATTATATTTTCCGTACCAGCACCATGTCGGAGGATATTTTGCATAAGGCAACCCCATGGAGTTGTTGGAGTGTCCCGGAAAGAAACAGATGGTATCCAGCCCGATATCAACGAAACGCTTCATCGTTTCAAATTCCGGATTGAATGACCTGTATGCGAAATAGTGACGGCTCATTGTTCCATTATCCTTTTTTTATCTTTCCGGGCAGATTTTAACGTTACTGTCTTGCCCGGTGCGATTTTCAACACGATTTCCTCTCCGGCGATCCTGACTTTTTGTATTTTTCCGCTGTACCGTTTCCCCGCGGAAATTTTCAGAAGTTCAGGCGAGCCGTTTTTTATGTTTACAGTAACCGTTAAATCATCCGGTGCTGCGAGGGTAAAACTGAAATCTTTCCAGATTGTTTCCAGTCCGTGACCAATGAGCAGAGTATCTTTTTCCGCACGGCAAAGCAGTTCCAGAATACCCTGCACATAACACCCCGGAGGAGCGGAACACCAGGGATGACTGACAAAAATACCGGGTTCATTGATCTCATAAATAATATCGAACGCACCTGCTGAAGCGGAGGCTTTCTGTAAATAATCAACTGCCTTTTCCGTTTTTCCAAGTCTGATCATGGCATTGGCAACCCATGAGGCATACCAGGTGCAAATATTTTTTCCGTAGGGATACATATTTCCCGCTTCTGCTGTACTTCCAAGATAATCGTTGACCGCAGACAGCTGTTTCGGATCATCAGGAGAAAGAACGGGATAGGGATAAAGTCCGCCCATCACGCCCACACTTTTTTCGGGACAACCGGGGAACGGAAGATACTTTTTGCCATCGGAAGGCAAACTTTCCCGTAAAGCCGCTGCGGTTTTGCGCCATTCATTGATACTGCTGCCGTCGACGCCCAGAACCTCTGCGGCTTCTGCTGCGATTTCCAGTGTACAAATAACAGAACAGCTGGTAAGAAACGCATTTTCCCTTGCCGTGCCCAACCGTTCCAGATCACAGCATTTTCCAACTATGATTTTTCCGTTTTCCACTTTGTAGATGGATTGCCGCATAAAAAATTCAGCGCATTTCTGAATGACCGGATAGGCGGTTTTCCGCAGAAAATCCAGATCCCCGGTATAGCGGTAATACTCCCAGGCTTCCAGTGCAATATTTCCCATGTGGAAGATATGATCCACCCAAACACCCGGACTGGAACATTCATAAAAGCCTTCTTCATCGGATTGCCATGGATATTTTGCCCCGGCAGAGTAGCTCCAGTTACTGGTGCGTGCGATGGCATTTTTCAAAGTATTGAACCGGAACTCCGGGATCCGTTCCGCCGCTTTCCGGTCATTGATCATCGCAAAAAGCGAAACAAATAAATTGAACCCGAAATAATTCCCGTTCCAGCTGTAAGGATGAACCCCCACAGGAACGCCCCACGGGGTGGATGTACATTTCAAGTTATAGACCGCACTGTAAAAAACATCCTGCATTTTCTTATCGGGAAGCTCAACGGAAAAACGGTTCCAGAACTTTTTCCATTCCGCAGAATGTTCCGCAAACAACCCGTCAAAATGTTTTGATTCCACTTCAGAAATCAGTTTTTTCTGCTCTTCTTTCCAATCATTCCCATTGAAAGAATCGGTATAGAGCATAAAAAATTCCAAATTTTCGGGAACATTCCTGAAAATCAGAGAGATTTTGCAGCCGTCAACTTTCACCTCCGGAGCCGCACCGGACGAAAGGATCGTAACCGCACCTTCCAATGTTTGAACACCATCCACCTGATAACGGATCTCTGCTCCGCCGCTGATTGCATTGACGGTGTAATTACACCATTTTACCGGTTTCCGATCCGTTCCCTGACGCGCATAATAATAATCAAAACTGTAAACAAACCCCGCCGGTTTCCCTGTAAAATTCTTGCGGACAGCAAAAATCGGCTGTTTCTGATGAACAAATCCGTGAGTCTGAATGGACAGACCATCTTTGAAATCATTTCTGCATCCGATCGCCCCTTTGCCAAGATCAAGAACCTGCCGGGATCGTCCGGGGGATCCGGAATTATGACTTTCTTCAAAATATCCGAACGGAATCAGCGGACGCTGCATATCGTTATATCTGCGACCGGCAATATAAACCCCGGGGATCATATCCTGCCGGGAACCTTTTTTTCCGTGCCAGGTATAACGGACATCCTGCTTCTGCGTTCCGGAAATGTCAATTTGAGTATAGATCGTTCCATTGGAAATAACGGGAGCGCAATAGCTTTTTTTATCAGAAGATTGATAGTACCGCAGCAGATCATCAGAAAAAGCGGACTGCATCAGAAACAAAAGTAATGATGTGTAAGGATTGAATCTCATTATTTTTCCTTTCCCTCGTATTTTGCTACGCTTCCCCGCAGGATCATTCTTGGGGAAACAAATGTATTCTGAACAGATTTATTCGGATTTTGCAGGACTTCCAGCACCAGTTTTATCAGGTAATTTCCGATATCTTCCGCACTTTCAGAAAAAGTGGAAAGCGGCGGATTCATGAGCGCAGTAAAAAGCTGATCCCCGAATCCGAGAACAGAAAGATCCTCCGGAATCCTCAAATTATGGTCTTTTGCATAAGAATAAACGCCCATGGCATAAAGATCACACATGGTGAAAATCGCTGTGATTTCAGGATTTTTCTTCATCAGCGCATCAATTGCCGGATACTGCGCTGCTGTATTATCAAGATTTTCATCCAGTTCCACAAAGGAAAGTGTGATTTCAGGATGGGCTTTGGCATACTCCATCGCGCCGAGATAGCGCAGGTAAAAACAGCCGTAATCATAATTCAGCTGCGTGGTCATCATGCCGATTTGACGGTGTCCGCAATCTTCTGCCAGATACCGGATCGCCTCATAACCGGTCTTCCGGTTGTCCGTTGCGATCCCCTGATAGCCGTTTTCCGGCAAATTCAGCTTAATGATCTTGTTCTCCGGACAGTATTTTTCCAATTCTTCAGAAATCCGGACACCCACAGCAACGATGCAGTCAGGTTTGAAGCCGCACTCCCGGAACTGATCCTCCGAGATAAACAGATGCAGACAGACATGGTATTCATCAAGAGCTTCGTTCAGCTCTTTTATGATCATCGCATACAAATTATTGGAAATCGCGGAAAAATTTGCACGAACCACCACATTTTTATGGAAACACGGGTTCCCCGCTGCTTTCGGGTTGACCCGGACACATCTGCCCTGCTCTCCGGAGACAAGATCCCAGTCACGGAGCTGGGAAATCACCCGCTTCACCGTTGCCGGGCAGACTTTAAACAATTCGGAAAGCGAGCGGATAGACGGCAGCGTATCAGGATATTTTCCCTCGCGGATCCCGGCGGCTATTTCATTTGCAATCTCTGTAAAACCAATCGGCATTTCTCAATCCCCTCTCACTTGGCTAGCTATGTTACATAGTATAACACATCTTTGCAGTTTTGTCAAGAGGTAATAAAAAAAAATTGAAATTACCTCAGAAAACATATATTGCAAAATCTTCACTGCTATGCTATATTTCCCGCAGTTATACAAAAATCAATCAAGGTGCTGAAAAAATGGCAGATGCAGAAGAACGCCCGGCGGTTCCGATCAATTGTTTGTTTCAGGGATGCTATAATCCCGCCTATGAAGCAATGATCCGAAAAGGAAAAGATTTATGTTTCCAATACAATCAACTCAATCCGAATGACCGCGATGCCCAGCAGAAAATCCTGGAAAAATTGTTAGGGAAAATGGGCAGAGAAGTGATTATAACACCGCCTTTCTGGTGCGATTACGGGTACAATATCAAAGTCGGTGATTTCTTCTATTCCAACCATAATATGATCATCACCGACGGCGCGGAAGTCACGTTCGGAGATCATGTTTTCGTTGCTCCGAACTGCTGTTTTACCACAGCAGAACACCCAATCGACCCGGAACAGCGGAAGAAAGGATTGGAAATTGCGGCTCCCATCCGCATCGGAAACAATGTCTGGATCGGTGCCGGTTCGACGATTCTGGCTGGCGTGACCATCGGAGACAATTCCGTCATCGGTGCAGGCAGTGTTGTGACCCGTTCCATCCCGGCGAATGTCGTGGCGGTCGGGGTCCCCTGCAAAGTCCTGCGCGAAATCACGGAAGATGAGAAAAAACGTTACCCCTTTTATGACGGTTATTCCGAATGATCAGCTCTCCTGATTTTATGCAAAGAACTTGAATTTATATCGCTCACGTAATATATTATGGGAAAAGCACTTTTCAACCACAACAAACAGGCAAAAAAAATGATTCATTTATTCAGGCGGAAAACTCTGTTCTCTGCAATTTTTCTCCTCATTTTCTGTACAACAGCAGCAATCGCGGCTGATCATATCAAAAAAGGAACCGTCAGCATGAAATCTCAAAGACAGCAAACAGGAAAAATAAAAGGAATCGTTCTCCCCACGCAATGGAAACTTTTCAAAAGCCCGGAATTTACTGCTCAGGATGCCGCAGCAGCCAGATTCGAAGATGAGTTTCTGATCCCGTTTCAGGGAAAGAAAAAAATCAAAGCAAAACTAATTGAACCTGCTCCGATGCTTGATTTCGCAGAGGGAAAAAAGCCGGTAAGAGAACACCGGGCAATTCTGGCAGGGACAATTTACGCCGATAAGCCCGCCACGATTTATGTCGGTATGGGCGCAGATTGGTGGATCGATGCCTACTGCAACGGACGCTATGCCGGTGGAACAGATGTCGGAGGAAACGATAACTGGCCGCCGACTGCGCAGGATCGTATTTTCGCATTGAAACTCAGAGCCGGAAGAAACGATTTGACCTTCTTCGTCAAACCCGGTTCCGGCAGCTGGACCGCTGCCATTGACTTCTTTGAATCATGCGAGGATCCCGATATTCCTCCGCGCCAATTGCCGGAGCCGGGAATCGCATTTGCCCCCTATCTTACCAATCCGGGCGCAGATTCCGTTACAATCAACTATCTTCTCAACGGACGGCAGCCGCTGGATCTGGAATACCGTCCGGCAGGCTCAAAAAAATGGCTCAAAGCAAACATTCTCCGCGGCGGGCAGATCGTGGACGAAGCCAACGTTCTTTCTTTTAATCTGACAGGCTTGAAGCCGGACTCACTCTATGAATACCGCGCGCTGCGACGGCTCCCGCCCCACTTCGATACTGCAGTTCCCGAAAAAATCCGAACATTCCGTACCTATTCCGGAAAACCGCAGAAATATTCTTTCTTCCTGATCGGTGACACTCAGGACACTTCCAAACGGAAAAACCTTGCCCGGATCAGAACCATTCAAAAAGCATTTCCGGAACTCAATAATTGCAGTTTTATGGTTCATGTCGGAGATTTGCACGGCGTGATCAATCATTTCCGCAATGATGTTTTCGACAGTGTTCTGAAGTGTATTCCAAGCGAAATGTTTATCGTCACATCAAGAGGAAATCACGAATTTGAAGGTGCCGAAGCTCAGCAATGGCTGGAACATTTCCAATTCAAAAACAAAAAAAGCTACGGGATGTTCCAGGTCGGTGAAGTCTGCTATATCGTCCTTGACACCGGACATCATCTGCCGGCAGGTTCCGATAACTGCCATAACGTCCATATGCACCTGAACGATCTGGATAAACTTCTGGAAGAACAGAAACTCTGGCTGAAAGAGATCGTTAAAACGCCGGATTTTCAAACCGCAAAATTCCGGGTCGTATTTGCGCATGTTGCCCCCCATGGACAGAAAGACTCATTCCAGCACATGGTTCCGCGTACCAGAAAAATGGTAAGAGATGTATTCAAAAATTCTTCCACCCCCATTGATCTCTGGGTCGCAGGTCATACTCATAAATACGATCGGACAGAAGTTTCCAAAGAGTGGGGATTCCCCGTTGTGGTTGTCGGCGGTGGCGGACCGGGTGCCGGGAAAAAACCGGGGTTTGCATTGCTCTTCAACGTCGAACCGGGCAAAATCTCTATGAAAGCCTTGAACTCCGATGGAACGGTTCATGATACTCTGGTCATAAAGAAGTAAGATTTGTCGTTGGAGTGCCAAGTATCGGCTAGGAAACTGGGAGTACTCCCAGTATTCCCAGTATTCCCAGTATTCCCAGTACTCCCAGTATTCCCAGTACCCGGGCATCATTACCATCCGGCTGATCCCTTACAAGCTGTAACGCAGCCAGTAATCATCCATGATAAAGCCGTTCCCAATGTCGATTTGAACAGCTTTATATTGTTTGAAACCAAACCGTTCGTATGCTTTCTGCGCTTTGGTATTCTGTTTATTGACCGCAAGGATCAGGAATTTGAAACCACGCTTCCGTGCTTCTTCAGCCACATGACGGAGCATCTTCTGTCCAAAGCCCTTCCCTTGAAACTCTTCCAGAAGATAAAGCTTGTGCAGTTTCATCGTTTCCGGCTCATCATACGGGGCATAAACCATATACCCGGCATCAACACCGTCAATCGTCAGTAAATCAAAGGAAAAGCCGTTTACAAGCTCTTTTTCCATGACTTCCGGCGCGTACATCATCTTCATCATATAAACGATCTGCTCCGGGGAAAGGATCTCCCGGAACGTCTTTGGCCAGACATCATCGGCGATTGCTCTGACACGCGCCAGAGCATCCGCCGTTTGAAGCGAAACAAATGCTTCCATCTGCTCACCAGAAAATCGCCAGCGGTCCGGGGATCCGAACCATATTTCCATCAGGATAAAGCATTCCGTTTTCCGGTTTCACATCGTAGAAAACGACCACATCGGAAAACTCATTTGCCGCTGCAAATTTCCTGTAGCCGGGCAGATAGTTGATATCACGCGGACCAAGCCCCGCAGAAGAAGTCAGCCCCTTCCAGACAGGATACTTCGTTTCCGGATCCAGCTCATAGCACGCAATCGTGTCATAGCCACGGTTGGAAGCGTAAAGGAACCGTTCATCCGGCGACAACCGGATCGCTGCGGCTTTCGTTGCACCGGAGTAGTGTTCAGGCAGCGTGGAAACAGTATTCAGCAACGCAAAATTTCCATTGCCATCATAAGAAAGCGTCAGAACCGTGTTGCCAAGTTCCGTGACAAGATATGCCATATCGCCTGCCTTGTTGAAGGTCAAGTGGCGCGGACCGCTCCCCGGAGGCGTCTGGAACGTCAGTACATTTGCGGCATCGATCCCTTTTTCACTCCACGGATAAAGCTTGACAGCATCAATCCCCAAGTCAATCACAATGAGAAATTTTCCATCAGGGGTAAACTCTGTAAAGTGTGTATGCGGACCATCCTGGCGTGGCTGGTTCGGTCCTTTTCCAGTATGAACGATCACCTGTGTCCGTTCCGCAATGGAACCGTCATCAGAAAGGCGGAATTCTGTCACGCTTCCGGAAAGATAGTTGGCGCAGTAAAGGAATTTTCCATCGCCGGAAACCACTGTATAGCAGGGAGCTTTTCCTTCGCTGGACATCTTGTTCAGGAATACCAGACTTCCATCTTCATTGATCCGGAACGCTGCACAGCCGGGAGCCTCTTCTCCGTTGCCGCAGGTGGCATACATGTATTTTCCATCAGGGGAAGGACAGATCCAGTTGCTCCCGGTCAAAGGTGCAAAAGAGAGTTCTTCCAACACACCCTGATTTTCACGATATTGATAAATCCCGCCTTTTTCGCAGGAGGATTTTGCGACAAGATAAAAATAGTCTTTCATATTGAATCTCCGTGTAGAGGTAATTTCAAAAGTCCAGCAAAACTTGGCTGAAAAAGGATTGTTGATGAGCTGGGAATGGTAGTTTGAGCGTGGCTACCCACAGGGTAACCACCGAAAACGCTCCATTTCGCAGATCGCAACAAGGATTTTCTGACATTTTTGAAGACTTTTGAAATTACCTCCGTAAATAAAAAAGGACGGCTTGCACCGTCCTTTGGAATCAGAACTTAACCTCTGCGGCCTCTGAGGCGTCCGCGTTTCAGGAAGCCATCGTAATTCTTCATTACGAGATAGGATTCCAACTGGCTCAGAGTATCAATGGTAACACCGACAATGATCAGCAGGCTTGTGCCGCCAAAGAAGGATGCCACATTGTAAGGGATCTGGAACCATTTGTAGAGCAGCATCGGGAAGATTGCAAGAGCAGTCAGGAAGAGAGCTCCGGCAAAGGTCACGCGAGTCATGGAGTAATCCAGGAACTCTGCTGTAGGTGCTCCGGGACGGATTCCGGGAATATACGCTCCTTCCTTTTTCAGGTTATCGGAAACCTGAAGAGGATTGAACATATTTGCAACCCAGAAGTAGGAGAAGAGCATGATCAGAACGCCATAACAAACCATATAAGTATAGGTGTCATGGTTGAAATACACTGACCATCTCTGACAGGTCTGAGAGGGGATCATCCGGAGAATAGCTCCCGGGAAGATCAGGATCGCACCAGCGAAAATGATAGGCATAACACCGGCGAAGTTCACCTTCAACGGAATATAAGTGCTCTTCTGTCCCTGTCCGCCCAGAACGGAACGGGCCATCTGGATGGGAACTCTGCGCTGACCCTGAGTCAGCATGACCGTTGCAGCTGTAACCACAGCAAAAACGATCAGGAGCAGGAGCACATGGACATAGGAGAAACGCATGTTTCCGGTAACCCCGGCAGCAAGCATTTCATACAATCCCATAATGGATTGCGGAAGACGTTCGATAATGTTGATGGTGATGATGATGGAAACACCGTTTCCAATTCCCTTTTCCGTGATCCGTTCACCAAACCAGACAAGAATCATGGTTCCGGCGGTAAGAACACAGACGGACATCATGATAAAACCTGCACCGGGATTGGCAACAAGGGATTGTCCGGGATCAGGAGAGGGGAGACCCAAACGCTGCGGATCAGACATGGCAACTGCAGCCATAGCACCCTGAACAAGACAGATAACAATGGTCAGGTAACGGGTGAACTGGTTGATTTTGTTGCGACCGGCTTCGCCTTCTCTCTGAAGTTTTTCAAGAGAGGGGATCACAGGTGTCAACAGCTGCATGATAATGGAAGCGGAGATGTAAGGCATGATACCGAGAGCTCCGATCGCAAACTGCTGCAGAGCACCGCCGCTGAACAGATCCAGCATTCCCATGAACTGTCCACCGGCTGAATCAGCCGTCATCTTGGTCTCAAAATAGTGTTGAAGATTAGCCGTATCAATTCCGGGGCAAGGGATGTTTGCCGCAACGCGGCAAAGCACAATCAGCCCGGCCGTAAAGAAAATACGGTCTCGAAGTTCTTTGATTTTAAATGCGTTGACAAAAGCAGAAAACATCTTTTATTCGTCCCCAGTCCGGCGTATTATAACGCTGTTGAATTTTCAACAGGACAGCCGCAGGGGGGTAATCCCATGCGGCTGCCTGCATAATATTCTGAATTTCCGAGGAAACTCAAATCAGTCCTTCTGATCTGCAGAAGCATCTTCGCAGCCGCAATCGCAGCAGCAGCAACATACTTCTTCAACAGATCCGCCGGCAGCCTCGATCTTAGCCTTGGCTGTTGCAGAGAAGAAATTAGCTTTGACCTTCAGAGCAATGTTGATTTCGCCATTGCCGAGGATCTTGAGGGGAGCCTGACGTTTGCCGATCAGGGCTGCCAGTCTCATTGCCATTTCATCAACAACATCACCGGCCTTGAATGCCTTAGCGAGCTGCTCAACGTTCACAACATTGAAGATCTCCTTGATTCCGCTGTTGAATCCGCGTTTCGGGATTCTGCGGAAAGAAGGTGTCTGACCTCCTTCAAAGTGGTGACGGATCGCTGCGCCGGAACGGGAACGCTGTCCTTTGTGACCGCGTCCAGCTGTTCCACCCCAACCGGAACCATCACCTCTGCCGACTCTCTGACGGCTCTTTCTGGAACCGGGAGTAGCTGTGAGTTCGTGCAATTTCATTTTCAGATCTCCTTAATTATGCAAGTCCGCGTTTCGTCAGAACTTCCTTCTTGGACTTCATCATTTCGATAGCCTTGAAGGTTGCTTTCACAACGTTGGCGGGGTTGCCGGATCCCAGAGATTTTCCGAGAACGTCAACAACACCTGCCAGATCCAGAACAGCACGCATAGCACCACCGGCAATAACACCGGTACCTGCAGATGCGGGACGGATGAGGACTTTGGATCCTGCGTACTTGGCAATAACTGTATGAGGAACAGTTTCACCAAACAGCGGAACTGTAATCATATTCTTCTTTGCTGCTTCCTGAGCTTTGCGGATAGCATCGGAAACTTCATTGGCTTTGCCATATCCGTAACCAACTTTACCTTTTCTGTCACCAACAACGATCAGTGCGCCGAAAGACATGTTTTTACCGCCTTTGACAACCTTGGTGCAGCGATTGATGCTCAGAACGATTTCTTCCATTTCACCGGAGGATTCACGGTCGAAAGAAACGGCAACATCCTTAACATCAGCTTCCTGATTTTTCTTTTCAATAGCCATGATCTTCTCCATTAGAATTTCAAGCCGGCAGCACGTGCAGCATCTGCAAGTGCCTTGACCCGACCGTGGTACTGATTACCGCATCTGTCAAAAACAACCGTTTCAATTCCGGCTGCTTTGGCTTTTTCACCGGCAAGCTTGCCGAGAGCAGCAGCTGCTTCGACGTTGCGTTTCAAATTCAGAGCCTTGAAGTCAGCTGCGAGAGTGGACGTTGCCGCCAGTGTCTTGCCAGCTTCATCATCAATGAACTGAACATACATATTGTTTGCCGTGATGCTAACGCAGAGACGGGGTCTTGCTGCGGTCCCGGAAATCTTTCCGCGGACGCGAACATGACGTCTGACTCTTTTTTCTTTTGCTGTTTTATACATTTTTACAACCTTTCATCACGCGTTGGTCTTACCAGGCTTGATCACAACATGTTCGTCGGAGTAACGGACACCTTTGCCCTTGTAGGGTTCGGGTTTCTTGTAGCGTCTGATACGAGCCGCAACTTCACCGACCAACTGCTTGTCAATACCGGAGATCTGGATCTTGACACCGTCAACAATGTTCATCTTGATTCCTTCAGGAACAACATAGTTGATGGCATGGGAATAACCCAGGTTCAGGGTAAGTTTATTTCCAGCGAGGGTGGCTTTGTAACCAACACCAACGATCTGGAGTTCTTTGGAGTATCCCTTGGAAACACCGATGACCATATTATTGACAAGACTTCTTGCCAAACCATGGTACATACCGGCATCAGCGTGATCGTCACAGGAGACGACCACCTGATTTTCCTGCACTTCAGCACTGGTGTGCGGGGGCAGGTTCAAGGAAAGCTTTCCAAGTTTGCCTTCGACGGTGATAACACCGTCCTTCACTGCAACTTTAACATCCGGTGTGAAGGCGACCGGTTTTTTTCCGATTCTAGACATCTTCAATCCCTCGCTTCATCACCAGACATAGCAGAGAATTTCTCCGCCAACGTTCTGAGCTTTTGCTTCTTTACCGCTGATGATACCCTTGGGGGAAGAAAGAATTGCAATACCAAGTCCATCTTTCACCCGGGGAATTTCCTTGCTGCCGCAGTAGAGACGGCAAGAAGGCTTACTCACGCGTTCGATACCCTCAATGACAGGGCGGCGCATGTAATATTTCATGTCCACCGTAAGGGTCTTCTTCACATCGCCATCCACATGATAACCTGCAATGTATCCTTCTTCGAGAAGAACTTTAGCGATTGCAGCTTTCATTTTGGAGGAAGGCATAGTAACCGATTTCTGGGAAGACATCGCAGCATTGCGGATGCGTGTCAGCATATCGGAAATAGGATCCTGCATACTCATTGTAGCACCTCTTACCAGCTGGCCTTGACAATGCCCGGGATCTGACCGCTGAGGGCCATTTCGCGGAAGCAAAGACGGCAAAGTTTGAATTTACGGATGTATGCACGAGGTCTGCCGCATTTCTGGCAGCGGGTGTAGTTCCGGACCTGGAACTTACTTCCGCGCTTCTGCTTGGCTATAAGACTTTTTTTCGCCATGATTTACTCCTCTCAGTGCTCGAACGGCATTTCCAGCATTTTCAGAAGTTCCTGTGCTGCTGCATCGGTCTTCGCGCTGGTAACCATTGTAATGTTAAGTCCAAGGGGATATTTGATCTTTTCCAGGTCGATTTCTGTAAAGATGGAAACATCCTGAACACCAAGGTTGTAGTTGCCAACCCCGTCAAAACCCCTGTTCGGCACGCCGCGGAAGTCTCTGACACGCGGCAATGCGTTGTGGACAAATCTGTCAAGGAAACGGTACATGTTTTCACCGCGGAGGGTGACCATGAGACCGACAGGCTGACCGACGCGAAGCTTGAAGTTCGCAACGTTCTTTTTAGCCTTGCAGACGACCGGAGCCTGACCAGCGAGAGCGGTCAAGTGAGTTCTTGCTTCGGTGAAAGCGTCCTTTTCAGACTTGGTGCTGATCCCGGTGCTGATAACGATTTTTTTCAGCTTGGGAACTTCCATAATATTGGAGACGCCCAGCTTCTCTTTGAGAGCGGGAACGACTTCCTGTTCGTATTTTTTCTTCATGTCAGGCATTATGCGTTCTCCTTGACCCGGACGTTAGAGACATGGACGCTGACAGAGCGACGGACCATTCCGCCTCTGGGGTTCGCCTGTGTCTTCTTAACGGTCTTCATGCCGATACGGTTCTCAAGTTTGTCAGCGGAGAGGCTGGTGATTTCGAGAACAACACGGTCTTTCTTTTTGAGGACAGCCGTGATCTTACCGGTTTCTTTTTTCCATTCGCCGCTCAGGACTTCCACCACGTCGCCTTTTTTGACATGGTAAATTTTGGCACACTTTTCAGAAAACATCAGAGCACCTCCGGAGCGAGAGAAACGATCTTCATAAATCCTTTTTCGCGCAGTTCACGTGCGACAGGACCAAAGATACGTGTTCCCTTGGGGTTCTTTTCATCATCGACAACAACCGCCGCATTGGAATCAAAGCGGAGGTAGGATCCGTCTTCACGGCGAATCTTGTTCGCAGTTCTGACGATAACGACCTTGACAACATCGCCCTTCTTGACAGCACCGCCGGGGATGGATTCCCGGACTGCAGCGGTGACGACATCACCGACGCGTGCGGAGCGACGCTTCTGGCCCAGAACGGTCATGACCATGACACGCTTTGCGCCGGAGTTGTCAGCAACTTCCATCACAGTTTGCATTTGAACCATTTCAGTATCTCCTCAGGGTTCTCATTCAGCGTGGCTGATGATCTGTTCAAGGCGCCAGCGTTTATTTTTGCTGAGAGGCCTGGTTTCGCCGATTTTGACTGTGTCGCCGACTTTAGCGTCGTTGTTCTCGTCGTGCACGGCATAGCGCGTACGGACTTTGACGACCTTCTTGTATTTGCTGTGCGCCGCTCTGCGTTCGATTTCGACAGTGATGGTCTTATTCTGAACGTCGCTGACCACGATGCCGACTCTGTGCTTGCGGTTTCCGCGGGTGGCGCTGCTGCTCACTTCATTCATTGCACATTCCATTCGTTAAGTTGTTCTCAGACCTTAGCAGCGGATCTGATTGTCTTTTCCGTGAGGCATCTTGCAATGTCCTTGCGGACCTGTCTGATACGGGCGGTATTTTCAAGGGTACCCGTTTTGGCCTGCTGGCGGAGGGAGAAATGCTCTTTGCGGAGATCCTGAACCTTCAGGTCGAGCTCAGCCGGAGTCAGTTCTTTGACTTCTTTCATCTTCATGATAAGTTATCCTCTCTCATCAGGCATGCTGAAGACGCATGACGAATTTACATTTGACAGGGAGCTTGGAAGCCGCAAGGCTCATCGCTTCCTTCGCAACATTTTCGGAACATCCGCTCACTTCAAACAGGACTCTGCCGGGTTTGACGGGAGCGACCCAATATTCCACGTTTCCTTTTCCCTTACCCATACGGACTTCCAACGGTTTCTTGGTATAGGGTTTGTAGGGGAACACGCGGATCCATACTTTACCGCGACGTTTCATGTGACGGGTAATTGCCACACGTGCGGCTTCAATCTGATTGGCTGTGAGATAAATTCTCTCAAGGCTCTGCAGACCGTAATCGCCGAAATCCAGCTCATTACATCTCTGCGAAAGGCCCCCGAGATTACCTCGCTGCACCTTTCTGTGCTTTACCCTTTTTGGCATTAACGGCATTTTGCATTACCTCCGTAGGCTCTTTGTGACAAATCCAGACTTTAATTCCGATTTTTCCGGCAGTTGTGTTTGCTTCGGTGAAAGCGTAATCAATGTGAGCTTTCAGAGTGTGAAGCGGGGTTCTGCCTTCCTTGTAGTGTTCAGTGCGTGCCAGTTCAGCACCGCCGAGACGGCCGGCACACTGAATCTTGATTCCTTCCACGCCTGCTTCCATAGCGACCTGGATCGCTTTCTTCATCGCACGGCGGAAACCGATTCTGCGTTCGAGCTGAGCAGCAATTCCTTCTGCAACCAACTGAGCATCGGTATCAGGACGGGAGACTTCGACGACGTCGAGAATCAGCTCGTTCTTGGATGCCAGAAGTTTGGCAACGGTTGTTTTCAGCGTTTCGAGATCTGCACCTTTACGTCCGATAAGAATACCGGGGCGTGCAGCGTAGATTGTGATACGGACGCGTTCGCCGCATCTTTCGATAAGAACTTTGGAAATTGCAGCCGCGTTATAGTTCTTCTTGATGAAGTCGCGAACTTTCATGTCTTCCAGCAGCCAGTCGCCGAAGTTTTTCTTAGCGGCGAACCAACGGGAACTCCAGTTCTTATTCAGGGCTAATCTCAGCCCGACAGGATTGACCTTCTGACCCACTTATTAGTCCCTTTCCTTAGTTTTTGCCATCAGTGAGAACCACTGTGAAATGGCTTGTACGTTTTCTGATTCTTCCTGCGGAACCACGAGCTTTGGGGCGGAATCTTCTCATGATCGGGCCGGGATTTGCCACAGCCATCTTCACGATCAGATCTTCGCGCTTAAGTTCGCAGTTGTTTTCAGCGTTTGCAAGTGCGCTTCTCAGCGTCTTTGCAAAAAGGCGTGCTGCCTTTCTCGGACACAGCTCCGTCATCGCAAGAGCATCCATGACCTTCTTTCCCTGAATTGTGTGGGAAAAGTCACCGGCTTTCTGCGGGGAGATGCGGACGTTTCTTGTAATCGCCCTGACTTCCATAACTGCTTTCTCTTTTCTTTTTGTTAAAGGTTTTTATCTTAAAAAGATTCTTCTTTTCCTATCAGAATCCTGTTGTTTTCTTCCCGGATGATGAGGTTTTCACCTCAATTCCGACCGCTAAATCTTCGAACTTTCCTGAAATCACCACCGCAGCACTCACAAAATTTCTTACTGCAATGATTTTCAGAACGACATTTCCGTGTTTCAGGGTTATCCCCTCTCTCACCCCATCCCTGTAACCTCCGTTCAGAATCACTATTTTTGAACGGGAATCGAGTTCGAGCACGCGGTGTACTCCCGGACGTCCGGGCGGCTGCGGCGGTGCCGACAGCCTTGCCAAGTCCATGGCAACACTTCGTAAATAATCAATTTGGATACGGATTTTTGCCAATTCGACTTGATCAAGTACAAGTCCTGGCAGGCGGTTTGAAAGATCATCCGCAAATGCTGTTATTCCAGCGGATGCTTTTTTCATTGATGTGAGACAAATCAGTAAGTCGGCAGCCAGTTCCATCTCCCTGGTGCCCGAGTACACCGGTTCTAGGGTTTCGATGGTCCCGGCGGAGCCCGCTGAAATGCGCCTCAATCGACCGGCCTGCGTCGAATATTTTTCCAGTGTTTCAATCAGCTCCTTGCGTAATGCAGCATTTTCACGCTGCCAGAACACAAGTTCGGCGGATAATCGCTGATTTTCAGCTCTCAACCGCGCGATCTCTGCCCGGAGATCTTCTCCGGACTGCACATTCATAGGTATAAAATCTATGCATGTAAGCGTTAATATAACACCACTTCGCAAAAAAATCCAGTTTAAAATGCTATTTTTTTTCATTTTTTTTCATTTTTCCCTGTTTTTTTATTCATTTTTTTTCAAAAATCACCTTTTTCAGAACTCCATCTCATCGCAAACGGGACCTGCCGCATCTCATAATTCACCCACTCATCCGGCTCATAAAACACTTTTACAAGAAAAAGTCCGCGCGCTGGAGCAGTATCTCTTCCGGGTGTCCTCTTCTTTTCTTCCAGTATCTCGCCGATCCGTTCCGGTGCCAGACGGTTCCGTCCGACTTCAGCAATCGCACCGACCATGCTGCGCACCATTTTATACAAAAAACCGGTCCCGATAAAATGGATCATTTTCAGCGGTCCGCATTCGTACAGTTCCGCGCGGATGATCTTCCGGACCGTATCTTCACGGTTTGCCGCCTCAACCGCATAGCTCTTGAAATCATGTTCGCCCACAAAATAAGTCAACGCCTGACGGACACCGTCAAGATTGGTAAAATCCGGCAGATTCCAGCTCCATCGGGAGGTAAACGGTTCCGCAGTTCCGGTATCTATTATATATACATAGGATTTCCCCTCTGCGGAAAACCGGGCATTGAAAGAGTCATCCACCTGCTCCAGAGAACGGATCCGGATATCTTCCGGCAGAAGTTTATTCAGGGAGCGGAGCAGACGGTCATCGGGGATATACGGCGATTCGGGCGCACGGAAGGAACCGACCATTCCCAGCGCATGGACTCCGGCATCAGTCCGGCTGCTGCCCTGCACTCTGACAGGTGTCCGTCCAAACAGCTTATAAAGCCGATCCTCAAGGATCTCCTGCACTGTGATACCATTCGGCTGACGCTGCCAGCCATGGTAATTCGTGCCGTCAAACATCAGAGTTATTTTAAAATTCCGCTCTTTTTTTTCGACAGCGGGTGTCTCTACAGAAAGTTCTGCCATATCAAAACCACATATTTCTTTCCGGATATTATTGCACTCCTGCCTTTCATCATAATATCCCTGCTCGCTCTTTTTTCCTTAGCTCTGTTCCCAATAAAGGTTGTTACTTGAGGAGGGGAAAAAGCCCTTTTTAGGAAAGGTCCTTTTTCCCCTCCTCAAACTCCACCCCTTTTTTCCAAACCTTTTTGCGGCATTCCGATTTTTACGATGTAAAAATC
>JAFTJI010000023.1 GCA_017456495.1 Lentisphaeria bacterium | reverse complement strand
TCAAGGAGATTGCAGAAATTCAGAAGGGTCCTGTGAATACGGCACTGGGAAGAATGAATTATGCGTTGAAAACGTTACGGAACAGCCTGCGGGCGTGGAGGGATTCATGAATATATGTGAACAAACAAAAATCAGGATGTTGGAAGGTGCCTCTCTTTCTGCGGAAGAGCAGAAGCATCTTGAAACCTGTCTGGATTGCCGGAGTTTAGCAGCTTTTACCCAACGGATGGAGCAATTGCCTCCGATGGAAAAAGAAGTCCCCGCTTATCTTGATGAAGCGATTCTGAAAGCTGCATCTGTTCCGGTTTCCAAGCCGCGCTGGAAGTTTGTTGTATGGAAAGTCGCACTTCCTGCAGCTGCAGCATTTGCATTTGCTGCAGGAGTTCTTTTTTACGCTCCCGTGGAAGAAATGAAGGGAAGCGGCAAGGTGGTTGTCAGAAAACAGGTTCAGAAAAAGCGTACTGCATCAGTAAAAAAGAATGTTGCGGCGAAAGAAACACCGGTTCTGACAGAAAATTTTGATGAACAAGTCTTTTCTTTTGCTTTGGATGTCGGCAGCGGAATGAACACTTTTTCTGAAACGTTGGATTCTGTTTCTGAAACAATGGATCATATGATCTGAGGAGGTTTTTTATGTTGAAGAAACTATTGATGCTTTTACTTGCAGCTGCGTTTGTCAGCTCTTATGCTCAGGGAATGAAACGGCGACCGGGACCGCAGATGGATGGCAGACGCCCTGCAAAACATCCTCTGTTTGCTGTGTTGGAATCTGATCACTTTTCCCCGCAGGAACGTGCCCGCCTGAAGGCTCTTGCTGCGAAAGATATGAAAGCCTTCAGCCTTGAAATGCGGAAGTTTTTCATGGCAAAACGAAAGGCTGAAGCAACCAGGATCCTCGCTCTCCGGAAACAGATCCTTGAAGCAAAGACTCCTGAAGAGAAGAATAAACTGACTGCTGAACTGCGGGCTCTTCTCCTGAAGCGGGCTGACAGCCGTCTTGCATTCCACAAGAAAATCCTTGATGAAGCAGAACAGGCTCTTCAGGCAATGCAGAACCGCTGCAATCAGCTCAAAAAAGAGTATAATATTCGTCAAAAAAATAAAAATGCTCAGGTGGATAGAGAACTCAATGAGATTCTTTCTGCCAATCCGCCGAAACATTTGGAACACAGTGCAAACTGGGATCCGAACAAGCCTATGCCGCCGAAAGCCCCAAGAAAGCACAGACGATAAGAGCTTATCTTTTGACAGCCCGGGAAAAAACCGGGCTTTTTTCATTATTAGACCTGATATTTTTTTCTTATGCTCTTGAAACTTTCGCAAAACAGATGTACATTACCGGACAAAAGAAAAAACAACCCATAAGGAGATATTCCAGATGAAGAAAGTTTTGATCCCGACAAAGCTTGATAAAGTTGTCAAGCAGATCCTCGAAGAAAAAGGTTTTACCGTAGTTCAGGACAAGGACACCCCCCTTGCTGATCTCGCGAAAGCCAATGCTGATGCAAACGTCATGATCGTCCGCAGTGAAAAAGTTCCTGCTGAAATCATTGATCTCCTTCCCTCATTGCAGCTGGTCGTCCGCGCAGGTGCCGGATTCGATAACATCGATACCAAGTATGCCCGCAGAAAAAATATTGACGTTATGAACACCCCCGGCGCAAACTCCAACGCCGTGGCAGAAGAAGTCGTCGCAATGATCCTTGCAGCATACCGCAAACTGGTCCCTGCTGATATCTCCACCCGCGCTGGAAAATGGGAAAAGTCCAAATTTATGGGACACGAACTCACCGGTAAGACCCTCGGTATCCTCGGTCTCGGTCACATCGGACGTCTGCTTGCAAAACGCGTTTCCGGTTTCGAAGTCACCGTTCTCGGTTTCGACCCCGTTATCTCCAAATCTTTCGCAGACAGCATCGGCGTGAAACTCTGCACCGTTGAAGAGATCTTCAGCCAGGCTGACATCATCTCCCTGCACATCCCCGAAAACGATGCCTATATACGGGATAGAATTCGATCGTGTTTTCCTTATTTGCCTCGGCAAATTCAAGGCTGAGAGGAGTTTCATCTACGGTAGAGCTGCCCTTTTCCATAGACCAACCAATGTGAGACGCGAAGAGGTA
>JAFTJI010000161.1 GCA_017456495.1 Lentisphaeria bacterium | reverse complement strand
CGTCGCGGATGTTACCGATCTTGTCAAATCCGGAAAACTCACCGGTGACGAAAAATGGATGCGTTCCAAGCTGGATGCCTGCGCAGCTGATATTCAGAAGGCATTGGAAGGCTTCAACTTCCATCAGGCTGTTCATGCAATCTATGAACTTGTCTGGAGCAGCTTCTGCGACTGGTTCATCGAAGCTTGCAAAGTCCGCTTTGCTGCAGGCGGTGAAGCAAAAGCTCAGGCTCTGCGCGTTCTTGATTATGCGATCTGGAAACTGTTGCGACTGCTTCATCCCTTCATGCCGTTCCTCACAGAAGAACTGGCTCACCAGATGGGCTTCCTTGCAGAAAATGAAAGCATCATGTATGCTCAGTTCCCTGTTTCCATGGAAGCTGAAGGAGCTGCGATTCCGGATGCCGCCGAAGCTCTGGAACTCACTGACCGCAAGTTTGAGCTGGTTTCCGGCGGGCGTACTCTCCGCTTGAACTATGATATTGCTCCGGGCAAGAAACTTGATTTCCATGTCAAGGCTGCAGATCAGAGATGCTATGACTTCTTTATGGCAGGCGCCGACAGCTTCAAGTCTCTGCTTAATGCGGAAAATCTGACCATTTCCATGGAGGATTACGGATCAGATGCGCCGGCAACAGTTCTTTCCGGCGGTGCGATCTTCCTGCCTCTCAAGGGCGTGATCGATGTCGAAGCGGAAACTGTCAAACTGGAAAAACAGAAAAAAGATCTGCTCGGCTGGATCAAAGGAACCGAAGCCCGGTTGAACAATCCCGGCTTTGTTTCCCGTGCTCCGCAGAAAGTCATTGATGATACAAAAGCTCAGCTGGAATCTCTTAAGGAAAAACTCCAGCGGGTGGAAACAACTCTGGCTCAGATGAAATAAAATCATTATGGAGGGGGAGGGCGCAAACCCTCCCTTTTTTTTACTATGGCAAGTGAAAAAAAATCATTTATAGCAGCTCTTTCCATGCTGATCATATTTTGTCTTCTGCTGTTTTTGATCTATCTTCCGCAACCGGAAAAGAAACGTGTTGAAGCAGATCTCAATGATTGCGGGAATAATCTGAAGCAGATATATCAGGCATTAGTGCTTTATCAGGAAAAATATGAAGTCCTCCCTCATGAAGCAGATACAAAAGGGTTGAACCTTTTATTCAAACTGCATTTTGACCGTGATTTAACGCATTTTGTTTGTCCCGGAACAGAGACTCAAACTCGTGGAGAGCTGCGGGATGATACACTGTCATATTACTATTTTCCTCCAAAAAACGGAAAACCGGCTCCGGACGAGTTGATTCTGGCGGATCATCCGGGAAATCACCCCGGCGGACAAATCCGGTTGTTATTCGGGAATGGAACTGTTAAGACATTCCGTCTGGATAAACCGGTCCCGAGGGATGAACTTCCCGCGAAAGTGAAATAAATCACATCGGCTCAACAAAATGGAACGGATTTGCCTGTATCGCGGCAAGTCCTTTTTGCCATACGGCAGAAACTTTCATCAGATAACATTCAGCCTGAAGAACTTTTCCGCAATGCAGTTCTTCCGGTGTCAGCAGTTCTCCGAGACGGATATATCTCTGAGCATAACCAGTCGCAACAAAATTATGCCGGCGGACATTCATTGTTGATTCCGAACCGTCCTCATGGATGATCTTAAATTCGATGGGATCTCCCAGAAGATAAGGCGGCATTGCCAACTCTTCCACAGCGTGCATGGTCGTGTTCGGTGCAATGGTACAGCCGATGAACAGAATCCAGTCGCCTTCAGTCCGCATTTTTCTGAATGGGGAATGTTCTCCGCAAGGAGTCGTATCTAATTGATTTTCAGATAATATCTGTTTTGCTTTTTTTCCGGTTCCGGAAACGGAGTGAGTCGGATGAACACTGCGGATCGTACCAGGTCTTGTCCGGAAATACTCCGGCAGAGCACCGACACAGCACGGAGATTTTTTTACATCAAAGACCGGATTTTTCAGGTTGACAGTTGAGAACGAAAATGCCGGAAAAAGCAGAGTTCCGTCTTCTCCCAGAGCTTTCAATAATCCCTGAATAACAGTTTCTGCTCCACCGGGAACCGGACCGAGAGATTTCAGAGAAGAATGAACTAAAATTGTATCTCCAGCCCTGACACCGAGGGAATGGAGATCTTTGGCAATTTGGTTGATCATCAGAACTTTACCTTTTCGTCGCATTCAAGATAGTAGATGGCGCGTTTGCCATCATGTTTTGCATCAACAGTGATCTTGGATCCGTCCGCTGACCAGCGTGGATGCAGGTCACAGCGGGTTTCTCCGAAAGGTCCGTCATTGCGGAATTTGCCGATCACCCGGACTTCGCCAGTTGCAGCTTTGACCAGTGCCAGCGATTGATATCCCTCTTCGATGTACGTATCTGCCAGCATCCATTCCCCATCGGGAGAAAAAACGAGATGTCCCATTGGCCCCTGACCTTTTGCGATGCGTTTTGCCTGAGGCGGGCGGATGCGATTGTCAAAGACTACATAATCATAAGCTTCATCAGCCCATTTGCAGTCGATGAGAATTTCATCGGGAGTACGTCCCCAGATCTGATGGGAGATCATGCCTTTCCAGTAGACCTGGGGCAGGGTGCATTGCAGATTGGAACCGTCAAGATTCACGGTGTACATGTAGGTGTGCCACATGGGAGCCCACGGCGTGATCGGATTTTTGCAGCAGCGGAAAAGGAAAAGCAGCTGAGTGGAATCACAATTGAAAATGATATGGTTCAGCCACCAGTAGACATCCGGGAGCATGTAGGAAACCGGGTGAATGGCTTCCATCTGACGGTATGAGACGATCAGCTTTGATTCTCCGGTGTAGAGATCCATGAGAAAGATCCCGTCGTTGTCGAGATCCGGGATCCGTTTTTCTGCGGGAAGGATGGCATCTGCATAGGAGTAGCCGCGTCTGGGGATCCGGGCAAAATCAAGAGAAGCTGCCCAGCGACCATCTGGAGAAATCGTATAGATCGGGCGTTCATATTTTCCGACGATTCCTTTGCCGACTTCAAAGATCCGGGCAACGATGCGGTCAGTTTCTTCTTCATAATCATTATAAACGAAGCAATCCGGTCTGTGTTTGAGCCAGAGATTCATACAGCCCTGCTGATGACACCACGCCCGTGTGGTTGTCAGAGAAACGAACTCCTGTTTATCTGGTGTGACATATCCGAGTTCTGCAGCTTCGCCCCGTTCCGGGATCCGGTCATCCTGATCGACTCTCAAAGCCAGATGCTTTGTCTGATCCCGGTTCCACGGGATTCTGTCATAATAACCGAAAAAGTAATGTTTGCCATCATCGGGTGTGAGCTTTTTCCACTGATAAGTCGGACTGATATCGGAAACGATCATATTGCAAATACTCCTTTGTTTTGTGTGATTCCGCTTGAATATAACCTCTCTGAAAACGCTTTTCAAGCAGTCTTGATTAAAAAAAGCATGAAAAAAGAATTATCAGCCATAAAAAAGCATGAATGAATAACATGAGCACGATAAAATATTACAAAAAAAATAAATTATATATTGAAAATATATATTTCGGGTGTAGATTACAGGATAAAGATAAAACTCAGGAGTTATGAAATGTTTTTTACCAGTACCAGACAGAACTTGAATGTCACCGCAGCACAGGCAATCGCTCAGGGAATTTCCAAAGACGGCGGATTGTTTGTTCCTTCTGAATTTCCGCAGATCTCCCGCGATATGTTGGAAAAACTCGTTCCCATGAGCTACAAGGAACGCGCTTGTGCAGTTCTTTCCGCTTATCTCAATGACTTTACTCCGGAAGAAGTGGAATATTGCGTCAATGGTGCTTATACCGGAACTTTTGATAATGAACAGCCCGCACCGCTGGTGGATCTCGGCAACGGATGCCACATGCTGGAACTCTGGCACGGTCCGACTTGCGCATTCAAAGATCTTGCGCTGCAGATCCTTCCGTTCCTGCTGACAGTCTCTGCAAAAAAGACTGCTCCGGATAAAACGATCGTAATTCTCGTTGCAACTTCCGGCGATACCGGAAAGGCTGCTCTTGCCGGATTCGCTGACGTCCCGGGAACAAAGATCATCGTTTTCTTCCCCCAGAACGGTGTCAGCCCCATGCAGAAACTGCAGATGACCACACAGACCGGAAACAACGTGGCTGTCTGCGCCATTGAAGGAAACTTTGACGATGCCCAGACCGGTGTCAAGAAGATTTTCGGCGATGCCGCTATGCAGGCGTTCCTGAAAGAAGGAAAGATGGAATTCTCTTCTGCAAACTCCATCAACTTCGGTCGTCTTGCACCCCAGATCGTTTACTATGTTTCTGCTTACTGTGATCTCGTTCGTGACGGAAAAATCAAGATGGGCGAACCCATGAACGTGGCAGTTCCCACAGGAAACTTCGGCAACATTCTGGCTGCGCTCTACGCAAAACGCATGGGCGTGCCTATCAACAAATTTGTCTGTGCATCCAACAAAAACAACATCCTGACCGACTTTATCAAGACCGGTGTCTATGACCGGAACCGTCCGTTCTATACCACTACAAGCCCCTCCATGGATATCCTGATTTCTTCAAACCTGGAACGTCTGCTTTATCATCTTTATAATGAAGATGCAGAGCAGGTGGCGGGTCTGATGAAAGCTCTTTCCGGCGAAGGGAAATACAGTGTCAGTGCAGAAGTTCTGGAAAAATTGCAGAAAGAATTCTCTGCCGGTTATTGCGATGAAGAAGCAACTCAGGCGACCATTTCCAAGCTCTTCAAAGAGAAACATTACCTCTGCGACACACATACCGCAGTCGCAGTGAAAGTCTATGATGAGTATGTGAAGGAAACCGGAGACAAGACCCCCTGCGTGATTGCTTCAACGGCATCTCCCTACAAGTTCGCCGCCGATGTTCTTCCTGCCATTGATAATGCAGAAATCCCTGCTGATGGCTTTGCTCTTCTGGACAAACTTGCAGCAGTTTCTGATACTGCAGTTCCCGCACCGCTGGCAGAGTTGAAGACAAAAGAAATTCTCCACAAGACCTGCGTGGAAAAAGAAGATATGGCGAAATTCATCCGTGAGTTTTTGGGATGATATTTTTTCAGATTCCATTCGTATAACTGTATAAGATTTTTTTTTTGTAAAAAGAGGTAATTTCAAAAGTCCGGCAAAATTTGTCTGAAAAAGGATTGTTGATGAGCTGAAAATGGTAGGTTGAGCGTGGCTACCATCCTCCTTCGCTGAAGCTATGGAGGATAAGCCGAAAACGCCCCATTTTACAGATTGCAACAAGAATTTTCTGACATTTTTGAAGACTTTTGAAATTACCTCAAAAAATAAAGAGAGAGGTGTTTGTTTATGAAAAATGAGATTGAAACAGAAGTTCGCCAGGAAGCGTATGGAATGAATAAGAGCCGGAAACTGATGCATCGGAAAACTTTTATTGCCAAAGTCGTTCTTGCACTGTTGCTCTCCATTTATCTTTTTCCGGTAATGAGTGAAAATTCTTGCGGATATCAAGTAAAAGGAACAACTTTGGTTAAAGTTGTTCCGGACGGAAAACAAAAAGATTTTGTAATCCCGGAAGGAATCACAAGTATCGGGAATAAAGCATTTGCTCACTGTCGCAACTTGGAGAGTGTTACGATTCCGAATAGTGTCACGAGTATTGGGGAAAGTGCGTTTGAGGGGTGTGAGAACTTGAAGAGTGTTACGATTCCGAATAGTGTCACCTACATTGGAGATTGCGCGTTTAGTTGTACTGGTTTGACTGGTATTACGCTTCCGGATAGTGTCAAGAATATTGGGGAATCTGTATTTTCTAAATGCATCAACTTGAAGAGTATTACGCTCCCGAATAGTATCAAAAGTATTGGGGAATGGATGTTTTTTATGTGCGAGAACTTGACGAGTATTACGATTCCGAATAGTGTCACGAGTATTGGGGAAAGTGCGTTTGCCTGTTGCAACAGCTTGACGAGTGTTACGATTCCGAAAAGTGTCACGAGTATTGGGAAAAGTGCGTTTGCCTGTTGCAACAGCTTGACGAGTGTTACGATTCCGAATAGTGTCACGAGTATTGGGGAAAGTGCGTTTGAGGGGTGT